>DATLEF010000067.1:0-23532 GCA_035525455.1 Burkholderiales bacterium
TGACATTGCCGCTCATTTCATTCAGCGGCGCGTCGGTCATCGTCGCGGGCGCGGCGGTCTGCATGCTTGCCGGTGTCACCGTTGCCTGAACGCCGGCGCTCGTCGCTACCGCGAGCGCAGGCGCGGCAGGCGCCTCGTTCGCGCTGACAGCTTCGACGATGCTCGTGCGTGCCGGCGCTCTGCCGACCTCGGCGATGCTCGCACTTACCGGTGCGCGGACAGCCTCGATGGGCGCGGCTGGAGGCGCCGCCCGCGCCATTGCCGTAGCCGGCGCAGCGTTCTTGACCCGTCCGTCGGCGAGCGCGTAGAGGGACGCGCCGAGCACGGTGCCCACCACTACGGCAAGACCGAGCCATGCGTAACGCAGGGGCCATTGCAGACGGCGCACGGGCTTTCCGAACTCGCTGTCACGCAGCGCCGCTTCGATATGTTTCGCGCTGACCGTGTGCGTGTTTTCCGAGAAGGCGGCGAGCAGCGCCTTGTCCGCGATGAGATTGACGCGGCGCGTGAGCCCGCTCGAGGCTTTCGCGATTTTCTTGACGAGCGCGGCGGAAAAAATTTCCGGTCCGCGATAACCCGCTGCCCGCATGCGAAACGTCAGGTACTCGCGCACCTGTTGCTGGGTAAGCGGTTCCAGGCTGAAGCTGTGCGCGATGCGGTCGCGCAACTGACGGGTGTCGGGCCGCCGCAGGATTTCGTCGAGCTCGGGCTGGCCGAAAAGAATGATCTGCAGCAGCTTGTCGTTGCGCGTCTCGAGGTTGGACAGCAGCCTGATTTCCTCGAGCGTCGCGAGCGGCATGCTCTGGGATTCCTCGATGAATACGACAACGCGCTTGCCTTCAGCGTAGCGGTTGACGAGATAATCCTGCAGCACGTGCATGACTTCGAGCCGGTCGGCGCCGCGATCGACGCCCAGCTGCAGCTCGAAAGCGATCGCGTGCAGGACGTCCTCGGGGGCGACGCTCGGGTTGGCGAGATACACGCTTTCGACATTGTCCGGCAGCCGTTCCTGCAGCATGTTGCAGAGCATCGTCTTGCCGCTGCCGACTTCGCCGCTCACTTTGACGATGCCTTCGCCGTTCGTGATCGCATACATCAGCGCTTCGAGCACCGGTCCGCGGTTACCGCCGGTAAAGAAAAACTCGGTATTCGGCGTGATCTTGAAAGGCGCGCGGGTCAATCCGAAATGATCGTAGTACATGCGCTTTAGCCCCTCCCTGCTGCTTGCGCGCGCGCCGGAGCGCCTGCAAGGTTACTTGACAGAGGAATTTCCCGTTTCGCCAATAGTGGCATAGTTCTGCATGCGGCTGTAGAGCGTGGTGCGGTGTATTCCGAGCAGCCGCGCGGCACGCGTGAGATTCCCCTGCGTGATCGAAAGCGCCGCTTCGACGTAGGCGCGCTCCCAGTGATTCAACGTGTCGTCCAGATTGAACGATTTTTGCAATTGCAGCTGGTGCTTCGCCGCTTCCAGCAGCCCCTGAAAATGCTGCGCCGCAGGCAGGCCGGGCCGCGCGAGCTCCACGCTCTCCATGTCGAGCTCGGCCTGAAGCTGCTCGGCGCTCACGGTCTGGCCCGAGTGTTTGGTCGTCAGCCGGATGGCGATATTGCGCAGCTCGCGCACGTTTCCCGGAAAACTGTAGTCGAGCCACTGCGCCATCGCGCGCCGGTCGAGCTCGAACCTCGGCACGCCCGCCTGGCGTGCGTACAACTCGCGAAAATGGTCGAGCAGCAGCACTTTGTCGTCGCCCAGCTCGCGCAGCGGCGGTACGTTCAGCGTGAACACCGAGAGCCGGTGATACAAGTCGGCGCGAAAGCGGCCGGCGCGGATCTCCTGGCGCATGTCGCGATTGGTCGCGGCAATCACGCGCGCATTCGAAAAGCGGCTTTGCGTCTCGCCTACGCGCTGGAACTCTCCATTTTCGAGCACGCGCAGCAGTTTCGCCTGCAGCTCGAGCGGCAACTCGCCGATTTCGTCGAGAAAGAGCGTGGAATCGTGGGCATCTTCGAAATAACCGGCACGTGGGGCGCCCGCGCCGGTGAAGGCGCCTTTCGCGTAGCCGAAGAGCGTGGGCTCGACCAGCGTGGGCGAGATCGCTGCGCAGTTCAACGCGAGGAAAGGCCGCGATGCGCGCGGGCTGAGCGTATGCAGCGACAGCGCGACCAGCTCCTTGCCGCTTCCGGACTCCCCTTCGATCAGGACGGGAAACGGCGCGCTCGCAAATTGAATGATCTGTTCTTTCAGCTTTTCAACGAGCACGCTTTTGCCAAGCAGCCCCCGGTCCGTGGGCGTAACCAGCTCCGCGTCCTGCATTTCGAGCGCGCGCCTGAGCAGTTGCTTGAGGGTGTCGAGCTCGCACGGCTTCTGTACGAAATCGACTGCGCCGAGCGTGCGCGCGTGCCGCGCATTCGTCTCGTCGTTTTGTCCGGACAACACGACGATCTTGATCTCAGGCGAATGCGCGATCAGCTCCGCAACGAGACGAAAGCCTTCGTCAGGACGGTGCGGTGTGGGCGGAAGGCCGAGATCGATCAGCGCAAGCTGCGGCGGACGCTCGAGCTGGCGCAGCAGCGTTCTTGCGTGCTGGCGCGAATCGGCGACATGGACCGTGAAATCTGTTCCGAGGACGAAATTGAGCGTGTCCGAGATCAAGGGGTCGTCGTCGACGATCAGCAGATCCGGTTTACCCCGCAATTTCACGTGCGCCTCCGCAGCGCTCATAGCTGACGCGGTCATTGTGCCAGATCGAGCCGTGGACGACGCTTCACGCCACAACCTCGCCGATGCATGCGAGAAACGCGTGCTCGAGATCGCGGCCGCCATACCGGGTCATGAGCTCGGCCGGAGGACCCGCAAAGCGCAATCGGCCTCCATCCAGCACCGCCATGCGATCGCATATCTGCTCGACGTCGCTCAGGCTGTGCGAAGTAAAAAATACCGTTCGGCCGTCTGCCCGCAGGCTTTGCAGCTCGCGCTTGAGCAGCGCGCGGGCTTTGGGATCGAGACCGCTGGTTGGTTCATCCAGGACCTGTAAGCTTTTGCCCGACAAAAGGCATGCGGCCAGTCCGAGCTTTTGCATCATGCCTTTCGAGTAGGTGCGTGCAGGCCGATCGAGCGCGTGCCCGGACAGATCGAGCCTCTCGAAGGTCTGCTTCACGCGTTCTTCGCTGTACGCGGTGCGATGGAGCTCGGCCATATAGCGCAGGAAATCGCGGCCGGTAAGGTAGTGCGGAGAATTGAAGCGTTCGGGTAGAAACGCCAGATCGGCACGCGCTTCGGTGCGCAGGTGCCGGACACCGGATATCGCAATGGCGCCGCCGTCGATGGCGCAAAAATCGAGCAGACACTTGATGAGCGTGGTTTTGCCTGCCCCATTACCGCCCACCAGCCCCAAAAGCTCCCCGCGCTTCACGTCGAGCGTGAAACCTTCGAGCGCCGGCACGCCGCCGAAGCGCTTCGAGACGGCGTCGAACGAAAGCGCCGGGTGCGGCACGAACGCGGTCATGAGCGTAAGTTAGCGCAACCGCGCAATTGTACCTAGTGACCGCAACATTAGAACCGGCAGTACGTTATTCGTGAGCGGCGGGCCTGCTGAGCAGGCGTCTGCCGCGAACGTTATTTTCGAATCACCCGTTATTGGCCACTAGAGCGTAGCGAGCGCCGCCCGCGCGCTATAGCTGCTGCGCCAACCGAGCTCGATCGTTGCCCGCCGGCAATTCACGAGCAGCGTGTGGCAAAGCGCCTGCAGGATTCCAGGGTCGGCGTTCCAGCCGTAGAACCGGCTGGCCGCTTTGAGCGCGAATTCCGCGACTGTCAGCGGAAGTGCGCCGTTGAGACGCCGACGCGCGCGTATCGCGTCACGCACGGTCAGGCTGTCTTCGATGGCGATGTTGTACGCGCCGCGCGCCTCACGCGTGAGGCAGAGAAGCACGGCTCGCGCGAGATCGTCTTCGTGCACGCACTGGAAGAGCGGGTGCGGCACGGGCAGCCGTGGATAAAACGGCTGCTTGAGCAGGCGCTTGACCGCCGGGTGCGCACGCGGCCCGACTACGAGCTGCGGCCGCAGTCTCACGCATTCGGGCAGTTCGATCGCCAGCAGCTGGTCGAGGTGCGCCTCATGCTCCGCGTAGATAAATCCCGGCAGCGGCTTGAGCGCAGTCTGCTCGCCGGCGTGAATCGCTTCACCGTACACGGCCGCGCTCGACATGTGTATGAGGCGTGCCATGCCTGCAGCCCGCGCGTCGCGAAAAAGCCCGTGAGCCGCGCGTACGTTGACATTGAACATCTCCGCCGCGCTCATCCGTGCCGGGATCACGACAGAGGCGAGGTGGATGAGGGCGTCGTGCGCGCGCAGCAGCGCGGACAGGCCATCGCTCCGAATGTCGAGCGCCACCGGCCGAAACTTCGCGTGCGTGAAGCGCGCGTCGTGCGTATCCACCCCGGTCACGCTGTCCACCGTCGATTGCTCGCACAAAAGAGGCAGCAGCGCCTGCGCGAAGTACGAGCTCGAACCGGTCAGCAGGATTTTCACGCGTACGACGTCCATATTCAGCGCGCCCCTCTGCATCATGCCACTTCGCCTTCTTTCGCGGGGACGGTTAACTCGCGCACTGGAAGTGGTTTAAAATGCGGGCTTTTTGGCGCTTCCGCCCGGTGGCCCAAGAGAACCTCATAGAAATATCGGAAGTCAGCTTCGCCTACGATCACCGCCCCGTCCTCACGCGAATCAACATGCTGATTCCGCGCGGGAAGGTCGTTGCCATCATAGGCGTGAGCGGCTCCGGTAAGACGACGCTGCTGCGTCTGATCGCGGGCGTGGTGAAAGCGACACAAGGGCAAGTTACGGTCGCAGGTTTGCCGGTGAACGCGCTCGACCGGCGCGGCATATACGAGATGCGGCGGCGCATGGGCATGCTTTTTCAGTTCGGCGCCCTGTTCACCGATCTCTCGGTCTATGACAACGTCGCTTTCCAGATGCGCGAGCACACGGACCTTCCTGAGCGCATGATCCGCGATCTCGTGATGATGAAGCTCAATGCAGTCGGTTTGCGCGGCGCCCACCGGTTGATGCCGGCCGAGCTCTCGGGCGGCATGGCGCGGCGCGTTGCGCTCGCGCGCGCGATCGCGCTCGATCCGATGCTGATCATGTACGACGAACCTTTCACGGGCCTCGATCCGATTTCGCTCGGCGTCATCAGCAATCTCATACGGCGCCTGAACGATGCTTTGGGCGCGACCTCGATCGTGGTGACGCACGACGTGCAGGAAGCGCTCGACCTGGTCGATTACGTGTATTACGTTTCGGGCGGCAGAATCGTCGCCCACGGAACGCCCGAGGACATGCGCGAGTCGAGCGATCAGCTCGTGCGCCAGTTTGTATATGGCGAGCCGGATGGACCGGTGCCTTTTCAGTATCCGGGCCGCGATTTTGCGCAGGACTTGCGGTTATGAACCTACGTTGCTTCCTGCTCCGCAATGTTTAACCGCTCGGCCATAATCAGCGTGCGCGGGATCGGCCACCATGCCGTCGACGGCGTGTGGCGGCTCGGCTACGCAAGCCGCTTTTTCGCGCTCACGATCGCGAGCTCGGGCACGAGCTTTCGGCGTTTACGGCTCATCATCCGCGAGCTGTATTACACCGGCGTGCTCTCGCTCATCATCATTCTGGTGTCGGGACTCTTCGTCGGCATGGTGCTGGGCCTGCAGGGCTATCACACTCTGCAGACCTACGGCTCGGAATCCGCGCTCGGCGTGCTCGTGGCGCTCTCGCTCGTGCGCGAGCTCGGTCCGGTCGTGGCAGCGCTGCTTTTTGCAAGCCGCGCGGGCTCGGCGATGACCGCAGAGATCGGCTTGATGAAAGCAACCGAGCAGCTTGCCGCTATGGAAATGATGGCGGTCGATCCGATCGCGCGCGTGGTGGCGCCGCGCTTCTGGGCGGGCGTTATTTCGATGCCGCTCCTTGCGGCGCTATTCAGCGCAATGGGGATCTTCGGCGGTTACCTGGTCGGCGTGGTGCTGATCGGCGTCGACGAAGGATCGTTCTGGTCGCAGATGCAGGCGGCGGTCGATTTTCGCAACGATATTCTGAACGGCGTCATCAAGAGTTGCGTGTTCGGCGTGGCGGTGACGTGGATATCGCTCTTCGAAGGCTACGATGCGCCGCCGACCGCCGAAGGCGTGTCGGGCGCGACCACACGCACGGTCGTGACCTCGTCGCTCGCGATACTCGCGCTCGATTTTGTGCTGACCTCTCTCATGTTTCGGGGGCTTTGATGGAACGCTCGACGCTCGACCTGTGGGTCGGTCTGTTCGTATGCGCCGGTATCGGCGCGCTGCTGATACTCGCCATGAAAGTGGGAAACATGGCGACGATCGGACTCGGCAGCGACAGCTATGCCATTTATGCGAATTTCGACAACGTCGGCGGCTTGAAGCCGCGGGCGCCGGTCAAGAGCTCGGGCGTGGTGGTCGGGCGCGTGGCCGGCATCACCTTCGACAACAGTCGCTTCAACGCGCGGGTGGAGTTGAGCATCGACAAACACTTCGCGTTTCCCAAGGACACGACGGCTTCGATCCTGACTTCGGGTCTGCTGGGGGAACAATACGTCGGTCTGGATGCGGGCGGCGACGCGGCGAACCTCGCGAACGGCGAGACGCTGAAGCTTACGCAATCGGCTGTCGTGCTTGAAAAACTGATCAGCCAGTTTCTCTACAGCAAGGCCGCTGAAGGCGACACGGGTAAGAAGTAACGAAACGAGGAAACGCTAAATGAAGAGACTTACACTGGCGGCGTTTTTCGCCATGGCCGCTGCAACGTCGTCAGCGGCGACTGCCGATATCGCACCGGACGCGCTTGCTCGCAGCGTGACCGACGAAGTGCTCGCGATCGTACGCACCGACAGGGACATCGCGTCAGGGCATCCGCAGAAAGTTGCGCAGCTCGTCGAAACCAAGGTGCTGCCGCATTTCAACTTCTCGCGGATGACTCAGCTCGCCGTCGGCCGCAACTGGAAGCAGGCGACTCCCGCACAGCAGAAAGTGCTGATCGACGAGTTCCGCACGTTGCTCGTGCGCACGTATACGACGGCTTTCACGCAATACAAGAACCAGACGGTGGACTACAAGCCCGTGCGCATGGCGCCCGCCGATACCGACGTCGTCGTGAAGTCCCTCATCACGCAGCCTTCCGGGCAGCCGGTCGCCATCGACTACAACATGGAAAAAAGCCCTTCGGGGTGGAAGGTGTATGACGTGAAAATCGAAGGCGTGAGCCTCGTCGAGAATTATCGCCACACGTTCAATTCGGAGATCCAAAGAGGCGGTGTGGATGGATTGATCAACACGCTTGTGCAGAAGAACAAGACGCTTGCGGCGCAGTCCGCGACGCGATGATTTCCTGCGCCGACGGACGCTGCGTGCTGCAGGGGCCCGTTACGATGGCCACTGCGACGCAGGTGCTCGAGGAGAGCGCGCGCGTGTTCAGCGGCTCTCGCATCGTCGTGGACCTCGCGGGCGTGACCGAAGTCGACTCGGCCGCCGTGAGCCTGCTGCTCGAATGGCGGCGCCGGGCCCGGGCGGCAAACCGCACGGTCGAATTCGCGAACGTGCCCGTGAACGTGCAGAGCCTCGCAGAACTTTACGGCGTCTCCGAGCTGCTGGCCGGCGCATGAGAGCCAAGTTGCGGCATTAATCTTGCACAAAGGCGCTCGTGGATCCCGATCAGATCAGACAATTCATCGAAGAGGGCATGCAGTGCGATCACGTCGAAGTGAGCGGCGACGGCCGCCATTTCGAAGCAGTCGTGGTAAGCCCGCTTTTCCGCGGCCTTTCAAAAGTGCGCCAGCACCAGCTGGTCTACGCGGCGCTCGGCGAGCGCATGCGCGAAGACATACACGCGCTTTCGATGCGGACGTTGACGCCCGAAGAATGGAGCGCCTAGGAGCGTACCGTGGACAAGCTCGTTATCGAAGGCGGCGTGAGGCTCGAAGGCGAAGTGCCGATCTCGGGCGCGAAGAACGCCGCGTTGCCGATCCTGTGCGCGGCGCTCCTCACAGCCGACCCGCTGATCGTCGAAAACGTACCGGAACTGCGCGACGTGGCAACGATGCTCAGGCTGCTCGAGCAGATGGGCGTTGCGATAGCGAAGGAAGAGAAGACATGCGTGAAGCTCACGGCGTCCGACATTTCGAACTCGGCGGCGCCGTACGAGCTCGTCAAAACGATGCGCGCATCCGTGCTGACGCTCGGTCCTCTGCTGGCGCGCTGTGGTAAGGCGCGGGTAGCGCTCCCCGGCGGATGTGCAATCGGGCTGCGCCCGGTCGATCAGCACATCAAGGGCCTGGAAGCGATGGGCGCGACCATCAGCATCGAAGGCGGGGACATGATCGCGCGCGCCGAAAGGCTGCGCGGCGCGCGCATCCGAACCGATCTGGTGACTGTCACCGGCACCGAAAACCTCATGATGGCGGCGACGCTCGCTCAAGGCACGACGAGGATCGAGAACGCTGCCCGCGAGCCGGAAGTCGTCGACCTCGCTGAATGTCTCATCGCAATGGGCGCGCAAATCGAAGGCGCCGGGACCGATGTCATCCGCGTGAACGGAGTCGAGCGCCTGCACGGCGCACGCTATCGCGTGATGCCCGACCGCATCGAGACCGGTACCTTTCTCGCTGCCGCAGCCGCGACCGGCGGCGATATCCGGCTGACGGGCACGCGCTCGGACACACTGGACTCGGTGCTCGAGAAGCTGCGCCAGTGTGGTGCCCGCGTCGAAACGCGAGCCGATTCGATACGGCTCGCGATGGATCGGCGTCCCGATGCAGTCGACGTGCGCACAGCGCCCTATCCGGCATTTCCAACGGACATGCAGGCGCAGTTCATGGCACTGAACAGCGTTGCGTCGGGCATGGCGCTCATCACCGAGACGATATTCGAGAACCGTTTCATGCACGTGCAGGAATTGAAACGTCTCGGCGCCGATATCGACTTCGATGGTAATACCGCAGTCGTGCGCGGGATGCCCCACCTCGATGGCGCGACGGTCATGGCGACCGATCTTCGCGCCTCCGCGAGTCTTGTTCTGGCGGGCCTCGTCGCGCGCGGCCGGACGACGATCGAGCGCGTTTATCATCTCGATCGCGGTTACGAGCGGATCGAGGAACGACTGTCGCAGCTCGGAGCGCGCATCGAGCGAGTGCAATAAAGTTCCACGCCGCTCCTCCGCCGCAGCTTCGCTGCGCCTTCGGGCGCGACGCGGCGCTTATGCGGCTACGGGCGCCAGGCCCTATCTACTGCGCGCCTTCGCGAGCACCATCGAGCTCCAGATCCTTCTCATAAGCGTCGCTCGGATAATGAAACGGCACGGGACCATCCGGCAACGCGCGTATGAACTGGCTCACGAATGGGTCCGTGGATGTTTTCACCTCTTCGGTCGTCCCGTGTGCCACCACCACGCCGTCCGCGATGAAATAGACGTAGTCGATTACTTTCAGCGCTTCGCTCGCGTCGTAGGAAACCACGATCGAGGTGAGCCCCAGCGTATCGTTCAGCTGCCGTATGAGGTTGCCTATGACGTTGCAGGAAATCGGATCGAGGCCGGCAAACGGCTCGTCGTACATCATCAGCGTCGGATCGAGTGCGATCGCGCGTGCCAGTCCGACGCGCCTCGACATGCCGCCGGATAGCTCCGCCGGCATGAGCTGCGCCGCACCGCGCAAACCGACCGCGTTCAACTTCATCAGCACGAGATCGTTGATCATGTTCTCCGGCAGATCGGTTTTCTCGCGCATCTGAAATGCGATGTTCTCGAACACCGAAAGGTCCGTGAACAATCCGCCCTGCTGAAACTGCATGCCCATTTTGCGGCGCAGATCGAAAAGCTCGCGTCGCGTGAGCGCATGAACTGTCTGGCCCAGCACTTTCACCTGCCCGCGCGCAGGCTTGAGCTGGCCGCCGATCAACCGCATCAGCGTGGTCTTCCCCGATCCACTCGCACCCATGACCCCTACGATCCGGCCCCGGGGAATCGTCAGATTCAGGTCGCGAAAAATGGGGCGCGCGCCGTAGGCAAACGCGAGATTCGAAATTTCGACGAGCGGCTGGTCGGACATTGCGCGTGACCCAAGGCGATACAAATCGGTCGCGCAAGTTTAACCTCAGCGCTTTTGCGTTACAATTCAACTCTTTGTGCGATCCTCCCGCAGTTCTCCCATGATCACGATCGCGCTCTCCAGGGGCCGCATCTTCGACGAGACCCTGCCGCTGCTCGCCGCGGCGGGTGTGGCCACGCGCGAAGATCCGGAGACCTCCCGCAGGCTGATCCTCTCGACCAACCGGCACGACGTGCGGGTGATCATCGTGCGTGCGACAGATGTTCCCACCTATGTGCAATACGGCGCTGCCGAACTGGGCGTAGCCGGTAAAGACGTGCTCGATGAGCACGGCGGCGAAGGACTCTATCAACCGCTCGATCTGAAGATCGCGCGCTGCAGGATGGTGGTCGCCGTGGCGGAAGATTTCGATTACGGGCAGGCGGTGAAGCAGGGCGCGCGCTTGAAAGTCGCCACCAAGTACCTGCAGACAGCGCGCGAGCACTTCGCCGCGAAAGGCATGCACGTCGATCTCATCAAGCTCTACGGCTCGATGGAGCTCGCGCCGCTGGTGGGCCTCGCCGATGCGATCGTGGACCTCGTCAGCAGCGGCAACACGCTCAAAGCGAACGGCCTGCGTGCAGTCGAGGAAATCGCGCCGGTGTCCGCACGGTTGATCGTCAATCAGGCCGCGCTCAAACTGAAGCGTGCAGCGGTACAGCCGCTGCTCGAAGCATTCTCGCGCGCGGTGGCGTGATGCGGCGGCTTGCGACACGCGACAGCGAATTCGAAGCGCAGCTTACGGAGCTGCTCGCTTTCGAAAGCGCGCAGGACCCCAAAGTCGACGAGATCGTGGCAGCCATACTCGCGGACGTTCGCCTCCGCGGCGACGATGCGCTCCTCGAATACACGCGGCGCCTCGATCGCGTGAACGCAACGCGCGCGCAAGACCTCCAGGTGAGCGCAGCCGAGTGCGCGCGCGCACTGACGGCTCTGCCCGAAGCGCAGCGCGTCGCACTGCAGGCCGCGGCGGAGCGCGTGCGCTCCTACCACGAGCGGCAGCGCGCGCAGTCGTGGTCCTATCAGGACGCGGAAGGCAACGAGCTCGGCCAGCGCGTGACGCCGCTCGACCGCGTCGGCGTGTATGTCCCCGGCGGAAAGGCCGCGTATCCGTCGTCGGTCATCATGAACGTGATGCCGGCGAAAGTCGCCGGCGTGAGCGAGATCGTCATGGCGGTGCCCACGCCAGGCGGCGAGCGTAACCTGCTCGTGCTCGCGGCCGCGGCGCTGTGCGGCGTCGACCGCGTGTATACGATCGGAGGCGCGCAGGCGGTGGCCGCGATGGCGTACGGCACGCTAAGCATACCGGCGGTAGACAAGATCGTCGGCCCCGGCAATGCGTATGTCGCCGCAGCGAAGCGGCGTGTTTTCGGCGTGGTCGGTATCGACATGGTGGCGGGCCCGTCGGAAATCCTCATCGTCTCCGACGGCACGAGCAATCCCGACTGGATTGCGATGGATCTATTTTCGCACGCGGAGCATGACGAGCTTGCGCAGGCGATACTTGTCTCGCCTGACGCCGGTTTTCTCGACGCAGTGCAGGCGAGTATCGAACGCGAGCTTCCCGGGATGTCGCGGCAACAGGTGATTCGGGATGCGCTCGCGCGGCGCGGCGCGCTCATCGAAGTGCGCGATCTCACTGAGGCATGCGAGCTCGTGAACCGTATCGCCCCCGAGCATCTGGAGCTGGCGGTCGAAGACGCGGAGCCCCTGCTGGCGAAGGTGAGGCACGCCGGCGCGATTTTTATCGGACGCTACGCTTCCGAAGCGCTCGGCGATTACTGCGCGGGTCCGAATCACGTGCTGCCGACTTCACGCACGGCGCGCTTCTCCTCGCCGCTCGGCGTCTACGACTTCCAGAAGCGCTCCAGCGTGATCCGCATTTCGCGCGAAGGCGCGCAGACGCTCGGGAAGATTGCAGCCGAGCTCGCGCACGGCGAAGGATTGACCGCGCACGCGCGCTCGGCCGAATACCGGATGAAATAACCGATGGCCCAGACGCCGCAAGATGTGATTCGCGACGAGATCCGCGCGCTGAAGAGTTATCACGTGCCGGACGCTGCCGGTATGGTGAAGCTCGACGCGATGGAGAATCCGTATCGCCTGCCCGAGAGTGTGCGCGCCGAAATCGCGGAAATCGTCGCTGACGCCGCGATCAATCGGTATCCCGACGCGGGTGCCGCCCGCCTGAAAGCATCCCTGCGCGCGGCGCTGGAAATTCCGGCGGACATGGATCTGCTGCTCGGCAATGGCTCGGACGAGATCATCCAGATGCTGATGCTGGCAAGCGCGCGGCCCGGGGCGAGCGTGCTCGGCGTCGAGCCTTCATTCGTCATGTTTCGCCTCGTCGCGTCGTTCTGCGGCATGCGCTATATCGGCGTGCCGCTCGCCGACGATTTTTCGCTTGATGCCGAGCGCATGATCGCGGCGATCGAAGAGCATAGGCCGGCGCTCGTGATCATCGCGTATCCGAACAATCCGACGGGGAACCTCTTTGCAACCGAAGCCTTGAATCGCGTCGTGCGCGCAGCACCCGGGCTCGTCGTAGTGGACGAGGCCTATCATGCGTTCGCCGGATGCACGTACATGCAGCGCCTCGGCGAATATCCCAATCTTCTGGTCATGCGCACGCTTTCGAAGTCGGGCCTCGCGGGATTGCGACTCGGGCTCATCGCCGGGCGCAACGAATGGCTGCAGCACGTCGACAAGGTGCGCCTGCCGTATAATGTCAGCGTGCTCACTCAGCTCGTCGCCGAGCAGGTGCTTCACCATCGTGCGCTGCTGCACGAGCAGGCGGTCGCCATCAAAGCCGAACGCGCGCGCCTCATCATTGAATTGCAGCGCATGCCCGGCGTCACCCCTTACCCCAGCGACGCGAATTTCATCCTCTTCAGGACCGGCGCTGCCGCGCTCGCTTTCAGCGGTCTTCGGGAGCGCGGCGTTCTGGTGAAAAACCTCGACGGATCGCATCCTGCGCTGGCGGGTTGCCTGCGCGTTACCGTGGGCACGTCCGAAGAGAACGACAGTTTCCTGCGCGCGCTGCGCGCATCGCTGTCGTGAAATTCACTGCTCCAGGCCGGCTTCCATGACCAGGCGCCAAGCGCAAGTCACGCGCAACACACTCGAAACGCAGATCAGCGTGACGCTCGATCTCGATGGCAGCGGCGCCGGGCGGCTTGCGACCCAAGTGGCTTTTCTCGACCACATGCTCGACCAGGTCGCACGCCACGGCTTGTTCGATCTCGAAGTGGACGCACGCGGCGACCTTCATATCGACGCGCATCACACGGTCGAGGATATCGGCATCACGCTCGGGCAGGCGTTTGCGAAGGCCGTCGGCGACAAGAAAGGCGTGCGCCGGTACGGCCACGCTTACGTGCCGCTCGATGAAGCGCTTTCGCGCGTCGTCGTCGATCTGTCGGGCCGCCCCGGTCTGGATTTCCATATCGATTTCGTGCGGGCACGGATCGGCGAGTTCGACGTGGATCTGGTGCACGAGTTTTTTCAGGGGTTTGCGAACCACGCCCAGGTCACCCTGCATATCGACAATCTGCGCGGCACCAATGCTCACCATCAGGCCGAGACCGCTTTCAAGGCCTTCGGGCGTGCGCTGCGCATGGCGGTGGAAGTGGATCCGCGCATGAGCGGCGTGCCTTCGACCAAAGGCACCTTGTAGGTGCGGTATGGACAAGGTAGCCCCTTCCCCCACCCCTCCCCAACGCCGGGGAGGGGAGTAACCAACGCACTTAGATAGTCTTCCACAATGGCCAGCATCGCGGTCGTCGATTACGGCATGGGCAACCTGCGCTCGGTTGCTAAAGCGATCGAGCACGTTGCCCCGCAGTGCAGCGTGACGGTGACCGGCGATCCCGGAGTCGTGCAGCGCGCCGAGCGCGTCGTGTTCCCGGGCCAGGGCGCCATGCGCGATTGCATGCGCGAGATGGACGCACGGGGGCTACGCGGCGCGGTGCTCGCCGCGGCGCGTGAAAAACCTTTTCTCGGCATTTGCATCGGGTTGCAGATGCTTTTCGAGCACAGCGAGGAGGGCGACACACCCGGCCTCGCGTTGTTGCCCGGCAAGGTGCGTCGGTTTCCCCCGAAGGCCATGACCGACGCGCACGGAAACAAGCTCAAAGTCCCACATATGGGGTGGAACGAAGTACATCAGAGTGTCGGACACCCCCTCTGGGAAGGCATTCCCGACGCGGCACGCTTCTATTTCGTCCACAGTTATTACGCGGAGCCGGCGTACGCGCGGCTCACCGCCGGCTACAGCCTCTACCCGTTCGCCTTCACGTGCGCCGCGGCGTCCGAGAACGTATTCGCGGTGCAGTTCCACCCGGAAAAAAGTCAGGCCGCGGGCCTGCGCCTGCTCTCGAACTTCGTGAGCTGGCAGCCTCAACGCGGAAACGCGACGGGCGACACGCAGGGCCGTCACGGCATCGCCGCTTGATTACAAGCGCCGGGCGTGCTGTAGTATGATCAAAACCCAACGACCGCCGTCACCGATTTCCCGTCCTGTTTTCAAGCCGCATATCGCGCCTCCGACGCAGACTTAGCTCCCGTCCCCGGTTGGACTTGCAGCCTTCCCACCATGCTCATCATTCCTGCCATTGATCTGAAAGATGGAAAGTGCGTGCGCCTGAAACAGGGCGTCATGGATAAGGCCACGATTTTTTCCGACGATCCGACGGCGACCGCGCGCCAGTGGCTCGAGCAGGGTGCGCGCCGCCTCCATGTGATCGACTTGAACGGGGCTGCTGCGGGAAGGCCCAAGAACGAGAGTGCGATCAAGGCGATCGCAGCGGCGGTCGGCGAAAAGATGCCGATCCAGCTGGGCGGCGGCATACGCGATCTCGACACGATCGAGCGCTATCTCGATCAGGGTGTGAGCTACGTCATCATCGGTACCGCCGCGGTCAAGACGCCGGGTTTTCTGCACGATGCGTGCACCGCGTTTGCCGGACACGTGCTGGTCGCGCTCGATGCCAAGGACGGCAAAGTGGCCGTCGACGGCTGGTCGAAAATGACGGGACACGACGTTGCGGACCTCGCCAAGAAATTTCAGGACTACGGCGTGGAGGCGATCATCTATACCGACATCGGCCGCGACGGCATGCTGACCGGCATCAACATCGATGCGACGGTCGCACTTGCGCGCAATCTCAGCGTGCCGGTCATCGCCAGCGGCGGCTTGACGAGCATCGAGGATGTAAAGGCACTCTGTGCCGTCGAGTCCGAAGGCATCAGCGGTGCCATCACCGGCCGCGCGGTCTATCAGGGCACACTCAACTTCGCCGAAGCGCAGAAAATCGCTGACGAACTGTCGGTCAAAAAAGCAGAAGCGTAACGGCCGATGCTGGCCAAACGCGTGATTCCCTGCCTCGACGTGACGGCGGGCCGTGTGGTGAAAGGCGTGAATTTCGTCGGTTTGCGGGATGCCGGCGATCCCGTCGAAATCGCGCGGCGTTACGACGATCAGGGTGCCGACGAGCTTACGTTTCTCGATATCACCGCCAGCAGCGACGAGCGCGATCTGATATTGCACATCGTCGCGGCGGTCGCCGCGCAGGTGTTCATTCCGCTGACTGTCGGCGGCGGCGTGCGCAGCGTCGAGGACGTGAGAAGGCTGCTCAACGCGGGTGCGGACAAGGTGAGCATCAACACCGCTGCCGTGCAGAATCCGCAGCTCGTGGCCGATGCCGCCGGCCGCTACGGCGCGCAATGTATCGTGGTTGCGGTCGATGCGAAGCGCGTGCCGGATGCCGTGCCGATCCGCTGGGAAGTGTTCACGCACGGCGGACGCCGTGCGACAGGACTCGATGCCGTCGAGTGGGGTCGCAGGATGCAGGCCCTCGGCGCGGGCGAAATCCTCTTGACCAGCATGGACCGCGACGGCACGCGGCAAGGCTTCGATATCGAGCTCACCCGCGCTTTTTCGGATGCGCTCGATGTGCCGGTGATTGCGAGCGGCGGCGTCGGCACTCTCGAGCATCTCGCGCAAGGCGTGCTGGATGGACATGCGGACGCGGTGCTTGCCGCCAGCATATTCCACTATGGCGAGTTCACGGTGCGACAGGCGAAAGAGCATCTGGCGCAGCGCGGAATAGAGGTCAGATTTTAGAGGTCGAACGCCGAATTCAGAAGTCAGCGTCAAAAGCGGCTGAACACTGCCATCTGAATGCTGACTTCTGAAAGCTCAAGTCTGAATGCTGTAACCTTCTTTTATGGACTGGCTCGACAAGGTGAAGTGGCCGGCGGACGGTCTCGTGCCGGCGATCGCGCAGGAAACCGGTTCCGGGCGCGTGCTCAGTCTCGCCTGGATGAACCGCGAAGCACTGCAGCGCACCGTCGAGAGCGGCGAGGCGCACTACTGGTCGCGCTCGCGCGGCAGGCTCTGGCACAAGGGCGAGGAATCCGGCCATGTGCAGAAAATTAAGTCGGTACGGCTCGATTGCGACGAGGACGTCGTGCTTCTCGAAGTCGAACAGCGCGGCGGTATCGCGTGCCACACCGGGCGCCACAGTTGTTTCTATCAGCAGCTGACGGATGGACAGTGGGTCGCAGTCGAACCGGTGCTCAAGGACCCGCGGGAGATCTACGGCAAATGAACGAGCGCGAAATACTCGAGCGTCTGGGCCAGACGATCGCAGCGCGGTTGAAGGCGGATCCGGGCGCATCGTATGTGGCAAGTCTCGCGGCGCAAGGTCAGGATGCGATATTGAAGAAGGTCGCCGAAGAGGCGGCCGAGACACTGCTCGCCTCGAAGGACGGTGATAAACTGCAGCTCATACGCGAGACAGCAGATTTGTGGTTCCACAGCATGGTGTTGCTGGCCTGGCATGGCGTCGGTCCCGCGGACGTCCTCGACGAGTTGCAGCGGCGCGAAGGCACATCCGGTATCGAGGAAAAAAGCTCCCGCCGCCGCCCGCGCTAACTTAGGAGTGAGACATGGGTTCGTTCAGCATCTGGCATTGGCTGATCGTGTTGCTGGTCGTCGTGCTCATATTCGGCACGAAAAAGCTGCGCAATCTCGGCACCGATCTGGGCAGCGCCGTGAAAGGCTTCAAGGACGGTATGAAGACGGAGGAAGACAAATCCGCCAAGACCGAGATCCCGCCCTCAGCCGGTCAGACGATCGAGGGGGAAGCGCGGAAGGAAACCACCAAGACTTAAAGCCGTCGGCCGAGCGGTCAGCGGTACCGCACCCCCATCATGTGTAGCGCTTACGCCTCTCCTCATCGTTCCCGGCCGCATTCACGATTCACCGTTTACCGCCCACGGTTCAAGGATGTTTGATATCGGCTTCTCCGAGCTCATGGTCATCGCCATCGTGGCACTGATCGTGATCGGTCCGGAGCGTCTGCCGAAAGTCGCCCGCACGCTCGGTCATCTCTTCGGACGCATGCAGCGGTACGTCAACGACGTGAAAGCCGACATCAGCCGCGAGATGGAGCTCGAAGAGCTGAAGAGGCTCCAGACGACGGTGCAGGACGCCGCGCGCGCTTTCGAGACATCGGTCACCCGCGAAGTGAACGCCACCGAATCGGAGCTGCAGAAAATTGCGCAGGAGGCGAACGCGACCGTAAGCTTGGATGCGCCGCCCGCCGCCGCATCTCCCGCAGTTGAAGACACGCCTGCGCCTGCGGTCGCGGGACAGCTGAGCGCTGCGGAGTCGAGCGCGCAGATGCAGCTCGAGCTCGGTTCTTCGGCCGGCGACAGGCGCGCATAAATCAGGACGCTGCCAGCGCGCGATGAGCGAAGACACTTTTATTTCCCACCTGATGGAATTGCGCGATCGCCTGATGCGATCGCTCATTGCCATCGGTATCGTTTTCTTATGTCTCTTTCCCTGGGCGTCGGACTTGTACGACCTGCTCGCCTACCCGATGATCCAGACGCTGCCGCAAGGGTCCAAGATGATCGCGACCGGCGTGATCACGCCGTTTCTGATCCCAGTCAAGATCGCGGCGATGATGGCGTTCCTGGTCGTACTGCCGTACGTGTTGTATCAGGCGTGGGCGTTCGTTGCGCCCGGCTTATACTCGCACGAGAAGAAGCTCGTGCTGCCGATCGTGGTCGCGAGCACCATCCTCTTCGTGCTCGGCATCGCGTTCTGCTACTTCTTCGTTTTCGGTGTCGTATTCGATTTCGTCAACCGTATCGCGCCCAAGAGCATCACGGTTGCGCCGGACATCGAGCAGTACCTCAACTTCGTCCTCACGATGTTTCTCGCATTCGGCGTCACCTTTGAAGTGCCGATTGCGGTCGTCATCCTCGTGCGCATGGGCGCTGTGACCATCGTTCAGCTGAAAAGCGCGCGGCCTTATTTCATCGTCGGCGCTTTCGTCGTCTCCGCGGTGGTCACGCCGCCGGACGTGGTGTCCCAGCTGCTGCTCGCGATCCCGATGTGTCTGTTGTACGAGGTTGGGGTTTTTGCCGCGCGCTTCTTCGTGAAACCGCCCGAAGACGAGGACTATCGGACACCCTCCGACGCGGAGCTCGATCGCGAGCTCGACCGCGTCGATGCTGAGCGCAAGTAACCGTAAGCAGTTCCACTGATTCTTACCGCTGCTGCTCCCGCTGCTGGAGCGGCCGCCGGCCGATGATCACCCTCAAATCGGTTTCGCGCTGATTGCGCACGACTTTGAGCGTTGCCTGTTTGCCCGGGTTGAGCGCGGCGACGAGATTGAGCATGCTCGACGAATCGGTCACCGGTTTTCCTTCCACGGCAACGAGGATATCGCCGAGCTTGATTCCGCCCTTATCTGCCGGTGTGCCGCGAAAGACTTCGGTGATGAGCGCACCGCGTATTTCCGGCAGCTTGAACGACTCCGACAGCTCCCGCGTCATGTCCTGCACGCCCACGCCGATCCAGCCGCGCGTCACCTGACCGCTTTGCATGATCTGCTCCAGCACCTGCTTGGCCGTGCTCGCCGGTATCGCGAAGCCGATGCCTAGCGAGGCGCCGCCGGGTGTGCGCGAGTAAATGGCGGTATTGATGCCGATCAGCTGACCGCTCGTGTCGACGAGCGCACCTCCCGAGTTTCCGGGATTGATCGCCGCGTCGGTCTGGATGAAGTTCTCGAACGTGTTGATGCCGAGATGGCTGCGGCCGGTTGCGCTGATGATGCCCAGCGTGACCGTTTGACCGACGCCGAAGGGATTGCCGATCGCGAGCACGACGTCGCCTACGCGCGCCTGGTCCGACTGCCCGAACAGGATCGACGGCAGCGTCGGCAGCTCGATCTTCAGCACAGCGAGATCGGTTTCCGGATCGGTGCCCACCACGCGCGCTCTCGTGCGGCGCGTGTCCGCCAGCGCGACTTCAATTTCGTCGGCGGCCTCGACGACGTGGCTATTGGTGAGGATGTAGCCCTGTTCGCTCACGATGACGCCCGATCCCAGATTGGCGCTTTTTTTCGTCTGCGCGTCGAACTGCTCTCCAAAGAAATGCCGGAAGACCGGGTCATCCATGAACGGCTGCTTCTGGATCTTCATTTCCTTGGTCGTGTAGATATTCACGACGGCCGGCCCCGCGCGCTTCGCCGCGTCGCTGAAGGAGGAGATTTTCTTGGGTTCAGCTTCGGGCGAGGCTTCGCGTATCGTCACGACGTTGCCGCGCGTGCTCCATGCGAGCAGATCCGGGCGCAATGTCATGACCACGAACAGCACGGCGACGCACACCGTTGCGGTCTGACAGAAGACGAGCCACAGCTTGCGGATCATGGCAGTGAAAACTGCACGGTTGCGCGTTCGGCTAGAATCGGTTCCGGCCGAATGCCGAGGTACGCACGCGCAGTCGGCTGCATGATGGGGTGGTGTACTTCGACGATATTCTCCCGTCGTCTTGATCCCGCCGCCGCGGGCCAGCGCATTACGCGCGACATTTCTTTAGGAACTTTATGGAGCGCGCAGAGCTGGACGCCTACCTCCACCAGTACCTCGACGTCGCGAAGTTCAAGGATTATTGCCCAAACGGCCTGCAGGTGGAAGGGACGGATGAGATCGAGCGCATCGTGACCGGCGTCACGGCATCGGTGGAGCTCATTGCGGCCGCGATCGATGCAAACGCCCATGCCGTGCTCGTGCATCACGGCTACTTCTGGCGCAACGAAGATCCTCGTGTTGTCGGCGTGCGCCGGCGGCGCATCGGCATGCTCATCGAAAACAACATCAACCTCTATGCATTTCATCTGCCGCTCGATGCGCATCCCGAAATCGGCAACAACGTCGAGCTCGGACGCAGGCTTGGGTTTGAGATCGAAGGCCGAAGTGGCGAGCAGGATCTCATTTGTCATGGCGCGCCCGATACCGCGCTGACGCTGGGCGAGCTCGCACAACGCATAGAAGAACGTCTCGACCGCAAGCCCCTGGTGATCGGCGATCCGGCGCGCGTGCTGCGACGGGTTGCGTGGTGCACCGGCGCGGCGCAAGGTTTTCTCGAGGAAGCCGTGCGCCTGCAGGCCGATGCCTATGTCACCGGTGAAATTTCGGAGCAAACCGTCCACCTGGCGCGCGAAAGCGGTGTTGCGTTCATCGCCGCCGGTCATCACGCAACCGAGCGCTACGGCGTGCAGGCGCTCGGCGCGCACCTTGCAAACCGCTTCGGTATCGCGCATCGCCACGTCGATATACCCAATCCGGTCTGATCTGCTCCAAGTGCTTGAGGCCACACGTTTTTTAGACGTGTTGCTTAACTTTATCCACCGCGCTCGTTAAAATGGGCGTTTTTTCGCGCGAGACGAGGACATTTAATGGCGGAGAAAGAACTGGACGAAGGCAAGCGCCGCTTCCTCGTCACCGCGACCACTGTTGCTGCGAGCGGCGTCGCTGCCGGAGCGGCGGGTGTTCCATTTGTCGCAAGCATGCTCCCTTCCGAACGCGCGAAAGCCGCGGGCGCGCCGGTCGAAGTGGATATCAGCAAGCTCGAGCCCGGGCAGAAAATGATCGTCGAGTGGCGCGGCAAACCCGTATGGGTCGTGCGCCGCACGCCCGAGATGCTGAAGATGATCAAGGCCGATGAAGAGCGCGTCGCCGATCCCGTCAGCAAACGCAGCGAGCAACCGGATTACGCCCGCAATGAAATGCGCTCGCTGAAACCCGAATATCTCGTCGTCGTCGGCATCTGCACGCATCTCGGCTGCTCGCCCGTCGATCGCCTGCAGTCACAACCCGAATCTTTTGCCGCCGACTGGCACGGCGGCTTTTACTGCCCCTGCCATGGCTCGCTCTTCGATCTGGCCGGCCGCGTATACAAGAACAAACCTGCGCCCGATAACCTGCCCGTGCCGCCTTACAAGTTCGTGAGCGACACCAGGCTGGTGATCGGCGACGACACGAAGGGGGCATAAGCAGCATGGCCTCCACCGAAAACAAACTACCCGTCACCGGCGCCGGCCCCCTCAATGGCCTGCTGACGTGGGTCGATCAGCGCTTTCCACTGCTGACACTCTGGCGCGAGCACGCTGCCGAATATTACGCACCGAAGAATTTCAATTTCTGGTACTACTTCGGCTCGCTCGCGATGCTGGTGCTGGTGATTCAGATCGTGACCGGCATATTCCTCACGATGCATTACAAGCCGGATGCGGCGCAGGCTTTCGCGTCCGTCGAATACATCATGCGCGATGTGCCCTTCGGCTGGTTCATCCGCTACATGCACTCCACCGGCGCATCGGCGTTTTTCATCGTCATCTACCTGCACATGTTTCGCGGGCTCATGTACGGTTCCTACCGCCAGCCGCGCGAGCTGATCTGGATCTTCGGCATGCTCATCTATCTCATGCTGATGGCCGAGGCTTTTTTCGGCTACCTGCTGCCGTGGGGCCAGATGTCGTACTGGGGCGCGCAGGTGATCGTGAACCTGTTCGACGCGTTGCCGCTGATCGGCCCCGATCTCTCGCTTTGGATACGCGGGGATTACGTCGTCTCCGATGCGACGCTGAATCGCTTTTTCGCGTTCCACGTGATCGCGATTCCGCTCGTGCTTCTGGGGCTCGTCGTCGCGCACCTGATGGCGCTGCACGAAGTCGGATCGAACAATCCCGACGGGGTCGAAATCAAGAAGCTGCTCGGCCCTGACGGCCATCCGCTGGACGGCATTCCTTTTCATCCGTACTACACGGTGAAGGACACGCTCGGCGTCATGGTGTTTCTCGCGATTTTCGCAATCATCATGTTTTTCATGCCGGAGTTCGGCGGCTACTTTCTGGAATACAACAACTTCATTCCCGCCGATCCGCTGAAGACGCCCTCGCATATCGCGCCGGTGTGGTACTTCACGCCGTACTATTCGATACTGCGCGCGACCACCGCCGATTTCATGCTCGTGCTCGCGGCCGCGACGTTGGGACTGGCGTTCCTGATCGTGAACAGCGGATTCATTCGCGGGAAGACCAAAACCATTGCGGTCGTGGTCACACTGGTGGTGCTCGTCTGTTTCTACGCGATTGACGCCAAGGTGTGGGGCGTGGTCCTGATGGGCCTCGCGGTCATGATTTTCTTTCTGCTGCCGTGGCTCGACGTAAGCCCGGTCAAGTCGATTCGCTACAAGGGCGGTCTCTACAAAACCGCGCTGGCGGTTTTCGTGATCGTTTTCCTCGTGCTCGGTTATTTCGGAACGCAGCCGGTCAGCCCGTTCGCGACGTACATGGCGCAGCTCGGCACCGTGCTTTATTTTGCGTTTTTTCTGTTGATGCCCTGGTATTCGAGAATGGACAAGACCAAACCGGTGCCCGAGCGGGTGACAGCGTGAGAGCGGCGACGACGATCGCAGTAAAAATCCTCGCGCTGCTCGCGCTGCTGCCGGCGCTGGCGCTTGCGTCCGAGGACGGCGTGAAGCTCGACCAGGCCCCGATCGACCCGTACGACACCGCCTCGCTGCAGCGCGGCGCACGCACTTTCGTGAACTACTGTCTCAACTGTCATAGCGCGAGTTACATGCGCTACAACCGGCTGGAGGACATCGGGCTCACAGAGACGCAGATCCGCGACAATCTCGTGCTGGCCGAAGCCAAAGTCGGCGATCTCATGAAGATTGCGATGGACGCGAAAGACGCGAAGGAGTGGTTTGGCACGCAGCCGCCCGACCTGACCGTCGTCGCGCGTTCGCGTTCTTCCAGCGTCGGATCGGGCAGCGATTGGCTGTACACGTATCTGCGCGCGTTCTATCGCGATTCTTCACGGCCGACCGGGTGGAACAACGTGGTGTACCCGAACGTAAGCATGCCGCATGCGCTGTGGCAGCTGCAGGGCGAGCAGGTGCTGAAGGAGGCGCAGGTTCAGGGTCCCGGCTACATGAAAACCGTGCACCAGCTCGCGCTCGACAAACCGGGGCAGATGAAACCGGTGGAATACGATCAGCTCGTCGCCGATCTCGTGAAT
>DATLEF010000094.1:0-5033 GCA_035525455.1 Burkholderiales bacterium
CGCAGTCTGGCTTGCTGACTTCAGCCGGTTGTCCTTCAGCATGTTGAGCGCGAGCGCCCACGTCTGATGCGTGTGCAGCACGACGCGCGCGCCGGTGATGCGGTGGATAGGCGCATGGATGCACAGCGCCGAAAGCTCGACATCGCCCGTGCCTTCGAGTGTTTTGCCCGACTCGTCGAACACGATCATTTCGCTCGCCCGCGCGTTCGACCAATGTATGCCGAAAGGCAAAATGAGATAGCGATCGTCACACCCCGGGACCGTCACCGTGAAGTGGTTGTCGATGCCCTCCTCCAGCTCGTGAAAAACGGCGAGGCGGTGGGCGGCGGCGAGATCGATCTTCGCCTGCGTAAGCGCGTCGACTGCACGCGACGAAGACAGCTGATGGACGGACATGGCGGTACCCCTCGATAGAACGTGCGATATTGTAACGGCGTTCGCGTTGCACCGCGTGCACGGCCGAGCCGCTGCGCGGGTCGTATACTAAACGCTCCGGGTCAAAAGGTTGGCCGATCTCGAAAGGAACGGCATGAAAATCACTCGAGTACGCGCCGTGCCCATGTCCGATCCAGTGCCGCGAGAACGACAGCATCGGAACGATCTCGGAACGAAGATAAAAAGCGATGCGACGCTGATCCTCGTGGAGACTGACAAAGGGCTGACAGGGGTGGGCGCGGCCCTGGGCTCGCCGCCGGTGATTGCGGCGATCGTCGAGCACGAGCTCGAGCCTGAAGTCGTCGGCGAAGACCCGCTTTTCTCCGAGCGTATTTTCGAGAAGATGTACAACGGCTCGCGCACGCAGCCGGCGCTCGAGCGCGGCGTGCCGCAGGCCGAACCCAGCCGCCGCACCGGTATGGCCATGGAAGCGATCGCCGGCGTCGACATCGCCGTCTGGGACGTGAAAGCGCAGGCGCTCGGCATTCCGGTGTATCAGGCGCTCGGCGCGGCCCGCAGTCACGTCCGCAGCTACGCGAGCGGGGGTTGGGCGCCGGGGGACGAAGCGGAAGCGGAGCTTGGGGGCTACGCCGCCAAAGGATTCACGGCGGTGAAAATGCGAGTTGTCGGGCGCGACGGTTTTTCGATCGAGAACTGCGTGCGGCGTGTCGAAGCCGCGCGGCGCGGCATCGGCCCGAAGGTGGAGCTGATGGTCGATGCCCACGGCTCGTTGGAAGTCGCGGTCGCAATCAGGCTCGCGAAAGCGCTGGAGCAGTACGAGATCGCGTGGTTCGAGGAACCCGTGTCGCCGGACAATCACGCGGGTCAGGCGGAAGTGCGGCGCGCGACCAGGATCCCAATCGCCTCCGGTGAGCGGGAGTTCAGCCGCTACGGGTTTCAAAGTCTGCTCGAGCGCGGCGCACTCGACATCGCACAGCCCGATGTCGCGCGCGCCGGCGGCTTCACTGAAATCCGACGCATTGCCGCGCTGACGTCAGCGCGCGACGTGCGCCTTGCGCCGCATGCGTGGGGCAGCGGCATCCTGTTCGCGGCAAGCATCCACGTCGCCATGGCTGCGGCCAACTGCCACATACTGGAAGTGAGCCAAGGCTACATGCCGATGATGAACGAGCTCTTCAACGAGCCGTTCGACATCCGGCCCGACGGCACCGTGCACGCATCGGACAAGCCGGGACTGGGCTTTACGCTGCGTGCCGACGCGCTCGAGCGCTTCAAGTACGTCGAAGGTCCCGAGTACCGTTTCTAGGGGAGAAGGCGCGCTAGCAGCGTGTCGGATTTGTCCGATCGCGCTGGCAACATCCGTGGGGGAAGGGAGGTTACGGAGGGAAACCGTGGAAGGTTTCCCTCTGTTCGTAGGGCGGCGAGGCCCGAGCCTTCAGGCGAGCGCCGCCCTTCTACTCGGCCTTGAGCCCGGCTGCCTTGATGATCGGAAACCACTTGTCGATCTCGGCCTTGTGATGGGCGAACAGCACTTCCGGCGTCTGCTGATCGCGCGGCGGGATTTCCTGGCCGAGCTCGGCGAAACGCGCACGCACCGCCGGATCGGACAGGGTCTCGACGATCGCCGCGTTGAGTCTCATGACGATCGGTCGGGGTGTCCCTTTCGGCAGCCAATATCCGTGCCAGATCGCGGTGTGCAGGCCGGGTAGTCCCGCTTCGTCGACGGTCGGCACCTCAGGCGCAGCGGCCTGGCGGGTCGGCGCCATGACCGCGTAGGCCCGCACTTTACCGGCCTTGATCTGGCCGGCCACGTTCGAGATCTGCGTGACATACAGATCGATCTCTCCGCCGAGCAGCGCCTGCAGCGCGGGCGCACCGCCTTTGTAGGGCACGTAGTTGAACTTCGTGCCGATCGAGTTCCCGAAATAGATCGCCGCCATGTGCGATGCGCCGCCGATTCCGCCGGTGCCCATCAGCGCCTTGCCCTCATTCGCCTTGATCCATGCGATCAGGTCTTTCAGATTCTTCGCGGGGACGGCGATCTTCGAGATGATGAGCTGCGGATTGGTCGCAATCATCGCCACTGGTTCGAAATCCGTGAGCACGTTGTAGGTGAGCGGGTAATAGACCCCGTTCACGACATGCGTGCCCCAGTGGCCGATGCTGACCATATAGCCGTCGGGTGGGGCGCGTACGACCTTGCCGACGCCGATGCTGCCGCCTGCGCCCAGCGTGTTGTCGATCAGTATGGGCTGGCCGAGTGTCTTTCGCATGCGCTCGCCCATGATGCGCGCGAGGGTGTCGGTAGGGCCTCCTGCGGAAAACGGAACGACGATCGTGACGGGCTTGGACGGATAGGTTTGCGCGATGACGCTCGAACCGGCAGCGAGCATTGCGCCAAGTGCGCCGATGATAAATAGCGGTTTCATGTTCTCCTCCTCGAGTGGACAGCCTGGATCGAGCGCGTCTAAAGGGCGCGCTTTTCTAAGTCATTTCATTTCGATGAACTCGAGCTGCACGCCGTCGGGCCCTTCGAAGAAGCACACGCGCCGTCCGCCGGAAACGACGGTCTCCTCGAGGATGTGGATGCCCTGGACTTTCAGCTTCTCTACGAGCGCGTCGAGCTCGTCGGTGTCGATGGCGATGTGCTCCATGCCGTATTTCTGCTCGCGCTTCTGCTCGAGGAACTTGCTGATGTTGAGCTCGAGGCCGTGGAGATCGATGCGGTATCCGCCGCTCGCATTCGGACCATTGACGATCTTCGCGCCGAGCGTGTCGACGTAGAATTTGGCGGTCTTTTCCGGGTTCGTGGTCTTCAGATGAACGTGATTCATTTTGAACGTCATGACACCTCCTTGGCGGATGGAGCTTGAAAGTCACTCGCTTTAGCAAGCGCGGCCAGTGACGATAATCGAGCGCGGACCCAACAGCAATAGCGGAAGTATTCCAGGGCGCCCGCGCGACCCGGCGTGGCGTTCCGGGGTACGAGGCGATTTCAGGGTTACGCTGCCGGGAAGGACGCCGGGCAGTGTCGTTTTAGGTAATCAGCCCGAAAGCGTGAAGGCGGTTTCGGAAGGGGTGACCGGCGTGGTCGCGCGCGGGATGCGAGCCGCCGGTAAGAGGCAGCGCGAAGCGGTCAATTACTGAATCTCGAGATCGCGCGCCCGGGAGGCGACTCGCGACCTGCGTCAAGCGAGGCCCGGCGCGATTACGACGCGCGGTAAGTCACTTTGATCTTGCGGCTACGCTCGGAGTGGAAAAGCGCTTTCGGCACGTACGCGCGCGTCGCGACAGAAGGCGAGGTCTTGCGGCTAGGCTCGTAGTGGAAAAGCGCTTTCGGCACGTACGCGCGCGTCTCGACAGCAGGCGAGGTCTTGCGGTTACGCTCGTAGTGGTAAAGCACTTTCGGCACGTATGCGCGCGTCTCGGCGTACGGCGGGATCTTCCGGCGATATTTCATGACTGCGCCCTCGCCGGCGTTGTACGCGGCGATCGTGAGCCGCAGGTTGTTGTTGAACATGGCGAGCAGGTCGCGCAGATAGCGGGTTCCGCCGGTGACGTTCTGCACCGGATCCAATATGTTGGTAACGCCGTAACGCTTCGCGGTATCAGGCATGAGCTGCATGAGCCCGATCGCGCCTGCCCGCGACACTACGGTAGGGTTGTACGCCGATTCCACGGCGACCACGGCGTGAATCAGCGCAGGATCCATCTTATGCTCGTGGGCAACCTTCACGATCATGTCGGAGAACTCCTTGCGCGAACCCGGACGGTAAACCAAATTCGCTTGCGCCACCGCAGGTGCGGGCTGCACTGGAGCCGCGGCCGTTTTCTCCGGCAAACGCGGCGCCTCCTTCATATACAGCTTGTAGCGGCTGTCGCCGGCGATATTCGTAAAATGGACACTCCCCTGAGCATCAACGAAGCGAAAAATGTCGGCAGCGCACGGCGCGATTGCCAACACGAGGACAGCCAGCGAGACAAGATGACGGCGCTTGATCATGGTTAGTCAGTGCTCACGGATATTGTAAAAAGGGAGAAATCGCGGGCGGCGACGGTTCGATTTACTGTACTTCGCCTGGACGCGACAGTTCTGACGCCGCTTGGCGACAAAAGTTCGGGCACGGATGGCCTTGGATGGGGCAAAAAGTCACAATCGGGGGGTGCACACCGCTAAACCGGCCCCCGGCAGGGAAACCGTGGAGGGGAGGTTTCGGAGGAAAACCTTGGTTTTCCTCTGAATCGTTTACCGGCCTGAGGGCTGCCGCATGGCAGCCCGAGCCGAAGGCGAGCGGCGCGACCGTGGGGGAAGGGAGGTTACGGAGGGAAACCGTGGAAGGTTTCCCTCTGTTCGTGCGCGCCGAGGCCCGAGCCGAAGGCGAGCGGCGCGACAGTTCGGGAAGGGAGGTTACGGAGGGAAACCGTGGAAGGTTGCCCTCGTTTCGTGAGCGCCGAGGCGCGAGCCGAAGGCGAGCGGCGCCTCTAGACCAGCTCGAAAATGGCGACCAGCATACCCCCCTTGGCCACGCCGTCGGACAGATGGCCGGTCAGAACCTCGTCCGTCTTGCCCGGCCCTCCGCTGACGGCCATATGGATATGCACGTAAGGCTGGGGGTCGGTCCAGACAACGCCTTCCC
>DATLEF010000102.1:0-9095 GCA_035525455.1 Burkholderiales bacterium
GTCGCGATAGTAAGCTCTCCGGTATCTTCCTTGCCGAATTCCTGACCCACCGCGCGAAGGTTATCGGCGTCTTTGAGCATACGGTCGGCGATCTCAACGATGATGCGGCCGGGCTCGGTCAAATCCACCACGCGTTTGCCGTGTCGCACGAGTATCTGCACGCCGAGCTCGTCCTCCAGCATTCGAATCTGTTTGCTGATGCCGGGCTGCGACGTATAGAGCGCTTCTGCCGCTTCCGAGACGTTCAACCCTCTTTTTACGACTTCCCGCAGGTACCGTAACTGTTGTAGTTTCATAGGGTTGCAGCTGCTAAGACCGGAAAATTCTGTAACTCTAACATAATATTCTTTGTCGCTATATCGACGGCCCGTACTATCGGACCCACTGGAGGTTCGCGTGTACATATACGACCAGGTCGATCAGCGGCTCGTCGATGAGCGGGTCCGGCAGTTCCGGGATCAGACCCAGCGCTTCCTTGCCGGCACACTGCCGGAGGATGACTTTCGGCCTTTGAGGCTGAGAAACGGCCTCTATATCCAGCGCCACGCGCCCATGCTCCGCATCGCCATCCCCTATGGGCTTCTCGCGTCGAGGCAGTTGCGAGCGCTTGCTCACATCACCCGCACCTACGATCGCGGCACCGGCCACTTCAGCACGCGGCAAAACCTGCAGCTCAACTGGCCCAAGCTCGAGGACGTGCCCGAGATCCTGGCCGAGCTCGCCACCGTTCAGATGCATGCGATCCAGACCAGCGGCAATTGCGTACGCAACATCACGAGCGATCATTTTGCCGGCATCGCGCCCGACGAGATCGTCGACCCGCTCGTGTGGTGCGAGATCGTTCGGCAATGGTCGACGTTTCATCCCGAGTTCTCGTATCTGCCGCGGAAGTTCAAGATCGCCATTGCCGGCGCTGCCGATGACCGCACGGCCATTCAGCTGCACGATGTCGGGTTGCAGGCCGTGCGCGACGAAGCGGGTCAGGTTGGATTCCGGGTTCTCGTAGGCGGCGGCATGGGCCGCACGCCGATGCTCGGCTCGGTGATCCGCGAATTCCTGCCGTGGCAGCATCTGCTGACTTATCTCGAAGCAATTCTCCGCGTCTACAACCGCTATGGGCGCCGCGACAACTTGTGGAAAGCGCGCATCAAGATACTTGTGAAAGCGAGGACGCCCGCTGGATTTCGCGACGAAGTCGAAGCTGAATGGACCCACGTCAAGGATGGACCGGCCACATTGACCTCCGCGGAGGTCGGCCGCGTTTCTTCGCGCTTTACACGCCCCGCTTACGAGAAGCTCGATCGGCTCTCCACTGCCTACGTGCTCGCGCTCGGACGCGACAAACGCTTCGCCGCATGGGTGAATCGCAACGTGCATCCGCACAAGGTGCCCGGATACGCTGCAGTCACACTCTCTTTAAAGCGCACCGGGGTGCCGCCGGGTGACGCCACGGCCGAGCAGATGGACGCCATCGCCGAACTCGCCGACCGCTTTAGCTTTGGCGAGCTGCGGGTTACGCACGAGCAGAATCTGTTGCTGCCGGACGTACGCCAGTCGGACCTTTATACCGTCTGGCATGAAGCACGGAAGCTCGATCTCGCGACGGCCAACGTGGGCATGATCACGAACATCATCGCCTGCCCGGGCGGCGATTTCTGCTCGCTCGCGAACGCGAAATCGATTCCGGTTGCGGAAGCGATACAGCGCCGGTTCGACGATCTCGATTACGTCTACGACATCGGCGAGCTCGACCTGAACATCTCCGGCTGCATGAACTCGTGCGGTCATCACCATATCGGCCACATCGGCATACTCGGCGTCGATAAACAAGGCGCCGAGTTCTACCAGATCTCGATCGGCGGCGCGCAAGGCAACGATGCGTCGCTTGGCAAGGTGCTCGGCCCGTCCGTGTCGCAGGACGAAGTGCCTGATGTCGTCGAAAAGCTGATCGAAGTTTATCTGGGGCGGCGCGACAGCGACGTCGAGCGCTTCATCGATGTCGTCCGGCGCATCGGCACAGAGCCTTTCAAGGAACACGTGTATGGCACTCATCAAACATCGAAAGCTCGCGCCCGACAGCTGGCAACTGCTTGAGCCGGATGCCGACGGCACGTTGCGGTCCGTGCCCGCCGAGGGCGATGTCATCGTCCCGTTTTCGGTATGGGAAACGCAGCGCGCGGAGCTGATCGCCCGCTCCGGGCAGCTTGGCGTCTGGCTCGCCGGCAATGAAGACCCTGTTCGCATTGCCGGTGACCTGCAGCATTTCGTATTGGTCGCCGTGAAGTTCCCCGCTCTTCCCGATGGACGTGGCTATAGCATCGGGCGGCTGCTGCGCGAGCGTTACCGCTGGGACGGCGAGTTGCGCGCAATAGGCGATATCCAGCGCGATCAGCTCTACTATCTTGCACGCTGTGGCTTCGATGCTTACGTTCTGCGCGCAGGCGAGAACATCGAAAGCGCGCTTGCCGCCTTCGATGATTTCAGCGAAGCGTATCAGGCTGCCGTGGATCGTCCTGTCCCATTGTTCCGGCGCCGCGAGGCGGCGGCATCGAGCTGATGGCGCGCGGGACCGTCTATCTCGTCGGTGCCGGTCCGGGCGCACCTGATTTGCTGACGCTGCGCGCGGCCGGCATCCTCAAGCGCGCAGACGTCGTCTTCCACGACGCCCTCGTGCATCCGGACACACTGTCGCTCGCAGCGCGTGCCGAGCTCATCGCGGTGGGTAAGCGCTGCGGCCGGCATTCTGCGGCGCAGCGGTTCATCAACAAGCGCCTGGTCGATGCCGCCGAAAAGCACGCCGTAGTCGTCCGTCTCAAAGGCGGCGATCCGATGCTTTTCGGCCGCGCGCACGAAGAGCTCTCGGCGCTGCGCGCTCATGGCATTTCATGTGAAGTCGTGCCAGGCGTAACCGCTGCACTCGCGGCGAGCGCCGATATTGGCGTGTCCCTCACCCAGCGTGGCGTCGCGCGCAGCGTCGTGTTCGTGACGCCGCGCGTCGGCGTGGGCGAGGCTCCGAATAACTGGGCTCGCGTTGCGGCTTGTGCCGATACGGCTGTGATCTACATGGGTGTCGGCGAAGCCGGCACCATTTCGGCGAGCCTGCTCGCGCAGGGCATGTCTTCGAAAACACCCGTCGCCGTCGTGGAAAACGCGACGCTGCCCGATCGCCGCAGCATCAAGCTCGATGTTGGCACCCTGCCGCGCATTGCGCAGCTCGGCATCGCGGGTCCTGCCGTCATTCTCGTCGGCGATGTCTACGCGCAAGCGCAACTCGAGGCTCTGCCGGCGCTGCCCGCGACTCGCTACGCCTAGGCTCGCGCGCTAAAACACGCTAGAATTCAAGCTTTTACTCGCGCCTCTCGCGCGGTCCGGGTATGCGGATACTGCGCAGCGTGCCGATCGCTGCGAAAGCGCCGATCGCGCTGACCATCGGTAACTTCGACGGCGTACATCTGGGCCATCAGGCGATGCTCGCGCGGCTGTGTGAAGACGCGCGCGGGCATGGACTTGCGCCTTGCGCCATGACCTTCGAGCCTCATCCGCGCGAGTTTTTCGCGCCGGATCGCGCGCCCGTCCGCCTGACCTCATTGCGTGAAAAGCTCGAGTTGCTCGAGGCGTATGGAATCGATTGTGCGCACGTTTATAGATTCGACTACAGGTTCGCCCAAATCACAGCTGAAGAATTTATCGACCGTATTCTCGTCCGCGGCCTGGGTGCGCGCCGACTGTTGATCGGCGACGACTTTCGTTTTGGTGCGCGCCGCGCCGGCGATTTCGCGCTGCTTAAAAGTCTCGAATCCCGCTACGGCTATACGGTCGAGGCGATGACGAGCGTTACGCAGGACGGGGAACGCGTTTCGAGCACTGCGGTGCGCGCGGCGCTTGCGCAAGGTGAAATGCAGCGCGCGGCGCGCCTTCTCGGGCGCCCTTACAGCATCAGCGGGCGAGTCGTGCGCGGGGACGGCCTCGGTCGCAAGCTCGGTTTCCCGACGGCAAACGTGCAGATGAAGCACAATCGGCCGCCGCTCGCGGGCATATTTGCGGTCGAGGTGAGCGGGGCCGCCGCGGGGGCTGTTCGCGGCGTGGCGAGTCTCGGCGTGCGGCCCACGGTGAAACAGAATGCCGTGCCGGTGCTCGAAGTCTACTTACTTGACTACGATGCGGACCTGTATGGACGCCATCTACAGGTCCATTTCCTTCACAAGTTTCGCGATGAAGAGAAATTCGCCGATCTGGCGACGCTCACGCGCCGCATCGCGGAGGACGTTGGGAACGCGCGCGCTTATTTCAGGCAACAGGCCGGCGCGCTTCCCGAAGCCGAACCGTCCAGCGCTGGGCACTGGGCGCGCCCGAATCGGCAAATGCAGTGATATGAAATGGCTGATTACAAGAAAACGCTGAATCTTCCCGATACGCCTTTCCCGATGCGCGGCGACCTGGCGCGCCGCGAGCCGCTCATGCTGCAGAGCTGGCGCGATCGCAAGCTCTACGAGCGCATTCGCGCAGCAGCCAGGGGGCGGCCGCGTTTCGTGCTTCATGACGGACCGCCGTACGCCAACGGCGATATCCATATCGGTCACGCCGTCAACAAGATCCTCAAGGACATCATCGTCAAGAGCAAATCGATGTCGGGGTTCGATGCGCCTTACGTCCCTGGGTGGGACTGCCACGGAATGCCGATCGAAGTGCAGATCGAGAAAGAGCACGGCAAGAATCTGCCGGTGAGTGAAACGCAGAAGCTCGCCCGTGCGTACGCCGCCGAGCAGGTCGAGCGGCAAAAGCGTGATTTCCAGCGACTGGGCGTGCTGGGCGATTGGGACCGGCCGTATCTGACGATGGCGTATTGCAACGAGGCCGACGAGATTCGCGCGCTCGGCGTGCTGCTCGAAAAAGGTTATGTCTATCGCGGGCTGAAGCCCGTGAACTGGTGTTTCGATTGTGGATCGGCGCTCGCCGAAGCCGAAGTCGAGTACGAGGATCGTAAAGACATCGCGGTCGATGTCGGATTCCCTTTTGCGGAGAAGGAAAAGCTCGCGCGCGTTTTCGGTCTGCGGAATGTGCCCGATAAACCAGGTTATGCGGTGATCTGGACGACGACGCCGTGGACGCTTCCTGCCAACCAGGCGCTCAATGTACATCCTGACTTCGACTACGCGCTCATCGAGACCGAAGACAAGGTGCTGCTCGTCGCACACGACATCTTCATGCAGCCTGAGCCGAATCAAAGCGATCTCGAACCCGTCTCACTCACCCCCGGGTTTTCCGATGGCCGCATGCTCGCGCTGGCTCGGCGCTACGGCGTGCGCGAGTGGCGTGTGCTCGGCACGGTCAAAGGCAAAGACCTCGAGCTGATCGAGTTCAAGCACCCGTTCTATGAACGCCGGTCACCGGTATACCTGGGCGAGTACGTGACGCTCGACACCGGTACCGGCATCGTTCACTCGGCGCCGGCTTATGGCGTCGAGGACTTCGAATCGTGCCGGCGCTATGGCATGAAAGACGACGATATCCTCACGCCGGTCATGGGCGACGGTCGGTATGCCGAGTCGCTGCCGCTTTTCGGCGGACTGCACATCTGGAAAGCGAACGCCAGGATCGTCGAGCACATGGCTGCGACCGGCGTGCTCCTTGCGAAGGCGGATCACGTCCACAGCTACATGCATTGCTGGCGGCACAAGACGCCGGTCATTCTGCGTGCGACGACGCAGTGGTTTGCCGGCATGGACGAGGTGCCCGGCTACAGGGGCGCGAGGCCCGGCGAAACGCTGCGCACCACCGCGTTGCGGGGTGTCGAGGCGACCGTGTTCTATCCATCCTGGGGCAAGGCACGGCTGCACGGCATGATCGCAAACCGTCCGGACTGGACGCTTTCGCGGCAGCGCCAGTGGGGCGTGCCGATGCCTTTCTTCATCCGCAAGGAAACCGGCGAGCTGCATCCGCGCGCGCTCGAGCTCCTCGAAAAGGTCGCGAAGCGGGTAGAGCAGGGCGGAATCGAAGCGTGGCAGGCGGTCGACGTCGACGACTTTCTGGGCGAGGACGCGCGCTATTACGAAAAGGTGAAGGACACTCTCGACGTCTGGTTCGACTCGGGCTCGACGCATTACACCGTATTGCGCGGGTCGCACCAGTCCGAGAGCGCGTTTCCGGCAGATCTCTATCTCGAAGGGGCCGATCAGCATCGCGGCTGGTTTCATTCCTCGTTGCTCGTCGCCTCCATGATGGATGGCGTGCCTCCGTATCGCGCATTGCTCACGCATGGCTTCGTCATCGACCTGGAAGGTCGCAAGATGTCGAAGTCCAAAGGCAACGCGATGTCACCGCAGGCGATCATGGACTCGCTCGGCGCGGACATCCTGCGGCTGTGGGTAGCGAGCAGCGATTATTCCGGCGAGCTCACCATCTCGAATGAGATCCTCAAACGCGTGGTGGAGTCCTATCGCCGCATTCGCAACACCTTGCGCTTTCTGCTCGCGAATCTCGCGGATTTCGATTACAGGCGCGACGCGCTGCCTATCGACGACTGGCTCGAGATCGATCGCTATGCTTGGGTGATGACGTACGATCTGCAGCGCGCCCTGGCACCGTCGGAAAAAGGGATCAAGACGCCGCGCTCCCCCGGCCATTACGGCACGTACGAGTTCCATCTCGTCGCTCAGAAGCTGCAGACATTCTGTTCGGAAGACCTGGGCGGCTTCTACCTCGACATCCTGAAGGACCGGCTCTACACGGCGCCGGCGGATTCACGACCGCGGCGCGCAGCTCAGAACGCGCTGTATCACATCACGCAGAGTCTGGTGCGGCTCCTCGCGCCTATCCTGTCGTTCACGGCGCAGGAGGTATGGGAGACGCTCAACGGCAATGCGAGTGAAAACGCAGCGACTGTTTTCGAGCAGACCTGGTACGACTTCGAGCTTCCCGCCGACGCGGATGCGCTCCGCAGCCGCTGGCAGCGGCTGCGCGTTTTGCGTTCCGACGTGCAGAAACAACTCGAAGTGCTGCGCGTCGCGGGCCATATCGGCTCGTCCCTTGCGGGCGAGGTCGAGCTCTACGCGAATGGGGAGGACGCGGCGTTTCTGCGCTCTTTCGAAGGCGACCTGCGTTTCGTTTTCATTACTTCACAGGCGCGTGTCGCGCACGACGCGGCACCGCAGGCGGTGGACACGGTATTGCCGGGTGTGAAGCTCACTGTTGCGCCGAGCCCGCACCCGAAGTGCGAGCGCTGCTGGCACTATCGGGCAGACGTCGGAGCGGACACCGAACATCCCGAAATCTGCGGCCGCTGCGTGGCGAACCTGTACGGCGATGGGGAGCCTCGCACGCATGCGTAAGTGGCTCGCGCTGGCGGCAGCGGTGATCCTCCTCGATCAACTCACGAAATACGTCGTGGTGCGTACGTTTCTGCTCCACGAAGTCGTCGAGGTCACACCCTTCTTTAACCTCGTGCTCGTCTATAACCGCGGTGCGGCTTTCAGCTTTCTATCGGATGCTGCCGGCTGGCAGCGCGAGCTTTTCATGGTCGTTGCACTCATGGCGAGCGGCTGGATCGCGTGGCTGCTGCGTAAGCATGCCGCCGAAACGCTGTTCTGCTTCGCGCTCAGCCTGGTACTCGGCGGGGCGCTGGGCAATGTGATTGACCGGGCGCTCGTCGGCGCAGTCGTCGATTTTTTCGACGTTCACGCATTCGGTCGCCACTGGCCCGCTTTCAATGTGGCCGACTCCGCCATCAGCTGCGGCGCGGCGCTTCTGATATGGGACGCGCTCAAGGTCAAAAAGAGCGCACCCGCCGCATGAAGCGCGATGCACGCTGCGGGCGCGTATAATCGCCGCTCGCAAAAGTACTGCTCGGAGCACAGGCTCACATGCAAGTCTTCCTCGCCAAACCCCGCGGATTCTGCGCGGGCGTCGATCGCGCGATCGAAATCGTCGAGCGTGCGCTTGCACAGCACGGCGCGCCCATCTACGTGCGCCACGAGGTCGTGCACAATAACTTTGTCGTCGAGGATTTGAAGGCGAAAGGCGCGATCTTCGTCGAAGAGCTGGACGAGGTGCCGGCGGGCAGCACGGTCATATTCAGCGCGCACGGGGTTTCGCAGGAAGTGCGCCGCGAGGCGGAAGCCGGCGGCTTCCGCGTCTTCGATGCAACGTGTCCTCTCGTAACGAAAGTCCACGTCGAAGTCGCCAAGAAGCGCGCGCAGGGCCGCGAGATCGTCATGATCGGCCACCAAGGCCACCCGGAAGTCGAAGGGACCATGGGCCAGTCTGACGGCGGAATGTACCTGGTCGAAAGCCCCGAGGACGTCAGGAATCTTCAGCTCGACCGTCCCGACAATCTCGCATTCGTCACGCAGACGACGCTGTCGATGGACGATGCACGGCGCACGATCGAGGCGCTCAAGCAGCGCTTCCCCACCATCGTCGGACCGAAGCGCGACGACATCTGCTATGCCACTCAGAATCGCCAGGACGCGGTGAAAGCGCTGGCGCGCGTATGCGACGTGGTCCTGGTCGTCGGTTCCCCGAACAGCTCGAACTCGAACCGATTGCGCGAGGTCGCCGAGAAGCAGGGCGTGCCCGCCTATATGGTCGACAATCCCGCAGACCTGAAGCCCGAATGGGTAGCCGGAAAGAAGTGCGTCGGCGTTACGGCAGGCGCGTCCGCGCCTGAAGTGCTGGTAGAGCAGGTGACCGACAGGCTGCGCGCGCTGGGGGCGACCAGCGTGCATGAGCTGGAAGGCGCGTCGGAGAAGGTGACGTTTCCGCTGCCTAAAGCACTGGTTGCCGACGACACGCGGTGATCTTGCGGCCTTGCAGCGACGAAGACAGTGTCCAGCCCGCGTGTGTTTAGTCCGATTGGCCGAGCAACGCTCGACCGAGGCGCGTCAGCAGCGCCTGACCGAAAGCGCGTTCGGCGAGGCCGAGCTCCTCTAGTCTGACGATCTGGGCGTCGGCTATCCATTCGCCGGTACCGAGTCGCGACAACGCAGCCCACTCCGAGGCCGTCAGAGTCAAAGCGACTTGCCTGCTGGCCGCGGCGTGGATCTCGTCCGCCGGACACCAGAAACTCTCGCTCGAAGGTTTGTTGCGCAGCATGTGTG
>DATLEF010000111.1:0-7401 GCA_035525455.1 Burkholderiales bacterium
GCGGTAGCGCGATAAGAAGTCCGGTGAGGAACTGGCTCGAGACGCTGCCCCTCACCTTCACTGTCTGGTCGAGCTTGGGCTTGCCCGGGTGAATCTGCAGCGGCGGAAAACCCGCCTCACCCAGGTAGTCGATGCGCGCACCGATACTCCGCAGTGCGTCCACAAGGTCGCCGATCGGACGCTCGTGCATGCGGGGCACACCGGAGAGGCGGTACTCGCCGCCGATCACTGCGAGCACTGCCGTGAGAGGCCGAAAAGCGGTGCCTGCGTTGCCAAGAAAAAGATCACCGTGTCCCACGGGCAGCCGACCGGCAGTGCCAAGTACTCGCACAGTGCGCTCGCCTTCGGAATTGCACTCGACGCCGAGTGCGCGCAACGCATCGAGCATATAGCGCGTGTCGTCCGAATCGAGGACGTCGCGCAGTATCGTCTCACCCTCAGCGAGTGCGGCGAGCAGGAGCATGCGGTTCGATATGCTTTTCGAGCCGGGCAGCCGCACCGTGCCGCGAACGTGACCGAGTGGGCCAATGTCGATATGCGACACGACGGACCTCAGCCGGGCTCTTTAATCAGCCACCGCTGTCGCGCCGTGCGCGCGCGCTCGAACATCTCGGTGAGCGCGGGGCCGTCGGCGTTTTCAATCGCGCCGCGGGCGATCTCGAGCTCCTCAATGTACTCATCGAGCAGCTCGAGCAGCGCATCGCGGTTTCCGGCACAAATGTCGCGCCACATTTCGGGCGAGCTCCCTGCGATACGCACCGTGTCGCGGAGCCCTGCTCCCGAGTGGCCGAGCAGCGTGCGTGCGTCGCGCCGCTTGGCCAGCATGCTCACCAGCGCAAAAGCGACGACGTGAGGCAGGTGACTGACGGCTGCGAAGGTTTCGTCGTGCGCGCGCGCATCGAGCCGCAAGAGGCGCGCGCCGCAGCTTTCCCACGCCGCACGGACGAGCCGTATTGCCGCAGCCTGGGTTTCAGGTTGCGGCACGAGAATGACGTTGCGATCACGATACAGATCGGCGAAAGCGGCTGAGGCGCCGCTTTTTTCCGTTCCGGCGATGGGATGACACGGCACGAATCGAGCGAAATGTTTTCCCAGAAAACGCTTCGCGTAAGAGATCACGTCCTGCTTGGTGCTGCCGCCGTCTATGACGACTGCCGTGCTCTTCAGTGCCGGAGCGATCGCCGCCATCACTTCAGGCATCTGACCCACCGGAGTCCCGAGAAAAACGAGATCCGCATCGCGCACCGCCGCCGCTGCATCGCGCGCCGTTTCATCGATGATGCCCAGCCGCTTCGCCGCAGCCAGATTCTTCGAAGTCCGTCCGGCGCCGATGACTCGCCGCACCGCCTTTGCTTTTCTGAGGGCGAGCGCAAACGATCCGCCTATCAGCCCCACCCCGATAACGGCCAGGGTGTCGACCTTAAGCTTCGGCCGGCTGCTCACTGCATCGCCTGCTTGAGGCTTTCGAGGAAACGCGCGTTCTCCGACTCGAGGCCGATCGTGACGCGCAGATGATCCGGCATGCCATAGCTCGCGATGGGGCGCACGATCACCCCGGACTTGAGCAGCCGCTGAAACATCTCAGCCGCAGCCCTCACTTTACAGCTCACGAAGTTGCCGTACGACGGAATGTATTCGATCCCGAGTGCAGTCAAGCCGTCGGTGAGCTGCCGCATGCCAGCAAGATTGAGCTCGTAGCTGCGTTGGACGAATTCAGTATCCTCGAGTGCGGCGGCAGCCGCTGCGAGCGCCACGCTGTTCACATTGAATGGCGCGCGGACCCTGTTCATGAGATCGGCGACGTCGCGATGCGCAAAGGCGTATCCCACTCTCAGGCCCGCCAGCCCGTACACCTTCGAAAACGTGCGCGTGATGACGAGATTCGGGAAGCGCCCGAGCCACGCGAGACTGTCGACCCGCGCCTCAACTGGCAGATATTCGTTATAAGCCTCATCGAGCACCAACAGCACGTGCTTTGGCAGCGCTGCGATAAATGATTCGAGCGCGTTCCCGCCGGCGTAGGTCCCGGTCGGATTGTTCGGATTGGCAATGAATATGAGGCGCGTCCGGGGCGTGATTGCCGCTGCCAGCGCGTCGAGATCGTGTGCGTAAGCACGCGCCGGCACTTCGACGCCACGCGCACCCACCGCCTGCACCGCAAGCGGATACACGGCGAATGCATGCTGCGAGTAGAGCGCCTCGTCCTTCGGCGTGAGGAACGCGCGCGCGGCGAGATCGAGGACGTCGTTGGAGCCGTTGCCGAGCACGATCGAGTCCGCCGCAACGCCGTAACGCCTGCTGAGCGCGTGTTTGAGCTCGAACCCATTGCCGTCCGGATAACGGCCAAGATCGGCGAGCACCGCCCGGATCGCTTTCTGCGCGAGCGGGCTGACACCGAGCGGATTTTCGTTCGAAGCGAGCTTGATGATTTGCGACTCGTCGAGCCCGAGCTCGCGCGCGACTTCCGAAATCGGCTTGCCGGGCTGATACGGCGCTATCGCGCGGATATGTGAAGGTGCGAGATCGCTGGCAGACATGATCAGGCGACCGCTGCGGGATACGAGCCCAGGTTCTTGAAAAGGGACGCAGTGCGCTCGAGCTCGGTCAGCGCTTTGCTCACGTTCGGCTCGGACGCATGGCCTTCGATGTCGACATAGAACACATACTCCCACAGCCCGGTGCGCGCGGGCCGCGATTCGAGCTTAGTCATGCTGACGGAATGAACGGCCAGCGGCGTGAGGAGCTGATGGATCGCACCCGGGACGTTGCGTGTCGACAATATGAGCGATGTCTTGTCATTGCCGGATAGGGCGGAATCGTGCGAGGCCAGGACGAGAAAACGCGTCGTGTTCTTGCTTTCGTCTTCGATATTTCGAGCCAGCAGCTTAAGTCCGTACAGCTCTGCTGCCGTCTTGCTCGCAATTGCAGCCGCGCCGCGCTGGCGCGACGCCAGACGAGCCGCCTCGGCATTGCTCACTACTGCGATTTGCTCCGCCTGCGGCAGATGCCGCGCGAGCCATTGCTGACATTGAGCCAGGCTTTGGGTATGAGAATAAATCTGGCGTATGGCGCCGAGGGTCTTGCCACGGCTCATCAGACACTGTCGTATGGGCAGCATTACTTCTCCGCAAACGCGCGCGGGAGTCGCAAGCAGAAGATCGAGGGTGCGGCCGACGGCGCCTTCGGTCGAATTCTCAACGGGCACCACCGCATAACCCGCAGCTCCCGTTTCGACGCGGCGAAAGACCTCGTCGATCGAACCGCACGGCACAAGCGGAGTAGTCGTGCCGAAGTGCTTGGTCGCAGCTTCCTGGCTGTAAGTGCCGGCCGGTCCGAGATAGGCGACCGTGACGCTGTCTTCCAGCGCACGGCACGCAGACATGATTTCGGTATACACGCGTTGCAGCGCGCGATCGGGCAGCGGACCCGGATTCAATTCGGCAACCCGGCGCAGGATTTGTGCTTCGCGCTCCGGCCGGTAGGCGGCAGCCCCCTGCTTCGCCTGCCCCACCCGTTGCGCAAGCCGCGCACGCTCGGACAGGAGCTTGACGAGGCGCGCGTCGAGCGCGTCTATTTTCAGGCGCAGACTGTTCAGCTTGTCATTCATGCAATCGGGGCGTGTTCGATCTCGCCGCTGCGCAAACTCCCCATGATGCGCGTTGTTCGGAGCGTTGCTATTGCTGCTGAGGCACGTGGCGCACGGCCAATACGCCGTTGATCTGCGAGAGCTCCGCGAGCAACGATTGCGGCACTGCGCTATCGACGTCGACCAGCGTATACGCCATTTCGCCCTTGGACTTGTTCAGCATGTTATGGATGTTGAGGCCCGCCCGCGCCATGGCCGTCGAAATCTGACCCAGCATGTTCGGCACGTTCGAGTTCGCGATTGCGACGCGATACGGCGCTTCGCGCTCCAGCATGGCGTCCGGGAAATTAACGGCGTTGCTGATGTTACCTTGCTCGAGAAATTCCCGCACCTGATCGACGACCATCACCGCGCAGTTGTCTTCGGCCTCGCGTGTCGAAGCGCCCAGGTGCGGCAACGCGACGACGTGCGGTTCGTCCTGCAGCCGCTGCGACGGAAAATCACACATGTAGTAGCGCAGGCGCTTGCTTTGTAAAGCCTCGCATACCGCGCCTTCGTCCACCAGCCCATCACGCGCGAAATTGAGGAGTATCGAGCCGGTCTTCACCATCTTCAGACGCTCGGCGTTGATCATGTGGCGAGTCGCGTCGATGAGCGGCGCGTGCAGTGTAATGAAATCGCTGCTTTTCAGAACCTCCTCGATACTTTGCGCCTTGCGCACCTGCGACGGCAGGCTCCAGGCAGCGTCCACGGTGATGTGGGGGTCGTATCCGGTTACGTGCATGCCGAGCTTGATCGCCGCATCGGCCACAATACTTCCGATCTTGCCAAGACCGATGATACCGAGCGTGTGACGCGGCAATTCGGTGCCGACGAATTGCTTCTTGCCGTCTTCGACGAGCTTGTGCAGCTCGGCGTCATTGCCTTGGAGCTCGTCCACGAATTTGAAAGCGGGCACGAGATTGCGCGCGGCGATCAGCATAGCCGCGATCACGAGCTCCTTCACCGCATTGGCGTTCGCGCCCGGCGCATTGAAAACAGGCACGCCGCGCTTGCTGAGCACGTCCACCGGTATGTTGTTCGTGCCCGCGCCCGCCCGCCCGACCGCTTTCACATTCTGTGGAATATCCATGCGGTGCATGTCCTGCGAGCGCACCAGGATCGCATCGGGATCCGCCACATGGGCACCGACCGTGTAGCGCCCACCTGGGAACCGCTTCAGACCGTGAGCCGAAATCGAATTCAGCGTAAGAATCCGGAAAGGCTCATCCATGCTTGCGCTCGAATTCCCGCATGAACTGCACGAGCGCCTGCACACCTTCGATCGGCATGGCGTTGTATATAGATGCGCGCATGCCGCCGACCGACCGGTGTCCTTTGAGCTGCGTCAGCCTCTTCCCTTCCGCTTCCTTCAGGAACGCGCCATCCAGCTTGTCGCTGCGGAGCGTGAACGGCACGTTCATGCGCGACCGGTCTTCCTTTGCGACAGGCGAATGATAGAACTCGGTCTGGTCGAGATAATCGTAAAGCAGCGTGGCTTTCGCAATGTTGGTCTGTTCCATTTTTTCGAGCCCGCCGAGCTTTTTCAGCCACTGGAACACGAGCCCGGCCATGTAGATACCGTACGTCGCGGGCGTGTTGTACATTGAGTCGTTCTCGGCCTGCACTTTGAAATCGAAAACCGAGGGCGTCGTCTTCGCAGCATGCCCGAGGAGATCATCGCGCACGATTACGATGGTGAGCCCGGCGGGGCCGATATTTTTTTGCGCGCCGGCATAGATCAATCCATAGCGACTGACGTCGAGCGGCCGCGACAGAATATGCGACGATGCATCGGCCACGAGCGGCACAGCGCCGGTATCGGGCGTCCAGTGGAATTCGACGCCGCCTATCGTTTCGTTCGTCGTGATGTGGACGTACGCCGCGTTCGGATCGAGCTTCCATTGCGCGAATTTCGGAACGCAGCTGAAATTCGAATCCTCCGAGCTGGCGGCGACGTTCACCGTGCCGTACTTCTTTGCCTCGCCGATCGCTTTGGTCGACCACTGACCGGTATTGACGTAGTCCGCACCTTGTTTTCCGCGCAGGAGATTGAGCGGGATCATCGAAAACTGCGCCGCGGCGCCCCCCTGCAGGAACAGCACTTTGTAATTGACCGGTATCGCGAGGAGCTCCCGCAGGTCCGCCTCCGCCTCTTCGTATATGGAGATGAATTCCTTGCCGCGATGGCTCATTTCCATGACCGACGTGCCGCTGCCATGCCAGTCGAGCATCTCCTGCGCCGCCTGCTCGAGAACCGGCTCGGGCAGAACCGCAGGCCCTGCGCTGAAATTAAATACACGTGACATCGAGCACTCCGAGTTAATGGCTTGTGTCGTCGGGAGCATCAGGGCCGGCGTCTCCCTCGCCTTCTGCACTCACGTTCGTATCGCCGATCACCTGTCCGCCTTCCGCAGTCGCGACTTCCTCCGGATCGAGGATCTTTTCCAGGCCGGCAAGCAATTCGTTTTCGCCCAGATTGATGAGCCGCACGCCCTGCGTGGAACGTCCCAGCTCGCGGATTTCCGATACACGGGTGCGAATGAGGACACCTCCGGTGGTGATGAGCATGATCTCGTCGTCTTCGCCAACGAGCTCCGCGGCGACGAGCTTGCCGTTGCGTTCGCTGCACTGAATCGCAATCATGCCTTGTGTGCCGCGGCCGTGGCGCGTGTAGTCGGCAATGGCGGTACGCTTGCCGTAGCCGTTCTGCGTTGCAGTGAGCACCGAGAGCCGATCTTCGTTCGCCACGATGAGCGAGATCACCTGCTGCCCGGGTGCAAGCCGCATGCCCCGCACGCCACCCGCGGTGCGACCCATAGAGCGCACTTCGGCTTCCGCAAAGCGCACGGCTTTGCCGCCGTCGGAAAACAGCATGATGTCCTGATTGCCGTCGGTAAGCGCGACGCCGATCAGGTAATCGCCTTCGTCCAGTCCAACTGCGATGATGCCTTTCGACATGGGACGCGAAAACGCCGAAAGCGCGGTTTTCTTCACTGTGCCGGTCGCCGTCGCCATGAACACGAAATGGCCGTCGTCGAACACTTTGACTGGCAGCACGGCCGTGATTTTCTCGTGCTCCATCAGCGGCACCAGATTGACGATGGGCTTGCCACGGGACGCCCGACCGCCTTGCGGAACTTCATAAACCTTCAACCAGTACACGCGGCCTCTGTTCGAGAAGCAGAGGATGTAATCGTGCGTGTTCGCGATAAAGAGTTTGTCGACGAAATCGTCTTCCTTCGTCGTCGTCGCCTGGCGGCCGCGGCCACCGCGCTTCTGGGCCCGGTAGTCTGCCACCGGCTGCGATTTCATGTACCCGCCGTGAGACAGCGTGACCACGACGTCCGCCGGCGCGATGAAATCCTCCATCGCGAGGTCCTGGGTGTTGAGGACGATCTCGCTGCGGCGTTCATCGCCGTACTGTTTCCTGATCTCCTCCATCTCGTCCGAGATGATGCGCGTCACGCGCGCCGGATTGGACAGGATATCGAGGAGATCGACGATTTTTTCCATCGTTTCCCGGTATTCGCTTTCGAGCTTGTCCTGTTCGAGCGCAGTCAGGTTCTGCAGCCGCATTTCCAGGATGCGCTGCGCCTGCACGTCGGACAGCTTGTAGCCGCGTGTGTGCAGTCCGTACTCGGCAGAGATGCCCTCCGGGCGCGATATCGGTCCCTGGCTGCGCGAGAGCATTTCTTCGACCAGGGTCGAACGCCACACGCGCGCCATGAGTTGAACCTTCGCTTCAGCAGGGCTCGCCGCCGCCTTGATAAGCG
>DATLEF010000147.1:0-2742 GCA_035525455.1 Burkholderiales bacterium
GGCAAAAGGCGGCCCGCTCGGCTCCGCGGCGATGACCGCTTTCACGAGCTGCGGCCGCGCGTCTGCGATCGGCCAGCCGATGGCGCCGGACTGCGAATGCGTGAGAACGATCGCAGGGCCGATGCGGTCGAGCAGTGCAGCGCCGGCATCACGATTGAGACGCTGGGTGGTCGCGCCGCTCAGGATGTACTGCACCTGCGAAGAATAGAACTGGTCGAAAACAGGATCGCCCTGCTGACCTTTCTTCGGACCATCGCCGGGCCATTGCGTGTGCAGCTTCGCCTGCGGCCACAGGTTGAATTTCTCGTGCGCGGTGAAGCGGCGCTCGAGCTGCGAGGCCGGAAAGCGGGTGAGCGGCCCCATCGAATCGTTGTAGGGCGAGCGTCCGCGGCCCGGCTGATCGACCACATACACGACGTAGCCCTGCTCGACAAAGTACTGCGCCCAGCCTTTGCGGCCGTCCGGCGTGCTGGTGAAGTTGGTGCCGGTCTGCGCGGCCCCGTGGATCATCACGATCGGATAAGGCTGCGTGCGCCGCTCGGGCATGTAGTACTCGACGTACATCTGTCCCTGCATGAGCGGGCCGGTTTTACTTTCGACGTAATTCCCGCCGACGAAAAAATAACCCGCGCGAAGTTGCTGATCCGCGCTTCCTCCGGATTGCGAGGTCGCACACCCTGCGAGCGCCGCGAAGCACGCGGCCAGTGCAACTGCTTTTGCTGCGGTTTTTGGTTCCATTGTTCTTCCCTTGATCAGTTTTCGATTGTGATGACGTGCGCCTGGATCTTGCCATCGACTTCGCCGCGGCCGAACTTCTGCGCGACGGCTTCCGCGGCAATGTTGGTCGCTTCGGCCAGCCGCGAGGCATCGCGTGCCTCGATTTCGTTGCGTAGCGGCGTGCCCTGGCAGTAAGCGATCGCCGGTATGCGCGGAGAGCTCGCGCGGCTGCGTTGCGTGACGGTTGCGATATCCGGCGTAGCGCTGAAGCCGCCGCGCGCGAGATCCTGCTCGATGACAGTGCGATCGTGATAACCGTGTGGCGTGCGGGCGAGAAAGCGCGGCGGGTCGGCGGGGAACAATGCGCCGAGGGCCGTCGTCACGGTATCGGCGAATTCGTTTTCTTCGATCCGATCCCACGCATTGAAAAGAAAAACGCCGCCGGGGCGGAGCACGCGGCGCGCCTCGGCGTATGCCTTCGCCTTGTCCGGAAAGAACATGACGCCGAACTGGCACACAACCGCATCGAACTCGCCATCATCGAACGGAAGCTTCATCGCATCGGCCTGGCGCCACTCGACGGGTCTCGCGATCGCGATGGTGGCAGCGTGATCGAGCATCGGCTGGTTCAGATCGGTCGCGACGAGGGAGACCTTCGCCGGGAGCGCGGAGGCGAGCGCACGCGTCACCACGCCGGTGCCGGCGGCGATTTCCAGCACCCGCGCGACGGGTCTCGACGCAAGTCGTCTTGCCAGATCGGCGGCATACAGCGCGAAGATTAGCGGAACGAGATAGCTCTCGTACAGATTCGCGATCGAGCCGCTGAAGACTTTGTCGCTGGGAGTGCCGGTCATGCTACTTAAGCTCCGTTTCGAGAAACACGACCTCGTTGTCTCCCGCATTGACGACGTTGTGCTCGACGCCGGCTCTCCGGAAATACAACTGCCCCTCCGCCATCTGAAGCGACTGCGGACCTTGCTTGGTCTCGATGTGGAGCTGCGCCGGCGTGCGATAGATCACGACGTAATCCATCGGGTGCACGTGCCACCCGGTTTCCGCTCCCGGCGCGAAGCGCCACTCGGTGATGACGACGCGCTCGTTGTCCTCGATCGTGGTGCCGATCGCCTTCGGGCGGGTGGTCATTCCAGGCTCGTCATACCTCTACCAGCTCGAGCGCCTCCCGGCTCGGCCCTTCGAGCATCACCGCGCGCGTCTTGCCCAGCGGATACGGTTTGCGCTCGAGAAACGTCACGCGCTCGCTTTCGAGCTTGGCGATCCACGCGTCGAGGTCGGCGACGCCAAGTCCGATGTGATCGACGACGTGGCCGCGCGGGCTCGCGAGCGGCGCATCGCTCTGCCGCGCATACCACGAGAGCGCGACGTCGCTGAACGTCACCGCCGCGCGCGGCGTGCGATGTGTGCCTTCGCGATCGAGCGACGGCCACGTGCGATCCGGTCCACGCGGCACTTTGCAGTTCGCTTCGGTCATCGGAGTCGGACTCGCGCGTCCTTCCATCACGGGTGCGTTGAGGTGTTTCTGATACCAGAGCTGGGCGCAGAACGGATCGTCCTGCCATAGATGAATGTGATTGAAGCGCTCGGCCGGGTGATTGCCCGCGTACTCCACCAGCGCGCGGTCGGGACCTTCCATGTACGAAAATCCGGCGCCGCCTTTCGGTCGGGTGCCGGCAGCCCGCGCTTCTTCAATCTGCGCGGCGTTCAGTCCCAGCACGCCTGCGGTCCCCGGCCACGTGTCGCTGCTGATGAAGACCGATTCACCGTTGCTGCTCGTATATAGAGGGAGGAGCTTCACGTCCGGCCGGTTTCTATAGGTCTCGAGGCTTTTGCGCGCATCGGGCACGTGCCAGCCGAAATGCCAGATCGCGGTCTCCGGTTCGATTGCGGGCGGTGTATCCACTTTCGTGAACAACAGCAGCACGTCATTCGCACACTTGAGCGCCGGCATGCCGCCCCAGGTTGTCCTGGACGTGCTGGAAAACTGGGCCGTGTAGAAATCGATCGCTT
>DATLEF010000176.1:0-7651 GCA_035525455.1 Burkholderiales bacterium
ATGTGGGTGTTCCGCACGCTGACCTACGGCGGCTATGCGGTCATGCAGCACGGCAGCCGCGAGCAGAAAGACATGCTGCTGCCGCGGGTTGCGCGCGGCGAGCTTTCGTTCTGCTTCGGCCTGACCGAGCCTGAAGCCGGCTCCGATGCCGCGTCGATCACCACGCGCGCAGTGAGGAGCGGCGGCGACTACATCATTAATGGGCAGAAAGTTTTCACGTCGGGCATGGACATCAGCGATTACTGCCTGCTCGTCACGCGCACTTCGAGCGGGGAGAAAAAGCAGCAGGGGATCACGTGTTTTCTCGTCGATACCAAGCTGCCGGGCATCGAAGTGCGCAAGATCGAGACGCTCGGTCAGCGCGCGATCAAGACGACACAGGTGTTTTATTCCGACGTGAAAGTGCCGGCGTCCGCCGTGCTCGGCGAAGTCGATCGCGGCTGGGAAGCAGTGGATTCGTATCTCTGGTACGAGCGGTTGTGCCTGTCGGCCGCGCGCACCGGCGCTGCGTCCGCCGCGTTCGAGTATGCGCTCGAGTACGCAAAGAATCGCAAGCAGTTCGGGAAACCTATAGGACAGTTCCAGGCGATCTCGCACAAGCTCGCGGACATGAAAGTCATGCTCGAAGTCTCCCGCGTGCTCGTGTATCGCTATGCGTGGCTGCTCTCCAAAGGGCAGGCGACGCGGCAGGACGCCGCGGTGCTGAAGCTCTACACGGGAGAGGCGTACAAGAACGTGTCCGACCTGGGGCTGCAGATTCTCGGCGGCTACGGCTACTGCATGGAGTACCCGATGCAGCGTTTCTTTCGCGATTCGCGGCTCGCTACGATCGGCGCCGGAACGTCCGAAATCCAGCGCAACATCATTGCGCGCGGCCTTGGACTTTAGAACGCTCAATGTCTGAACCGCTGCAAGGTGTGCGCATCCTCGAGCTCGGCCAGATCATCGCCGGCACGTACGGCGGGCAGGTCCTGTCCGATTTGGGCGCCGAAGTCATCAAGATCGAATCGCCGGAGGGTGATCTTGGGCGCAATCCTTCGGTTGCGCCGTACCGCGGGGTGAGCGGTCTTTTTCTCACGTTTAACCGCAACAAGAAAAGCGTCGTCATCGATCTGAAGACCGAAAGCGGTCGCACGGTCTTTTACGATCTCGTGCGCGTGTGCGATGTCGTAGTCGACAATTTCCGCAGCGGTGTGCTCGAGCGCCTCAAGATCGACTACAAGACGCTCTCTGCGATCAACCCGCGCCTCATCCAGTGCTCGGTCACCGGATTCGGTACCGCGGGCGAATACAAGGACTACCCGGCGCTCGACATCATCGTGCAGGCGATGAGCGGCCACATGGCGATTACGGGCGAGCCCGGGCGTCCTCCCGTGCGAGTGGGCATTCCGCTCGCGGACTTGAGCGGCGGGATCTTCGCCTGCAAGGGTATCCTCGCGGCGCTGTTCGACCGCGAGCGCAACGGCAAAGGCCGCCAGGTCGAGCTTTCGATGTACGACGCGATGCTGAACCTGCTGAGCTACATGGGCACGATGTGGCTCACCAACGGCGAGCTGCCGAGCCCGCCCGGGTCGGCGCACGACTACACCGTGCCGTGGCAGGCGTTCGAAGCGCGGGACGGCTACGTGGTCGTCGCCACGCGTCAGGAAATATTCTGGCGCCGCTTGTGCGACGCGCTCGAGGCGCCGGCGCTTGCGGCCGATCCGCGCTTCGCGACGAACGCGCTGCGCGTCGAGCACCGTGCGCAGCTCGTGCCGCAGCTCGAGCGTCTTTTTCGGGAACGCACCGTCGATGACTGGCTCGAGCGGCTGCGTGCGGCGGAAGTCCCGGCGGCGCCGGTCAACAATCTCGATCGCGCTTTCGCCGAGCCGCCGGTGGCGGAGCGCGGAATGATCGTCGAATACGATCATCCCGACGTCGGCCGTGTGCGTCTCCCCGGCAATCCCATCAAGATGTCCGGCGTGACCGGCACGATTTCGAAACCGGCGCCGCGGCTCGGAGAGCACACCGACGAGGTACTCAAAGCGCTATTGGACCTCACGCCCGAGCGCATTCACGACCTGCGCATGGAAGGCGCCATCAAATAACAGCACGCATCGAGCCGAATAATAGTGGAGAAGCCGGAATGAAATTACGTTCGATAGCGCCGGTAGTAATGTGCGCCGTCCTGATGCCCGCTATCGCTGCCGCCGCCGCGCCCGCGGAGCAGCCGTACCCCGCGCGGCCCGTGCGCATCATTGTTCCGTTCCCACCGGCGGGCGGATCGGACGTCATCGCGCGCATCATCGCGCAGAAGCTGAGCGAAAGCCTGAATCAGACCGTGGTCGTCGATAACCGGCCTGGCGCAGGCGCCAACATCGGGATCGGCATCGCGGCCAAGGCGCCGCCCGACGGTTACACGTTCCTGCTTGCAAGCTCGGCGTTCACGGTGAATCCCACGCTCTATGCAAAGATTCCGTATTCGCCGTTTCAGGATTTTCAGCCGCTTACCTGCGCAGGGAGCTCGCCGAACCTGTTGGCGGTCCATCCGTCGCTGCCCGCGAAAAACGTGAACGAGCTCGTTGCGCTCATACGCTCGCAGCCGGCCAAGCACAGCTATTCGTCACCGGGTGCGGGAACCACGCCGCACCTTTCCGGCGAAATGTTTCGCATGATCTACAAGCTCGATTTGAAGCATGTTCCGTACGGCGGCGCCGGTCCGCAGGTGCAGTCGATGCTGGGCGGCCAGGTTCCGATCGGCTGGGCTTCGGTGCCGAGCTTCGCGCCGCAGGTGAAGTCGGGCCAGCTGCGCGGTCTCGTCGTAACCGCCGACAAGCGCACGCCCGCGCTCGGGGATGTTCCTTCTGCGGGGGAGCTCGGGATCAAAGGCCTTACCGGTGACACGTTCCAGGGCATATTCGCGCGGGCCGGAACGCCGAAACCGATCGTGTCGCGCCTCCATGCCGAGATCACAAAGGTGCTCGCGCTGCCGGACGTGCGCGAGCGGCTCGCCGGAATCGGCTTCGATCCCTGCAGCAATTCGCCGGAAGAATTTTCGGCGCAGGTGAAAGCGGACATCGCGCGCTGGGGCAAGGTTATACGCGACGCGGGGATCACGGCCAACTGATCGGCTCGCAGGAGCAGGCGCATTCGCGCGGGTGGTGAAAACCGATGTCGAGAAGTTCAGAAAAGTGATATTAGAGTCCGGAATACCGCGGCTTTAACCGGAGGTTATATGAGCAGCTCGAAGCTGCCGGAGGGCGACGTTTCATATGCGTATTTTCCCGACAATTACCGCTGGTCGCACGGCATGCTCCTCCCGTTGGGCGGCACGGCATGGGGTGGCGGGGAAATCGACGAGATCAACCGTGTCGGGTTGCGGCTGAAAGATCGCGTCGGCGACGATAAGGCGTGGTTCCGGGAATGGACTGCGGAGGCGGAGCGCCTCGAAAAAATCGGCGACGAGCGGGCGGCGAAAGGACATGCGATCAGCGCTGCGGCGTATCTCTTCCGGGCTGCGCATTACTATCACGTGGGCGAGCGTTTCGTGCAGCCCAAGACCGAAGAGAGCCAGGCTGCGTACCGGCGCGGCGTCGATGCGTTCAGCCGCGCGGCGAGATCGCGGCGCAACCCGCGCATCGAGCACGTAGAGGTACCCTATGAAGGCACCAACCTGCCGGGCATACTCGTGCACGCGACGACGGCTGCGGCCCGCACCGGACGCGGTCCGGTCATGCTGTTCCTCGACGGCTTCGACGTGACCAAGGAGATCCAGTATTTCAGGGGAATTCCGGACCTCGCGGCGCGCGGCATCTCGTGCCTCATACTCGACGGTCCCGGCAACGGCGAAGCGATACGCTTTCGCGGTCTCACGCTGCATCACGAGACGGAACGGCACGCGGGCGCCGCATACGACTACCTTGCGAGCCGCGTCGAATTCGACCCCAAGCGCATCGGCATCATGGCGCTCAGCCTCGGCGGTTACTATGCGCCGCGCGCGGCAGCCATGGATCAGCGCTTTGCCTGCTGCATTTCATGGGGAGCGGAGTGGGATTACCACACGAAATGGAAACAGCGGCTCGAGCGCATCGAGCGCGGCGAAACTCTTTCGCTCTCGGTGCCGTGGCAACATCTGCTGTGGGTTTTCGGGGTCAAGACGAAAAAGGCGGCGCTGAAGAAGCTCGAAGGCTTCACACTCGACGGCGTGATTCAGAAAATGCAGTGTCCCTATCTGCTCGTGTACGGCGAAGGCGATCAGCAGGCACCTTTCGAGCACGCGCAGATAATGATCGAGGCCGCGGGATCGGAGAGGAAGGAGCTCAAGATCTTCACGCGCGAAGAAGGCGGCTACCACCACTGCCAGGTCGATAACGTGAGCATCGGCACGGCATACATGTGGGATTGGCTGGAGGGTGTTCTGAGGCCGTAAGGAGTTTTGTAGGGTGTGCTGATAGCGCACTAACCAAGGAGGCTGTGATGGCGAAAGCATATTGGATCGTTTGTTACCGGTCGATTTCGAATCCGGAGGCGCTTGCCGCGTATGCAAAATTGGCAGGGCCCTCTATACAGGCCTCAGGCGGCCGTTTTCTTGTGCGCGGCGGCGTTGCGAAAACCTACGAAGCCGGATTGGACCAGCGCACGGTGGTGATCGAGTTCGATAGTCTCGAAAAGGCGCTCGCCGCACACGACACTCCGGCGTATCAGGAAGCGCTCAAAGCGCTCGGCAACGGCGCAGAGCGCGACATGCGCGTGGTCGAAGGCGTGGCCTGAATTCCGACGCGGCAGAGGAACGCATGACACAAGGCAGGCTCGCCGGAAAAACGGCGATCGTCACCGGAGCGAGCGAAGGCATCGCCGAAGCGATCGCACGGGTGCTCGCGCGAGAAGGCGCATCGGTTGGCGTAGTCAGTCGCAATCTCGCGCGCTGCAAACGCGTGACGGCCGACATCGAAGCGGCCGGGGGAACAGCGCTTGCGCTGCAGGCGGATGTGACACAGGCTGCTCAGGTGCGCGCGATGGTGCAGTCGGTGATCGATAAATGGGGCGGCGTCGACATACTGGTGAACGGCGTCGGCGGATTCGTGGGGAAAGCGCCGATCGACGAGATCACCGAAGAGCAGTGGGACAGCGTCATGGCGCTCAACATGAAGACCGCGTTCCTGTGCGCGCAGGCGGTGGTCCGGCCGATGAAGGAAAAAGGCGGGGGCCGCATCATCAACATCGGTTCGATTGCAGCGAACGGTCCGAACCCGCACAGCGATTCGTTTCTGCCGTATGGCGCCGCCAAAGCCGGCGTGATCGGATTTACCAAGCACCTGGCAAAGCAGCTCGGGCCGTACGGCATCACCGTGAATGCGGTCTCGCCCGGTACGACCATCACCGAGCGCGTCAGGAAGAACAGGGATGCCGCGGCGCTCGAACGCACGAAATCGCAGAATGCGCTGCGGGCGCTCGTCGAGTGCGATGACACCGCCAACGCCGTGCTCTATCTCGCGTCCTACGAAGCGCGGCACGTCACAGGCGTAAATCTCAACGTGAACGCCGGCGGGCAGATCGTGTGAGGCAGAACTCAGAGTTCAAACCCGAGTAGGAGTAAGCATGCCCAGCCCCAAGACCGCGAAAAAAGGAAGACCGCATCTGAAGCGGGACGATCAACAGTGGTTCTTCGACTGGATGGTGAAAGAGCAGGGCAAGACTTTCCACTTCCAGCCCGACGGGCGCGGGCGGCTGCCGCGCACGGTGCGCAGCCACGAGATGATCGCGAAGCACGTCGGGCTCGCGGCGAAGCGCTCGGAGCGGCTCGCGGAGACCGAAGCCGAAGCGGGCCACACCCAGACCGCGATGGAGCTCTATTACCAGGCGGCTTTGCAGTACGCGGATGCGCAGCACACCGTGTTCGAGACGAACGACGAGAAGCGGTTCCTGCACGGCGGCGTCATCCGGTGCTACGACAAGGTGCGCGAGCACGCGCCGTACAAGATCGAGCACCTCGACGTTCCATGGAACGGAACGGTGGTCTCGGGCAATCTGCATCTCGCGCCGGGACAAGGAAAGAAGCCGCTGGTCTTCTACGTCCCCGGCTGCGACCAGACGAAGGAGGCGTGGCCGCATCCGTACTACAACCAGGCGCTGCAGCGCGGCATGCACGCGTTTTCGTTCGACGGTCCAGGGCAGGGCGAAAGCAACCTGCGCGAGATACGCCTGACAGTGGACAATTATGAAGAAGCGGCCAGCGCCGTGATCGATGTGCTTTCCAAGCGTCCTGAAGTGGATGCGAAGAAAATCGGCGTGTATGCGCTTTCCTTCGGCTCTTACTGGGGCATGCGCATCGCGGCGAAGGAGCACCGCATCGCAGCGTGCGCCGCACCCTGGGCATCCTTCGTCGACAAGTACTACCTCATGACCGAGGAGTCGCCGCGCTACAAGCAGCTTTTCGCGTACATGACGCATTCTTCGACTGAAGAAGAGCTCGACAAAGTGGTCGCCAAGATGACGATGGAAGGCCTCATGGATAAGATCGCGTGCCCGACGCTGGTCATCTCCGGAGAATACGATCCGCGCGCGCCGGTCGAAGAAGTCTATCGCCTGGTCGACCAGATGAAAGCGCCAGTGGAGCTGTGGCTGCTCCCCGACCAGCACCATAACGGCTCGATCACCCAGAAAGCGCGCAGCGCGGTGTGGGAAGCGGACATCCATGCTTTCGTGTGCGACTGGCTGCGCGACCGCTTCGAAGGCAAGCCGCTGAAACACGCGGGCAAGACGCTGTGGCTCGAGCCCTCGGGCGCGGGTCCGAATGCAAAACAGGTTACGTACAAGCGCAGATGGTTCGATTGATCGGAAGAAATCACCCTACGCACGAACGGATTTTTGAACACGCCAGATAGAAGGAAGAGCAGATGGAAATCAAATCGACGTTGAAAGTGATCCAGGCGGCGCGTCTCAAGGGCGCGGAAGGCGTCATCCCGGAGCAGAACATGAAGCGGATCATCGGCTGTCCCGAAGTGCCGAGCGATCGGCTGCGCGTGGGCCTTGCGAGCTACACGCCGGGCGCGAAAGAGGAGCTGCACTGGCATCCGATCGAAGCGTTTTATTTCGTCCTGTCGGGCCATGCGACCGTGCGTGACTATGAAGGCAAGGAATACGAGGTCGAGGCAGGCAGCGCGATTTACGCCCCGCCCGGCATCGCGGGCGCGCACGAGTGGGAAGTGAAGGAAGGCCTCACGCTGCTCGCAGTGCGTGGGACGACCGAATCGGACAGGAAGCTCCAGTTCACGGTGGATAAGGAAACGAAGCGCTCGTATATCGATCTCGACGACCTGGTGAAGCGCGGCGGAGTGAGCTTTAGATCGCACTATTAGGCTGCCCTGCGCAGCCTGTTTGCGGTAAACGAACAGGGGCCACCGAAGGTGTCCCCCGTTACCCCTTAGCGGAGCGGCTGCCGGCGCTCCTTACAGCGGAAAACGAACAGGGGAAACCTAAGGTTTCCCCCGTAACCCTCTTCCTTCGGATTTACAGTTGATGCGCCTGTTTAAAGTGAATGTCGTGTGCGCCGTCTTACTGTTAGGCATGGGTGCGCAGGCACAGCAATACCCCGCGAAGCCGGTGCGATTCATCGTGCCGTTTTCGCCCGGCAGCGGGTCCGACACGATCGCGCGCATCGTTGCGACTGCGC
>DATLEF010000182.1:0-18735 GCA_035525455.1 Burkholderiales bacterium
ATTATCTGGAGAAGAAAGGCGCGTGGGTCGCGAAAACGGCGCCCGCCGCAACAGCCCGGTACTCGCGGCAGGAGGTTGCCGGGCTGAGGCGGTCTATTTCGGACTGCGCCGGGTTTCCGCTGATCGTGAAAATCAACAGCAGCGAGCGCTTTCTGTCCCTCGCACGTCATCTCGATGTGGCGCGGATTTCGCAGAGCGGACCCGCGACGCCCGATCACGTTATTCGAACCAAACCGCTGCCCATGCTCGGGCGCGATGTCGCAGCGTATGCCAGGAAGTACACGGAGTATTTCGAGCGTCAGGCGCCGCAGGCGAAAGACAAGAAATCGATGCTCGACCCGGCACCGCGCATGGTGCTCGATCCGCAGTTCGGGTTTGCCGCCGTGGGTCGTACCGCCCGCGACGCAACCATCGTCGAAGAGCTCTACGAGCACACGATCGACGTGATCCTGCGCGCCGAAGCGCTCGGCGGCTGGCGCGCGGTCGGCGAGCGCGACATTTTCGACGTCGAATACTGGGATCTCGAGCAGGCGAAGCTGCGCAAGGCCGGCGCGCCGCCGGTGTTCACCGGCGAGATCGTGGTCGTGACGGGCGCTGCTTCGGGGATCGGCAAAGCCTGCGTCGACGCGTTTCTCAGGCGCGGCGCCGCTGTCGTCGCTCTTGATCGCAACCCGCGCATCGAGAACATGTGGCAGCGGCCCGATGTGGCGAACATCGTATGCGATCTCACCGATGAACGAGCCATTTCGGACAGCCTCGATGTCGCAGTCGATCGCTTCGGCGGCGTCGATATGCTCGTTTTGAACGCCGGAATCTTTCCTGAGTCGCAACCGATCGAAGACAACGGCATCGATGGCTGGAAAGAAACGATGGCGATCAACGTCGAGGCCAATCTCGTCCTGATGAAGCTGTGCCACCCGCTCCTCAAGCTGGCGCCGCACGGCGGACGCATCGCGGTCATCGGCTCTAGAAACGTACCCGCTCCAGGACGCGGTGCCGCAGCCTATTCGGCGTCGAAAGCGGCGCTCAACCAGCTTGCGCGTGTCGCGGCGCTCGAGTGGGCGAAAGACCGGATACGCGTCAACTCTTTGCATCCCGATGCGGTGTACGACACGGGCCTGTGGACCGACGATCTGCTGGCCGCGCGCGCCAAGGCTTATGACATGACGATCGAGCAGTACAAGAAGAAGAATCTCTTGAAGACCGAAGTGTCCTCGAAGGATGTGGCTGAGCTCGCCGCCGAGTTGTGCGGTCCGCTGTTTGCGAAGACCACGGGCGCGCAGGTGCCGGTCGATGGCGGCAACGAGCGTGTTGTCTAAGGTTCCGTGACAGTCGAACCCTTACGCTGGCGCGGCGACCACCTCGAGCTTCTCGACCAGCGTTTGCTTCCCGAGCAGTGCGTCTACGTCGAGTGCCGCACCGCTGCAGACGTCGCGCGGGCTATTCGCGACATGGTGGTGCGCGGCGCGCCGGCGATCGGATGTGCCGCTGCGTTTGGAATCGCGCTGGAAGCAAAATCGCGACGGCCGCTCGAGCCGGCATTCGAAATTCTTGCAGCGAGCCGTCCGACCGCGGTGAATCTCTTCTGGGCACTCGCGCGCATGAGGAAGGCGAAAAATCACGAAGCCGAAGCTATCGCGATTTTCGACGAAGATCTCGCTGGAAATCGCGCAATGGGTAAGCTGGGCGCCGAGCTGATATCGCATTCCGCGCGCATCATGACCCACTGCAACGCGGGGGCGCTCGCGACCGCCGGCTATGGCACGGCGCTCGGCGTCATACGCGCCGCGCGCGACGCCGGGAAAAAGGTCTCGGTCGTGATCGACGAAACTCGTCCCTATCTGCAAGGCGCGCGGTTGACCGCGTGGGAGATGGTGCAGGAAGGCATTCCGTGCACGCTCATCACCGACAACATGGTCGGTCATCTCATGAGCCACGGCGATGTCGACGTCGTCGTCGTCGGCGCCGACCGCATCGCTGCGAACGGCGACGTCGCGAACAAGATCGGCACGTACGCGATGGCGGTGCTCGCCCGGCGTCACGGCATTCCGTTTTATGTCGCTGCGCCGCTCTCCACGTTCGATTCGAGCATCGCGGACGGCTCGCAGATTCCGATCGAGGAACGCTCGGCGGATGAAGTGACCGGTTATCGCGGCCAGCGCTGGGCGCCGCAGGGCGTCACCGTGCGCAATCCGGCTTTCGACGTCACGCCGGCAGAGCTCGTGACGGGCATCGTGTGCGAGAAAGGCGTCGTGCTCAGCCCGGACAAAGAAAAAATAGAGCGGTTGAGGCGCGGTTGAGAGTGACCTGGCGCCCGGCTGCTCAGCTCCCCGCCGCCGCCTTGATGCCCGCCGCTTTGACGAGCTTGCCGAACTTGCTCACTTCGGTCTTGAGATAGGCGTGGAACTGTTCGGGCGTGCTCGCGACGATCTCCGCGCCGACTTCCGAATGTTTCTGCTGCACGTCGGGCATCTTCAGAATGTCGGTGAATTCTTTGTGCAGTCGCGCGACGAGCGGCCGCGGCATTTTCGCCGGGCCGGCGATCGCCGACCACGATGAATTTTCATAGCAGGGCACGCCCGATTCGGCCACGGTGGGCAGCTCGGGCAATGCCGGCGAGCGCTTTGCACCAGTCGTGGCAAGTGCGCGCACGCGATTCGCTTTCACGTGAGGCACGGTTGAGATCATGTTGTTGAAGAGGATCTGAATCTGACCGCTGATGAGATCGGTCAACGAAGGCGCCGAGCTTTTGTATGGAACATGCGTCATCTTGGTATGGCTCATGAGCGTAAAAAGCTCGCCTGAGATGTGACCGAAGCCGCCCACGCCCGAAGACCCGTAGTTGAGCTCGCCCGGCTTGGCCTTCGCCAGAGCGATCAGCTCCTTGACGTTCTTTGCCTCGACCGTCGGATGCACGACAAGCACGCCTGGAGAGCTCGACACCTGCGTAATCGGCGAAAAATCCGTGATTACGTCGAACGGCAGCTTGTAGAGATGTGGATTGACGGCCCAGGTGCCGACGGTCGCGATGACGAGTGTGTAGCCGTCGGCGGGGGCGCGGGCAGTGATTTCCATGCCGATATTTCCGCCAGCCCCGCCGCGATTGTCCACGATGACCTGATGGCCGAGACGCTGCGAAAGCTTCTCCGCGATGATACGCCCCTGTATATCGGTGGGCCCGCCTGGAACGAACGGCACGACGAGACGAACCGGCTTCGTCGGATAGGCACCCGGTGCCTTGCTTTGCGCGTATGCGCCCGAGACGAACGCAAGCGCAGCGAGCCACGCCAGTTGACGCAACTTTAACTTCATCTTTTCTCCCCCTGTCGAAATCGTAAGGCGCCGTAAGGCGCTCCGTCTAATGGCCGAGCATCTCCTTAAGCCGCAGCACGGCCGAAGCGGGACTCGTAAGAACTTTGCGGCCGGCTTTATGTGGAATGGTTTCCGCCGCGCTCGCCATGGAGAATTGCCCGAGTATCAGCGCCTCGCAGTCTTCCATCTCGGACGCGGCAGCAGCGATCAGCCGATCGTGCTCGTGTGGATTGCCGTCGTGCAGCGCGAGCAGCGCCGACGGCACCGCGCTCGTCTTGAGCTTGAGCTTGATTCCGCGGTTGCGCGCGAGATCCTCGAGCTCGGTTTTGAGCGAAGGGATGCTCGGCGCGAACGTCGCGATGAGTCCGATGTGCGTTCCAGCGGCCAGCGCTTCGTCGAGCATCGCTTCGTTGGGCTTCAATACCGGAACGTCGAGCGCCGCGCGTGCGGCTTCGATCGCCGGCCCGAACGCGGAGCACGTGAAGAGAATCGCATCGGCGCCGCAGCCTCGCGCGTAACGCGCAAGCGTCACGAAGCGCTCCGTCATCCGGTCCGTGAGCTGACCCTCCGTAGCCAAATCGGCTGAAAGCGAGTCTTCGAGCAGGTTCGTCGTGCGCGCCGCGGGCCACAGGCGCTTGAAGGCGGCGACGATGGGCTCGATCGCGACGGGTGTCGCGTGTATGAGTGCGATTCGGGGTGAGGTCATTGCGGAGCGACCAGCGCGTAAGCTATTGTATTTCAATAACGCTGGAGAGGCGTCGATGGCGTCCGCCGATGACACTGGGGCGCTCCGCACCGACGATTACAACAGGAGGAGTCATGAAGCGGACCGCATCGACACAGGCAGTGCTGCTGGCGGCGCTGGCAGGTTTCGCAGCGCAAGATGGTATCGCACTCGCACAGACGTATCCGTCGAAACCCGTTCGCATACTCGTCGGTTTCGCGCCGGGTGGCGGCACCGACATCATGGCCCGCGTGGTCGCCGCCAAACTCGCCGACGCCCTCAAGCAGCAATTCATCGTCGATAACCGCCCTGGTGCCAATGCGAACCTCGCCGCGAAAATCGCAGCCGAAGCGCCCGGCGACGGCTACACGATTCTGTTCATGTCGGTCGCGCACATCATGAGCAAGCCCGTGTACAAGAACCTGGGCTACGACATCGAGCGCGACCTGGCGCCGATCACGGTGGTCTCGAGCGTGCCGAACGTGTTGTGCGTGCATCCGTCGCTCCCTGCGCGCTCGGTAAAAGATCTGATTGCCCTGGCTAAGGCCAAGCCCGGCGAGTTGACGTATGCGACTTCGGGCGTCGGCAGCCCCGAGCATTTCGCCGGCGAGATGTTCAAGATGATGACGAAGACGAACCTGCTCGCGGTTCCCTACAAGGGCGGCGGACCGATCGCTATCGATCTCGTCGCAGGCCACGTCATATCGAGCTTCAACACGATGCCGCCGATCATTCCGCATATCCGGGCGAACCGCGTGCGCGCGCTCGCGGTGACGACCGAGAAACGAGCCGGGGTCCTCCCGGACGTGCCCACCGTCGGCGAAAGCGTTCCCGGCTACGTCATGAGCACCTGGTACGGCGCCGTCGCGCCGGTCAAGACACCTCGCGATATCGTCCAGCGCCTCAATCAGGAAATCGTCAAGACACTCGCGCTCGCCGATGTGAAAGAAAAGCTCGCCAACCTGGGCGCCGATGTCGTCGGCACGACGACTGAAGAGACGGCAGCGATTTTCAAAACCGATCTCGCGAAATTCACCAAAGTCGCGCAGGCCGCGAATATCCGGGCAGATTAAGGGCTCTAACGACGTGCAAATCGAGCGCGGACTGGCGAAGACCGAGTACGGCTACATCCATTACCGGAGCAGCGGCAGGGCACACGCACGCGCCGTTGTCATCAGCCATATCAACCAGCAGTCATCGGCGCTGATGATCGAGCTCCTGCAGGCGCTGGGCGAGCGCGTGCATGCGATAGCGATCGATTATCCAGGCTGCGGCATGTCCGATCACGTGGCGACACAGCCGACGATCGCCGATTACGCGAAATGCGTCATCGCGGTCATGGACAAGATCGGCGTCAAATCGGCAACAGCGCTGGGCGAAGCGACGGGTGCATTCGTAACTGCGGAGCTTGCAGCCGTGTTTCCGGAACGTGTCGATGGCGCCGTGTTCGTCAACTGCCCGTACTATCCGGACAAGTCCGTGAGCGAGCGTGCCCACGCGCCGCTGCAGGGAAACCTGCGTCCGAGCGATGCGAGCGGTTTCCCCGCCACGCGAACGCTCGACTTCGTGCTCGAGCACGATGCCATGCACGCGCCGGTCAATGCCGACCAGTCGTGGATGGATCGCGTCAACGTCGCGCAGATCGAGGCGGGCCGCGACCGCTGGCAGCCGCTGCACGCGCTCGGCGCTTACGATCTGCCCGCGAGCCTGCGCAGGATCGCTTGCCCGGCCTCCTTTATGATGGGCGAGCACTTTCACTACATGAAAGACCTCGGTGCGCTCCAGGCGCTGGTGAAGGAGGCCCGCGCCGAAGTCATAGCGGGTGCACGATTCTGCGTCACCTGGAGTCATGCAGCGCACATTGCACGCCGGACTTTCGAGCTGATGGGAGTTACGGGCCGATGAAGAAGACGCCGCCGTTGCTGGGATGTATCGCCGACGATTTCACCGGCGCCACCGATCTCGCCAATACGCTCACGCGCCGGGGCATGTCTGCCGTCGTCCTGCTCGGTACGCCGGACAAAAAGCGGGTACCCGACGCAGACGCGGTCGTCGTCGCGCTGAAGTCGCGCACCGCGCCTGCTGTCGAAGCCGTGCGCATGTCGGTCGCCTCCCTCGACTGGTTGAAGCGTGCCGGCGCGCGGCAGTTCTATTACAAATACTGTTCGACGTTCGACTCGACTCCCGCAGGCAATATCGGGCCCGTCGCCGATGCGTTGCTGAAGGCGCTGGGAGAGCCTTTCACTGTCATGTGTCCAGCTTTTCCCGCGAATGGACGCACGGTCTACAAAGGACATCTTTTCGTCGGCAAGGATCTCCTGTCCGAATCGAGCATGCGCGATCATCCGCTGACCCCGATGACCGATGCGTTGCTCGTGCGCGTGCTGCAGGCACAGACGCGCGGCAAAGTCGGTCTCATTCCATTTTCGATCGTCCAGCGCGGCGCGGATGCAATCTGGGGCGAGATGCGCGCACTGGCGGCGCAAGGCTACCGCTACGCGATCGTCGACGCGCTGACCGACGAGCATCTGATCGCCGCCGGCACGGCGTGCGCCGATGCAAAGCTCCTCACCGGAGGTTCGGGACTCGCGCTGGGGCTCCCTGCCAACTTTCGGCAGCAGGGATTGCTCTCGCGCCGTGCAGGAGACGTCTTTCCGCAAGTGGAAGGCCACGCGGCGGTGCTCGCGGGGAGTTGCTCTGCGGCGACCCAGCGCCAGGTCGCTGCAATGAAGAAGCGTTGCCCCTCGTTCGAGCTCGATCCGCTCGCAATGGGTACGGAGCAGGATGCCGCTGCGGCCGCAGTTGCGTGGGCGCAACCGCATTTGGGCGTCGAGCCCGTGCTGATTTACTCGACCATGACGGCTTCTCGCGTTGTGGAGGTGCAGGAGAAGCTCGGCCGCGAGCAGGCGGGCGAGCTCATCGAGCGCACGTTTGCCCGGATTGCACAACGTCTCGTCGAGCTTGGCGTGCGGCGGCTCGTGATTGCGGGCGGTGAAATCTCCGGCGCGGTCGTGAGCGCGCTGAAGATCGATGCCTTGCGCATCGGCCAGGAAATCGATCCCGGCGTACCATGGACCACGAGTCTCGCCGCCAATCCGATCGCTCTCGCACTCAAATCGGGTAACTTCGGCGCTGACGATTTCTTTTTTAAAGCGTTCGATCGCCTCTGATGAACGAAACACAGCTGCGCGATCGCATCGCGCTTCTCGGAAGATCGCTTTACGATCGCGGGCTTGCGCACGGCAGCGCCGGCAATTTGAGCGTGAAGCTCGCGGATGGATGGTTGATGACGCCGACCAACTCGTGCATGGGCCGTCTCGACCCGGCGCGGCTTTCGCGACTCGACGCAAACGGTAAGTGCCTCTCGGGGGACCCGCCGTCGAAGGAAACGTTTCTGCATATCGCCATGTACGGGGAGCGGCCCGATTGCGGGGCCGTGGTGCATCTGCACTCGGTGCACGCCGTCGCCGTGTCGTGCATGGACGTGCTCGATGCGGAAAATGTCTTTCCGCCGATCACGGCATACGCGATCATGCAGGTAGGGCGGCTCGCGCTGGTGCCCTACTATCCACCCGGCGACGAATCGCTCGCGGCCGCGGTGCGCAAAGTCGCGAGCAAGCATCACGCCGTGCTGCTGGCGAACCACGGCCCTGTCGTCGCCGGTTCGTCGCTCGATGCGGCAATCAATGCAATCGAAGAGCTCGAGCAGACCGCTAAGCTCGTGCTGTTGCTGCAGGGTCACCCGACGCGCTATCTGACCGGACAACAAGTCGCAGAGCTCAACCGCCGCTTTGCGAGCTAAAATCCGCCGCCGGGCAACTAATAGCGGCCACAGCCGCATAAGCGCGCCCTTGCGCCCGAAGCGTAGCGAAGGAGCGGCGTAGAAGTTTCCGCCATAGCCGCATAAGCGCGCCCTCGCGCCCGAAGCGAAGCGAAGGAGCGGCGTGGAAGTTTCCGCGGCAAAGAATTTTTGAGGAGAATCGGAATGAAGTGTTGCAAGTGTGTGGGTGTCATTTTGTTTGCGCTCGTCGCAGCAGTCGCAGGTCCTGCAGCCGCTCAGACCTTTCCTGCCAAAACGATCCGGATGATTCTGCCATTCCCGCCCGGGGGCCCCAGCGACATCCTGGGCCGCGCGCTGGCTCAAAAACTCACCGAGCAGCTCGGCCATACGGTCATTACGGACAACCGCCCCGGCGCGGGCGGCAATCTCGGGCTCGAGCTGACGGCGAAAGCGCCGCCTGATGGTTACACGATCGTTCTCAGCTCTCCGCTCATTGCGTTGAGCCCGTCGCTCTACTCGAAGTTGAATTACGAGCAAAAGGATCTCGCGCCGGTCTCGCTGGTGGCGCTGATCCAGAACGTGGTGCTCGTCCATCCTTCGGTGCCTGCGCGCAACCTGAAAGAGCTGGTGCAGATCGCGCGCTCGAATCCGGGCAAGCTCAATTACGGCTCGGGCGGCGTCGGCACGACGACGCATCTCGCGCCCGAGCTCCTGATGAGCATGACCAAAACGAAAATGGTGCACGTGCCGTACAAGGGGTCGGGACTGGCGCTGCTCGGTCTCATCAGCGGTCAGGTCGATGTGCTCGTAATGGCGGTGCCCGCGGCCGAGCAGCAGGTGAAGGCAGGCAAGGCGCGCGCGCTCGCGATCGTGTCCGAAAAACGCGCGACGCCGCTGCCGAACGTGCCGACCGCCAAGGAATCGGGCTTCGACAATTTCGTGGTCGACATCTGGTACGGCATACTCGCGCCCGGCGGCACGCCGCAGAACGTAGTGGCGAGGCTGAACACCGAGATCAACAAGGCGCTAGCGGCACCGGATCTCAAAGACAGGCTTCTTACCGCCGGAATTCAGCCGCTCGGCAATACGCCCGATCAGTTCGCGAGCTTCATACGCAGCGAGACCGGACGTTACGCGAAAGTGATCAAGGAAGCGGGCATCAAGCCCGAGTGAACCGATTACTCCGTGTACTTGGTGCCCTCAGTGTCGATGCTTTCGTTCGGTAATTCATGCGCATCGTAGACATCAGGGAAGTCGCCGTCCCGCTCAACACGAGCATGCGCAATGCCGCGTTCGATTTCAGCGAGATGACGACTTCGATCGTCGCCGTGATCACCGACGTCGTGCGCGCCGGCAAGCCGGTTACCGGCTACGCATTCAATTCGACCGGGCGCTACGCGTGCGGCGGTCCGATGCGCGCGCGTTTCATACCGCGGCTGCTCAAAGCCGATCCTGAAACACTGTTGGATCACCCCGGAAACAATCTCGATCCGGCCAGAATTCTCGCGTGCATGATGCAGCGTGAGAAGCCGGGCGGTCACACCGAGCGCTCGATCGCGATCGGCACGATCGAAGTCGCGTGCTGGGACGCTGTCGCGAAAATCGAAGACAAGCCGCTGCACCGCGTGCTCGCGGAGCGCTACAGCGGCGGTGCCGCGCAGGAGAAGGTGCAGTGCTACGTGGGGGGCGGCTGGTATCACGCGGGCAAAGGCGTTGAGCATCTGCAGGAGGAAATCCGGCGCCGGCTCGACGAAGGCTACACCACCATGAAGATCAAAGTGGGCGGCGCAACCATTCCAGAGGACTTGCAGCGCATCGAAGCTGCGCTCGAAGTGCTGGGCGAAGGGCGGCGCCTCGCGGTCGACGCGAATGGCGCTTTCCAGCGCGATCGCGCGCTCGCATACGCCTGGGCGCTGGGGCCTTACGGCCTGCGCTGGTTCGAGGAACCCGCCGATCCGCTCGACTACGCCACGCTCGCCGAGGTGACAGGGCTATACGACGCGCCGGTCGGCACGGGTGAGAACTTGTTTTCCACCCAGGACATCGAGAATCTCGTGCGCTTCGGAGGCTTGCGCGCCGACCGCGACATTCTGCAGATCGATATTCCGCAATCGTACGGCATCGTGCAGTTCTCGCGCACGCTCACGATGCTCGAGCGGCGCGGCTGGCAGCGTCACTCCGTTTTTCCGCACGGCGGCAATCAGATGACGCTGCACGTCGTCGGCGGCTTCGGTCTGGGCGGCTGTGAAGCCTATCCGGATGTTTTCGGTCCATTCGCGGGATTCGCCGACGACGCGCGCGTCGATAACGGCTGGCTCAAACTGCCGGAGCGCCCGGGAATCGGCTTCGAAGCGCAGAACGACCTGTACGCGCTCATGCGCGCGATCGCATAGGGTGCGTCACAGCCGGTGTGCTACCAGCGCACCCTACGCTGGCGCATTAAGCGCCGATTTCGCTTTGTGCGCCGCTATGCGCCGCATCACGCGGGGGCTGGCCCGTCTCCAGCGCGCTTTTCAGCCGCAGCATGTCCTCGTCGAGCTCCGTCTTCGGGTCGGCGCCGAAAAGCTTCGCGACAGCGTGCCCGAGCGCACCGGCGGGTGGGCTGTAGCGCATCTGGATGTGAACGCGCGTGCCGTCGCCTTCAGGGCGAACCCTGATGCTGCCGGCGTGCTCGACCGTGCTGCCCGGGAGACTGCGCCACGCGATGAGCTCGTTCAGATCCATATCGGTGGTTTCGGAATCCCACTGCACCGTGCTCCCCAGCGGACCTGCGACGGCCCAATGCGAGCTTCCGTCCTCGCGCACTTCGACGCTGCGCACATTGCGCATGAATTGCGGGAAGTTCTCGTAGTTCGCGAGGAACTCGAAGACCTGCTCGAGTGGCGCGCCGATACGCATCGTCTTTTCGAGCTCCACCACGTGATGGCCGCCCGTGCCCGCAAGCGCAGCGAGAGGCCTGTTGGTGGCGGTGCGAGTCAGCAATGCGGCCGCGGCCGCGCCGAAGAGCAGTCTGCCGAAGCTGCCTTTGCTTAAAGCGTACAGCGCCAGCGTCATTCCCGCAGCGCCTGCCAGGAGCCGCACACCCGGCGCCCAGTTCTCCTGTGGAAGGTCGCTTCTCTCCCCCGGCCCGCGTCCACCCTGCAGCTCGGAAATGCCTGCGGCCGTTTCATACACTGTCAGTTTGTCGACGACGTTACCGACGCCATTTACGGACTGCACCGCCAGAATCAGCTCGCCGTGCTCGTGGGACAGAATCGAGCCGCTCAGCGTGATGTCCTTGCCGGCCGCGGTCACTTCGACTGCGCCCGGATGGGCTACATAGCGGCCCATTTTTGCGCGCACACGCTCGGCGAGTCGGTCATCCGTGGTCCTGCGGCGTTTGAAAGGAGACGTCGCGCGCCTGCCCAGGGTAGTGGCTCTATTGGTCAAATCCCGGACGCCGGCATCGACAATTTCGCGGGTTTCGGATTTGGCGCGTACGGCCTTGTCGCGTATCAGCGCCCGGCGGCGGCTTCCCTGGTCTGGATCGAACAAGTACATGGCAGCGGTGCCCACCGCCGCGCCTACGAGTATGAGTGGGGCCATCTTGTCGCTCCTCTTGCTGGTGGGAATCTGAATTAGGCAGCAATGCGCGTTCCCGACGAATCGGGCAAAAAAAAATCGGAAACGCGAGGCCCCGCGGCACCCAGCTGCCGCGGCTAAATGACTTTTTTTGTGCGAAGGACTTCGAGGTCGGCCGCGGATTTGCCGAGCAGCCCGGTCAGTACTTCCACGGTGTGCTGGCCGAGCAACGGCGGCGGCGCGTCGTAACTCAGGGGCGTGCGGGAATATTTGATGGGGTTGGCGACGAGCGGGACCGTACCCGACAACGGATGTGGGAGCTCCATTTTGAGGCCGCGATGCTGCACCTGCGGGTCCGAATACACTTCGTCGAGCCGGTTGATCGGGCCGCAGGGCACGCCGACGCTCTCGAGCAGCGCGATCCACTCTGCCGTTGTCTTCTTTTTCATCGCAGACGCGAGCGCGGCGCTGCACGCGTCGCGATTCGCGAGACGCGCGGCGTTGTCTATGAAGCGGGGATCGCGCGCGACGTCCGGAATTCCAGCCGCGGCGCAGAATTTTGCGAACTGAGTATCGTTACCGCACGCGAGGATCAGGTCGCCGTCGCTCGTGGGAAACGGTTGATATGGCACGACATTCGGATGCGAATTGCCCAGCCGCTGCGGCACTTCGCCGCTGATGAGGTAGTTCGAGTTCTGGTTGGCGAGCCATGCCACCTGGCAATCGAGCAGCGCCATATCGATGTACTGCCCGAGACCGCTCGCCTTGCGCTCGTGCAATGCGGCCAGTATGGCGACGCTCGAATACATCCCGGTCATGAGGTCGGCGATCGCAACGCCGACTCTTTGCGGGCCGCCGCCGGGCGCCTCGTCGCGCTCGCCCGTAATGCTCATGAGGCCGCCCATGCCCTGGATCATGTAGTCGTACCCGGCGCGCTCACTGTATGGGCCGGTCTGGCCGAAGCCCGTGACGGAGCAATAGATCAACGCGGGATTGCGCACGCTCAAGTCGTCGTACGCGAGCCCGTAGCGCTTCAAATCGCCGACCTTGTAGTTTTCGAGCAGGATGTCCGAAATATCTGCGAGCTCGCGGGCGATTTTCTGACCTTCGGCTTTCGAGATGTCGAGGGTGACCGATTTCTTGCCGCGATTGGTGGAGAGGAAATACGCCGATTCGCGCGTATCTTTACCATCGCGGTCTTTCAGAAAAGGCGGGCCCCACGCGCGCGTATCGTCGCCGGCGCCGGGGCGCTCGATCTTGATGACTTCCGCGCCGAGGTCGCTAAGGAGCTGCCCCACCCACGGCGCGGCGAGGATGCGGCTCATGTCGAGCACGCGAATGCCCGTAAGCGGGCCCTGTTTAGGTTGCTGGCTCAAGATCGATCAACAGCTGTTTCTAATCGCGGCCGACAGGAAGGTCGACACCGATACCGCGCTCGCGCGCGAGTGCCACCAGCCTGTGGGCGACGTACAGGTCCTGGATGCCCATGCCGTGGGATTCGTAAAGCGTGATCTCATCCGGCGACGTGCGCCGCGGCGCGTGTCCGACGATCACTTCGCCGATTTCCGTGACCGTGTCCCAATCGACGATCCCTTTTTCCACCGCCGGCAGCAGATCGCCGCATTCGTTGCGAGCGGTGCCGCGCGAATCCACCGTGATGTAATCGCAGCGCTCCACGGCGGCGAGATCGATCTCGCGGCGCGTAAGGGCGTTGGAGCCTGCGGCATTGATATGCTGGCCGCGTTCGAGCCATTCGCCGCGCAGCACCGGATCCACGGCTTTCGTCATCACGTTGATGATGTGGGCGCCATTCACCGCTTCGGCAACGGTTTCGACAGGACGCATTTCGACGTTCAGCCGCTGTGCCAGCGTATCTATGAATTTGAGCGAGTTTTCGCGCTTGCGGCTCCACACGCGCACTTCGCGAACTTTACAAACCGCGCAGACCGCTGCGAGCTGCCCTGCCGCCTGGCGGCCCGCGCCCACGGCGGCGACGATCGTCGCGTCTTCGCGCGCGAGATAGCGCGTCGCGACGCCGCTCGCGGCGCCAGTCCTGACGATGCCGAGATAGTTCGCCTCGACCATCGCTTCGTGCGGACCTTTAGTGAGATCGTAGAGGTGCACGTGAAAACGCGTGCCGCTCGCGCTCGAGTAGTACGCCTTGAATCCGATCCGGTTCAGATCCTGCGAGGAAGCCTGCAATACGTGCAGCGTACCTTGCGGCGTGCGGGTGCGCACGCGTGGAATGTCGGTCGCGCGGCCCAGCGCACGCGCCCGCAGCGCTTCTTCCACGAGCTCGAGCGCCATCGGCATCGTGAGAAGCTCTTTTACGTCTTCTTCGGTCAGGTAGCGGATCATGGTCAACTCAATTTAAGCTTCAACACGGAGGACACCAAGGACACGGAGGCATTCAAAAAACTTCAACACGGAGGACACCAAGGAGAACTACGAGCCATTCAAAACCATTCTATTTTTCTTTTTCCTTCGTGTCCTCCGTGTCCTCTGTGTCGAGGCTTTTGACGTTCTGCGAGTCCTTGGTGGTTAAGCTTTCGCCTTGGTCTTCAGCGCTTCGGCCCGAATTCCCGCAAGCGTCGCCCGCGGCGTGATCGCATCCGGGTCGATCCGCACTTCGATCAGCGATGCGGTCTTCGCTTTTTGTGCGCGCTCGAAAGCGCCTTCGAAGTCCGCGGTCGCTTCGACGACTTCGCCCTGCAGACCGTATGCACGCGCGAGCGCCGCGAAGTCGGGGTTCTTGAGTCCGGTGCCGCTCACGCGTCCCGGAAACTCCCGCTCCTGATGCATGCGGATCGTGCCGTACATGCCGTTGTTGACGACGACGAATGTGATCTTGAGATCGTACTGCGCGGCGGTCGCGAGCTCCTGTCCCGTCATCAGGAAGTCGCCGTCGCCCGAGAATGCGACCACGGTACGCTCGGGATGAACGAGCTTGGCTGCGACCGCTGCCGGCACGCCGTAACCCATCGCGCCGCTCGTCGGCGCAAGCTGCGTGCGAAACGCGCCGTAGTGGTAGAAGCGGTGCGGCCACAGCGAAAAGTTGCCCGCGCCATTGCTGAGGATCGCGTCGCGAGGGAGATGCGTGCGCAGGTAACGCACGACCTCGCTCATGTTCACCTTGCCCGGGACCTGCACCGGCTCCTGCCACGCTTCGAGGTCGGCGCGCGCACCGCCCGTCCACTCGGCCCACCGTTCGCTGATCGGCGCGAGCGCTCGAGCAGCCGCGGCGAATTCCGGCATGCCCGAATTGATCAGCAGGTCGCCCTGATAGACGCGTCCGAGCTCCTCCGCGCCTGCGTGCACGTGTATGAGCTTCTGTTTCGGCCGTGGAATATCGAAGAGCGTGTAGTTCACCGTGGTCCACTCACCCAGCCGCGAGCCGACGACGAGCAGCACATCGGCTGATTTGATTCGCTCTGCAAGCTTGGGATTCAAACCGACGGCGACATCGCCCACATAGTGCGGATCGCGGTTGTCGATCAGATCCTGGCAGCGGAACGAGCAGCCGACGGGGAGGTTGTAGGCGGTCACGAAAGCACGGAAGTCCTCGCACGCTTGCGCGTTCCAGCCGCCGCCGCCGACGATCACGAAAGGCCGCTCAGCCTGGGCGAGCATCTCGCGGATCTTCTTCATGTCCCCGGTGCCCGGGTTCGCGGCAACACGCTGATAGCGCCCGGTGTCGGGGACGGTTGCAGTGTCCGTCTGCATGTCCTCAGGCAAGGCGAGGACTACGGGGCCCGGCCGGCCCGACACCGCGGTGTGAAATGCGTGGCTCAGGTACTCGGGGACGCGATCTGCGCGATCGATCTGCGCGACCCATTTCGCCATCTGGCCGTACATGCGCCGGTAATCCATTTCCTGAAACGCTTCGCGCTCGACAACGTCGTTGCCGACCTGGCCGATGAAAAGAATGACCGGAGTCGAATCCTGGAATGCGGTATGGATGCCGAGTGAAGCGTTGGTTGCGCCTGGGCCGCGCGTCACGAAGCAGATGCCGGGACGTCCGGTGAGCTTGCCGTAGGCGTCCGCCATGTTGGCAGCACCCCCTTCCTGCCGGCAGATGACGAACTTGATTTCCGGTGTGTCGTACAGCGCATCGAGAACGGCAAGATACGATTCACCGGGGACGCCGAAAGCCAGGTCGACGCCGTGTATCTTCAGAGCATCAACAAGAATTCGCGCGCCGGAGCGGGCGATAGTGTCGGCCGGTTTCATCGGTCCTCCGGGAATTGTGCTGACCAGAAATCGAGGCCCGGAAGCGTATCACAGCTGAAAGCGCCGACGCCAAGACCGCGATCGGATCAACCGACGAGAAGCGTGGAGGTTGCGTCTCCGGCGTCGTGCAGGCGTTCACGCGCAACTTCGCCAATCACCATAATCGCCGGGCTCTGTAGCTCGTGAGCGGCAATGTCATGAGCGAGCCGACCCAGCGTCGTGCGCAGCCGGCGCTCGCGCGGGAGCGACGCGTTCTCTATGACCGCAACCGGAGTCGTTGGAAGCATCCCGGCGAGGATGAGCCGCATCTGCAGGTTGCCGCAGCGTGCCACGCCCATGTACACGACGAGCGTGAGTCCGCTTTTAGCGAGCGCGCTCCAGTCGGGTTCCTGCTCGCGCGCACCATGCGCCGTGATGAACACGACGCCATGACCAAAGTCGCGATGCGTGAGCGGCACGCCGGCCGAAGTCGCAGCCGCGAGTCCGGCAGTGATGCCATTCACCACTTCGTATGCGACACCCGCGCGGTCGAGCGCTTCGGCTTCTTCGCCGCCGCGGCCGAAAATCAACGGATCGCCGCCTTTCAACCGCACGGCAATCCGGCCCGCTTTCGCTTCGGAGGCCAGCAGGCGGTCGATAAAAGCCTGCGGCGTCGATTTGCAGCCGCCGCGCTTGCCCACTTTGACGATGCGCGCGTCTTCGCGAACGTGCACGAGTATGGCCTTGTTGACGAGATCGTCGACCAGCACGACGTCCGCAATCCCCAGCACGCGCACCGCTTTCAATGTCAGCAGCTCCGGATCGCCGGGCCCGGCTCCGACGAGATAGACCTTGCCCGGACGCGTCATGGCGATGCTTCACCTTCAGTTCTGAGGATATGTGCCGCGCGCTTGCAGCATTCGACCTGGTGCGCGATTGCAGCCGGTATCGGTGCGCGGTCTTCAAGCACATCCATGATCCACCGCGCGGTCGTCGCGGCTTCGCGATCAGCCGGGAGCTCAGGCGGCGCCCGTTCACTGCCTTCGCTTTTCCATACTTCAGCTTTTCCAGCGTGCGCCCACTCGAGAAGCGGGTCGCGCCGCGGGTGTGCCACGGCCTCACCTTCCGCGCCGCGCAGCAACAGCGCGCCGGTGTCGTACGTCGTGAAGTATTCGCGCATGCGCGCCAGGTACTCGGGATGGGTGACGCTGACGATGCGCGCAGCAGTGCCCGCGAAAGGTTGAAGCATTTTCGTGAGCGTGTGCGCCGAATTGCGCACGCCGAGTGCCCCGCGCAGTGCGAGCAGTCCCGCGACTTGCGGCGCCAGCACTTCTATCGGAACGAAGGCGAAACGTGTGCTTGCGAGCTGAGACTGTGCTTCGGTCGCGGACATGGCGGGTTCGAGTTGCATCGCCTCCAGAACCTCCCTCGTCGTCACGCGACCCGGATCGCGCGACACGCCATGCACGAGTACCGGTACGCCTTCGCGGGCGAGCAGCAGCGCGAGGAGCGGCACGAGGTTCGGCAACTGGCGCGCGCCGTTGTATGACGGTATGACGACCGGAACCTGCGCCTGAGGTACGGATAAGTGCAGATAGCTCGCTTCGCACGCCGCGGCGAATCCCGCGAGCTCCTCCAGCGACTCGCCTTTGACGCGCAGCGCGATCAGTATCGCGCCGAGCTGCAGATCGGGAACGCGTCCGCCCAGCGCCGCCGAAAACAGCGATCGCGCATCGTTGCGCGATAAATCGCCCGCGGCTTTTTTGCCGCGGCCGATTTCCTTGATGTAGCGGGCAAGGGTGGCGTCGTCCATGTCTCGTATTTGACCATCCTTGCGCTTCGACGGGTAACGCGACGCGCGTGCTGTGCAGCGGCCATACCACGCGCTAGTCGTGGACAGTGCCTTGCGAAAGCGGACCGCCGCGACGCGTTTCATCGTGTTAGGGACTCTAAGCCTCCACCCAGATCACATCGGCGTCCACGCGCACGGGAAACACCGGAACGCGGACGGCGGGGTCCTCGATGCATAGACCCGAAGCGAGACTGAAGTGCTGCTTGTAGACGGGCGAGGCAACGACCACTTCCCCCTGCACGTCGCCGACGATGCCGCGCGACAAGACGTTGGCCTTCGAGAAGGGATCGTGGTTATCGATCGCGTAGATGCGGTCGTCGTCGAGCCGGAACACCGCAATCTGGCGCGCACCCGCAAGCGCGCAGACGCCGCTGTTCGGCACGATGTCGTCCACGCGGCAGACCGCAATCCACTGGGTCACATGGACTGGAATCTGCCACGTTCGGGCCTGCGCGGCACCGCTCATGACTCCGCAGTCTCAAGCTCGGATTCGCGCTCTTCGGGCCGTACGGGGCGGATCTGCCCGCGCTCCGCGACGAACACCACGCTCGAGTCCGGCTCGTCGCTGTTCACGAAGTGGCGGAAGCGCTTGAGCGTTTCCGGGTCGTTGATCGCTTTCTTCCATTCGCACTCGTAGGTATCCACGAGCTTCTGTATGTCGGCTTCGAGCTCGGCGTTGATGCCCAGCGAGTCCTCGCAGACGACCTTGCGCACGTATTCGATGCCGCCTTCGAGATTTTCGAGCCACGTCGCGGTGCGCTGCAGCCGGTCGCCGGTGCGTATGTAAAACATCAGAAAGCGATCGATGTACTGGATGAGCGTCTTCTCGTCGAGGTCCGTCGCGAGCAGGTCGGCGTGCCGGGGTTTCATGCCGCCGTTACCGCACACGTACAGGTTCCAGCCTTTCTCGGTGGCGATGATGCCGACGTCCTTGCCCTGCGCTTCGGCGCACTCGCGCGTGCATCCTGAGACGGCCATCTTCAGCTTGTGCGGGGCGCGCAGTCCCCGGTACCGGTTCTCGATGTTGATCGCCATCAGCACCGAATCCTGGACGCAGTAGCGGCACCACGTGCTGCCGACGCAGGATTTGACGGTTCGGAGTGCCTTGCCGTAGGCATGACCTGATTCGAAACCGGCTACGACGAGCTCCTTCCAGATCAACGGCAGCTGCTCCACACGTGCTCCAAAGAGATCGATGCGCTGTGCACCCGTGATCTTGGTGTAGAGGCCGAACTTCTTTGCGATCTCACCGAGCACGATCAGCTTCTCGGGCAGGATTTCACCGCCCGGCACTCT
>DATLEF010000184.1:0-25683 GCA_035525455.1 Burkholderiales bacterium
ATAAACCGATCCGGCGGCGCGCGGCAATGATAGAAACGCAAGGCGCAAGCGACGCTTGCGCGTTCAGGCCTTTGGCAAGTGGTTTCGTATCATCCGCTCGATTTCGCCGAGCTCGGCGTCCACCGTGACCGGTTTGACGCATTGCGCTATCGCAGTGTCGGGATCCTTGAGGCCATGGCCCGTCAAGGTACAGACGATCGTGCTGCCTTCGCCGACGCGGCCCTGCTCGAGATCCTTCAACACGCCCGCGAGCGAGATCGCTGAGGCCGGCTCGCAAAAAATGCCCTCGGCCTCGGCGAGCAGTTTCTGGACGCGCAGAATTTCTTCGTCAGTACACTCAGCGAACCATCCGCCGGACTCTCGCTGCGCGTTCACCGCGAGCTCCCACGAAGCCGGATTGCCAATGCGAATGGCAGTCGCAACGGTTTCCGGATTTTCCACGGGTCTCCCACGCACGATAGGCGCGGCGCCGGAGGCCTGATAGCCGAGCATGATCGGCCGGCGGGTGGCGATCTTCCTGCGGTGAAACGGACATTTGCCCTCGCAGTAGGCGCAGGCGCGCGTCTCTTCGCAGACCGCTTCGCTGTAACCCGTCCAGTGGGCGCCTATGTTTCCGGCATTGCCGACCGGCAGGGCGTGATAGTCGGGCGCGTCGCCGAGCGCCTCCAGCACCTCGAAGGCGACGGTCTTCTGTCCCTGCGGTCGAAACGGGTTGATCGAGTTCACGAGCGCAACACCGGTGCTTTCGGCAGCCAGCTGCACCAGGCGCATGCCGTCGTCGAAATTGCCGCGAATCTGGATGACGACCGAACCGTGCATCATCGCCTGCGAAAGCTTGCCCAGCGCGATCTTGCCTTCCGGAATCAGCACGAAGCACGCAATGCGCGCGCGCGCGGCATATGCCGCGGCTGAAGCCGACGTGTTGCCGGTCGAGGCGCAGATAATCGCTTTCGATCCCGCTTCGACCGCTGTGGTGACCGCCATGGTCATCCCGCGATCCTTGAACGAGCCCGTTGGGTTCAAGCCGTCGAATTTCGCAAATATGCGTACGTTTTTGCGCACGAGCTTCGGCAGGTTTTTGAGCTCGATCAGCGGCGTGGCGCCCTCGTTCAGCGAGATGACGGGCGTCTTGTCGTCGACTGGCAGCCGGTCGCGGTAGTTTTCGATCAAACCTCGGTAATGGGCCATGTCTGGAATTGGAGGGCTAAAGGCGAAGGCGATCTGCCTTCAGGGGATGCACGCGTTTCGCCGCTACGCCAGTTGTTCGAGCCTGATGCGTGTGACCTTGCCCGCGACGACCGGCAGCGCTTCTATTTTTGCGAGCGCGGCGTTCACGTTTTTCTCAATCGTCAGGTGGGTGAGCATGATGATATCGACCTGCTTTTCGCCTTCGTGCGGCTCTTTCTGCACCATGGCGTCGATCGATATATCGAGATCGGCCAATATGCGCGTGATGTCTGCGAGCACGCCGGGCTTGTCGTCGACGCGCAGGCGCAGGTAATAGGAAGTCTCGACTTCGCTCATCGGCAGGATGGGCGTATTGGCGAGCTGTCCCGGCTGGAACGCCAAATGCGGCACCCGGTGTTCCGGATCGGCGGTGATGAGCCGCGCGACGTCGACCAGATCGGCGACGACCGCTGAGGCCGTCGGCTCCGCGCCGGCGCCCGCGCCGTAGTACATCGTCTGACCGACCGCGTCGCCGTTCACAAGTATCGCGTTCATCACGCCTTCGACGTTCGCGATCAGGCGTTTCGTCGGTATGAGCGTGGGATGCACGCGCAGCTCGATGCCTTTCGCTTTTCGTTTTGCAATACCAAGCAGCTTGATGCGATACCCCAGCTCCTCGGCATAGCGTATGTCTTCGCGCGTCAACTTCGATATGCCTTCGATATACGCCGCGCTGAACTGCATCGGGATCCCGAATCCGATCGCTGCCATGATCGTGAGCTTGTGCGCGGCGTCCACACCTTCGATGTCGAAGGTCGGATCGGTTTCAGCATAACCGCGTTGCTGTGCTTCCTTCAGCACGTCCTGGAAGCTCGCGCCTTTTTCGCGCATTTCCGACAGTATGAAATTGCTCGTGCCGTTGATGATGCCGACGATCCATTCGATCCGGTTCGCGGTGAGGCCTTCGCGCAGCGATTTGATGATGGGAATACCGCCACCCACCGCGCCTTCGAACGCGACCATCACGTTGTGTTTCTGGGCCGCGGCGAAAATTTCGTTGCCGTGCTGTGCCAGGAGCGCCTTGTTCGCGGTGACCACGTGCTTGCCGTTAGCGATCGCTTTCAGCACCAGCTCGCGTGCGATCGTCGTACCCCCGATCAGCTCGACGACGATGTCGATCTCACGGTTTTCGACGACTTCGAGCGCGTCTGCGGTGACGATAGCCCGCTCACCGACGATGCTGCGCACTTTGTCCAGGTCTTTGTCGGCCACCATCTTCATGGTGATCGAGCAGCCGGCGCGCCGCCCGATTTCCTCCTGGTTGCGTCTGAGCACCGTAAAAGCGCCGCCGCCTACGGTGCCGATGCCGAGCAGACCTACGTTGATCGGTTTCACAGCAGCCCGTCCTTTTTGAACATGTCCTTGATGCACCGTACTGCCTGTCGCGTACGGGCCTCGTTTTCAATCAGGGCAAAGCGGACGTGCCCATCGCCGTAATGACCGAAACCGGTGCCCGGCGCCACCGCCACCTTGGCGTCGCTCAACAGCTTTTTCGAGAACTCGAGCGAGCCGAGCGCCTTGTACGGCTCCGGTATCGGCGCCCAGATGTACATAGTCGCTTTCGGCACGTCCACGTTCCAACCCGCGGCCTGCAGTCCGCTCGTGAGCACGTCACGCCGCTTCTGATAACACGAGCGTACGGTCTCGACACACTCCTGCGGCCCTTCCAGTGCAATGATCGAAGCCACCTGAATCGGCGTGAATGTACCGTAGTCATGGTAGCTTTTCATGCGGGCAAGCGCCGTCACGAGCTCTCGATTGCCCACCATGAATCCGACGCGCCACCCTGCCATGTTGTAGCTTTTGGACATGGTGAAAAATTCGACCGCAATCTCGCGCGCGCCGGGCACCTGCAATATGGAAGGCGCTTTGTAGCCATCGAACACGATGTCGGCATAGGCGAGATCGTGCACGACATAAATGTGGTGCTCGCGCGCTATGGCGACGAGCCGCTCGAAAAAAGCGAGGTCCACGCACTGCGTCGTCGGATTGCTCGGGAAATTGACGATCAGGAACTTCGGTTTCGGATAGGTATCGCGGATCGCCGTCTGGAGCTCTTCAAAAAAATCCACGCCAGGGAGGATGGGCACGTGATGGATATCCGCGCCCGCAATCACCGGTCCATAAATATGGATCGGATAGCTGGGATTCGGCACAAGGACAATATCGCCGCGGTCGAGCGTGGCAAGGGCGAGGTGCGCGATACCCTCCTTCGAGCCTATCGTCACGATGGCTTCGGAATCGGGATCAAGGTCTACGTCGTAGCGCGTTTTGTACCAGTTGCAGATCGCGCGACGCAGGCGCGGGATGCCTTTCGAGACGGAATAGCCGTGCGTGTCCGGGCGCTGCACGCTTTCAATGAGCTTGTCGACAATATGACGCGGCGTGGGCTGATCGGGATTACCCATGCTAAAGTCGATTACGTCTTCGCCGCGGCGACGTGCCGCAAGCTTGAGCTCACCGGTGACGTTGAACACGTACGGCGGCAGGCGGCTGATGCGCGGGAATTCTTCCATCGTTGGATTCATGACGCGCTGATGCGCGGACCTTAGAAGTCCGCAGGCGCGAGAAGATGCTCGAAACGAAAAACGCAATTCTAGCGGAGCAACTTACCCGCAGCAAATCAAAAGCTTATGAAACTACATCTGACGAAGGCGGCGGATCAGAACATTTTCACCGGCTATGGCGAGGGCTACGTCGCGATCAATAACCAGCGCTTCGAGCACAACGTACTGGTCATGCCGGGCCGCGACATCACCCGGTGGGACCCTGCGGGGTTTGACGCACTCGCCATCGCGGATTTTTCAGCGCTGCTCGCGCTACAACCCGAAATCGTCATCCTCGGCACCGGGGACACTTTGCGGTTTCCGAAACCCGAGCTTACGCGTCCCCTCGCGGCAGCCCATGTCGGATTCGAAGCGATGGATACCAAAGCTGCCTGCCGGACCTATAACGTCCTGGTGGCGGAAGGCCGCCAGGTCGTCGCCGCAATTCTCGTGTAAGACCTATGCGCTGGCGAGCGCAGGCTTCAGGCGAATATCTGCGCGTGTGAGCCACTTCCCGACCTCCAGCGCCGGTTGGGGACGCGCGAAAAAATAGCCCTGCGCTTCATCGCAGCCGTTCGCCGACAGAAACGACAGCTGTTCCTGGGTCTCCACGCCTTCCGCCACCACCTTGAGCCCCAGGTTATGCGCCATACCGATGACGGCGCGCGTGATCGTCGCATCGTCGACGTCGGTCGTGATCTGATCGATGAACGAGCGGTCGATTTTCAGCGCATCGATAGGGAAGCGTTTGAGATAACTCAGGCTCGAGTAACCCGTGCCGAAATCGTCGATCGAAAGCCTGAGCCCGAGCGACTTCAGGTATTCGAGCGCGCGCACCGCTTCTTCCGTGTTGACCATCAACAGGCTTTCGGTCAGCTCGAGCTCGATGTAACGGGGATCGGCGCCGTACTCGTCGAGCACGCGCTTGATCACCTCACCGAGATTGCGGTCAGCGAACTGACGCGCAGAGATATTGATCGCGATCGCGATCGGATCGCGGCCTGCGGCCTGCCATGCGGCGATCTGCCGGCACGCTTCGCGCAACACCCATTCGCCGACCTGCACGATGAGCCCGGTGTCTTCGAGCAGGGGCACGAAATCGGCCGGCGGCACGAGCCCGTGATCCGGCCGCTCCCAGCGCAGCAACGCCTCCAGACCGGTGACCTGTCCCGTGTTCAAGCACGTTTTCGGCTGGTAATGCAGTCGGAATTCACCTCGCTCGAGCGCACGCCGCAGCGCGTTTTCGAGGTTCAGGCGATACAGCGCGCGGGCGTTCATCTGCGGCGTGTAGAACTGGAAGTTGTTGCGGCCGGATTCCTTCGCCCGATACATCGCGGTGTCGGCGTTCTTCAGTAAAGCCTGCTCGTCCTCGCAGTCAGACGGATACATACTGATGCCGATACTGGTCGAGACGAATACTTCCTGATTGCCCAGCCGGAACGGCTCGACAAACGCGAGCAGCACTTTCTGTGCAACGAGCCGCGCGTCTTCCGCTTCATGCAAATCGTTCACGATCAGCACGAACTCGTCGCCGCTGAAGCGCGCAACGGTGTCTCCCTGCCGCGTGCACGCGGTGAGGCGCCCCGCAACCTGACAGAGAAGCTCGTCGCCCACGGCGTGGCCCAGCGTGTCATTTACGATCTTGAAGCGGTCGAGGTCGAGAAACATGACCGCAGTGAGCACTTTGTGGCGCCGCGCCTGAGCCAGCGTCTGTCCCAGGCGATCGAAAAACAGCAAGCGATTGGGCAGTCCGGTCAGGCCGTCGTAGTGCGCGAGATACACGAGCTTTTCCTCGGCTTCCTTGCGCTCGGTGATGTCGGCGCCGATGCCCGCGATGCGGTGCACGTTGCCGCTCGCGTCGCGCACCGGGAAAGCCTGATCGTGGACCCATCGCACGCCGCCATCGGCACGGACGATGCGGTATTCGATGTCGTACTCGGCGTGTGGCAACCCTTTACGCGCAAGGCGCACGCGTTCGCGATCGTCGACATGAACGACCCGGAGCCAACTGCGCGGACGGTCCATGACGGCCGGGAGCCGCATCCCGGTCAGCGTTTCGAAACCGGGCGATAAATAATGCAGCTCGCGCTGCCGCGCATCCGTGATCCAGAAAATTTCTGGGATGTTGTCGGCGAGCTGGCGGAATTTCTCTTCGCTCTCGCGCAGCGCAACCTCTGCCGCCCGGCGCGCGCTGATATCCTCCATGACCGAGATGAAATACTGCGGCTGGCCATCGTCCGCACGGATCAGCGAAGTGACGACGGATACCCACACCGCGGAACCGTCCTTGCGCATGTAAAGCTTTTCGGACGTCACTTCAGGGCTGGCGCCGCTCAGCAGGGCGTCTTTTCGGCTCAGCCAGTCGGAGCGGTGTCCGGCGCCCGCCACCTGCGCAGGACCGAGGCGGCACAGTTCCTCGCTGGTATAACCGAGCATGTCCGTGAACTTGCGGTTCACGCGGACGTACTGGTCGTCGAGTCCGGTGAAAGCCATGCCCACGCCGGCGTGTTCGAACACGCTGCGAAAATCATCGTGAGTGACGCCGCGAATAGCTGTCATGGTCTTTCGGTCAAAGTGACAGAGAGCTCCGGATTGGCTGCCGAATTCTAACGTGCAGGTCACGTGAAGGTCCCTTACCACGCCCCGCTATCGTGACATAAGTCACTCGCCTTTCGTCGGCTGAGCAGCGCGACGAACGGTGGCCGGTGTGGCACACTGCGGGCCATTCCATGAGCGCGCATATCGATACGGTCGTCGGCCAGGTCGGCCGTGTGATCCTGGGCAAGGAGCTGCAGATCCGCCTGGCCCTGGCCTGTCTCATCGCGCGTGGTCACCTCCTCATCGAAGATATTCCGGGTGTTGGGAAGACGACGCTGGCGCACGCGCTCGCCACCTCGCTCGGGCTGTCGTTTCAGCGCATACAGTTCACGAGCGATCTCCTGCCCGCCGACATACTCGGTATCTCGATCTACAACCGCGACAGCGGCACATTCCAGTTTCATCCCGGACCGATATTCACGCAGGTCGTGCTCGCCGACGAAGTGAATCGCGCGACGCCCAAAGCGCAGAGCGCACTCCTCGAAGCGATGGAAGAGCATCAGGTCACGACTGAAGGCGAGACCAGAAAACTGCCGGCGCCGTTTTTCGTTATCGCAACCCAGAATCCATCGTATCAGGTCGGAACGTTCCCGCTGCCCGAGTCGCAGCTCGATCGCTTTCTCATGCGCATCCAGCTGGGGTACCCGGACGCGAACGCCGAGCGCGCGCTCTTGCAGGGGCAGGACCGCCGCGACCTTCTGGAGCAGCTTGGCGCGTGCCTGCGCGGCGAGGAATTGAGCGAATTGCAGCAGGAGGCACAGCGTGTGCACGTCGCACCCGCCCTGCTCGATTACGTGCAGGCGCTAGTGAATTACACCCGTGCGTCCGCTGCTTATGCCAACGGTCTTTCGCCGCGCGCCGCGCTCGCTCTGCTGCACGCCGCACGCGCATGGGCGCTGATGGAAAACCGCAAGCACGTGGTGCCGGAAGACGTTCAGGCGATCCTCCCCGGCGTCGTCGGACACCGGCTCGCGCTTGCTTCCGAGAGCGGTCGCGTGAGCGGTTCCGAAGTCGCAGAGCACCTGGTGAAACAGGTCCCGATTCCGTGATCGTCGCGCTCGGGCAGCTCGTCGCCGAACCCCCGCTTCCAACAGTCCACAGAGGTTACAGCGTTTAGATGCAAGCGCTCAGAAATATCCGCGAATGGCTCTTTCAGCTGCGCGGTCCGGAGCACGGAGAAATCGTGCTCGTCCAAAGACGGATTTTCATACTGCCCAGCCGCGCCGGCGTCTTCTTTGGCGTCGTGCTGCTCCTGATGCTGACCGGCTCGATCAATTACACGCTGAGTCTCGGCTTCATCCTCACCTTCCTGCTGGCTTCCCTCGGCATCACCGCGATGCTTCATACCTTTCGCAATCTCGTCGGCCTGCGCATCACAGCCGGCAGAGCGGCCCCCGTGTTTGCCGGCGAGACAGCGCGCTTCACGGTGTATCTGCACAATCCAACACGCGCTGCGCGTTACAGCATCGGCCTCACGCGCCGTGGCGGGGAGGTTGAATTCGTCGACGTACCGGCCGAGCGCTCCGCCCTTGCAGGCGCAGCTGTTCCGGCGGTGCGCCGTGGCCTTCTGTCGCCAGGCAGACTCACGCTCTATACGCGTTTTCCGCTTGGACTCTTTTATGGGTGGTCGTATGTCGAGTTCGATACCCATTGCTTGGTTTATCCGCGGCCCGCTGCGCCCGGCCTGCCGCTGCCGCCGGTGAAAGCGAGCGGCGGCGAAGGCGCGAGCCGTGGCGAAGGTCGTGAAGATTTTTCCGGGCTGCGTCAGTACCATCCGGGAGATTCCCCGCGCCACATCGCCTGGAAAGCCGCTGCGCGCGGGGAAGTCCTGCTCACCAAGCAATTCAGCGGACAGGCACGTGCCGAGCTGTGGCTTACGCACACGCTCCTGCCGGATCACCTCGGCCTCGAAGACAAGCTCTCATGCCTCACGCGCTGGGTCCTCGACGCGCACGCGGCAGGCCTCGCTTACGGGCTCGAACTGCCTGGCGCCATCGTGAGCGTCGGCAGCGGCGAAGCGCATCGCGACCGCTGCCTGGAAAAACTTGCAATGGCATGACAGCGCTTAGAGGGACTCTTAGCCTGCGCCACGCGTTCTGGCTTACTGCGAGCGTCGCTCTGGTTGCCGGGCCCCACGCTGCGCGCGTGCCTTGGTGGCTCACGTTTCTCGTCGCGACACTTTTCGCCTGGCGCCTTTATCTCGCGCGCACCCGTCACCCGCTGCCGCATCGCGCGATTCTCATTCTCATCGTACTCGGCGCGAGCGGCGGGGTGTATCTGCATTACGGCACGCTGTTCGGACGCGATGCCGGAGTTGCGCTGCTCGTCGTCATGCTCACGCTGAAGCTCCTCGAGATGCGTACCCCGCGCGATGCCATGCTGCTCATCTTCCTGAGCTATTTTCTCGTCATCACCAATTTCCTGTACTCGCAGACCATACCGACCGCACTGTACATGCTCGCATGCGTGTGGTTCATCACCGCCAGCATGATCGGAATTCATCACCTCCAGGGGCAGGGGCGCGCGATTGAACAGCAGCTGCGCACAGCCGGAGTGCTCCTCGTGCAATCGGTCCCGCTCATGCTGGCGCTGTTCGTTCTTTTTCCACGCGTGCAAGGCCCGCTGTGGGGCATGCCTGCAGACAGCCAGCGCGGGGCGACGGGACTCTCGGACACCATGTCGCCCGGCACATTGAGCAGTCTCAGCCTTTCGGACGACATTGCTTTCCGCGTGACCTTCAAATCCCCGATGCCTCCACCGAAGTTTCTTTACTGGCGGGGTCCGGTGCTCTGGGATTATGACGGGCGCACGTGGCGCGCACCGCGGTCGAGCATCAGCAAACTCATTTATGAAGCGCACAACAATCCGGTCGTCTATACCGTGACCGTCGAGCCGCACGGCAAGGCGTGGCTGTTCGCACTCGAACTGCCCGCGTCGCTGCCCGCGCAATCGCTGCTGACGGCAGACTTTCAGCTCCTTTCGACCCGGCCCGTGAGCAGCCGACTGCGCTACGAAATGACCTCTTTTCTCGAGTACAAGTATGGCAGCAGCGAGAGCGCCGCAACATTGGAGCGCGCGCTTGCGCTACCGCCGCAATTCAATCCTCGAGCGACGGCGCTCGCGAAAGACCTCCGGCGCAAACACGCGACAGACCGCGCTCTCGTGCAGGCGGTACTCACGATGTTCAACCAGGAGAACTTCGTCTATACGCTCGAGCCGCCGCTGCTCGGAGGCGACGCGGTGGACGATTTCCTGTTCAAGACCCGCAGCGGTTTCTGCGAGCACTATTCATCGGCTTTTGCCGTCCTCATGCGCGCTGCCGGCATACCCGCTCGCGTGGTAACGGGCTATCTGGGCGGCGAGTTGAATCCGATCGGCGACTACGTGATCGTGCGCCAGGCGGATGCCCACGCGTGGAACGAGATCTGGCTGTCGGACGCGGGCTGGGTGCGTGTCGATCCCACTGCAGCAGTATCTCCGGCGCGAATCGAGCGCGGTATCGGCGCGGCCGTAGCCGGTGCGACGGCATTGCCGCTTTTCATGCAGGGCGGGCTGCCGTTCCTGCGCGAGCTGCGCCTCTCCTGGGATTCGCTCGCCAACAGCTGGAACCAATGGGTCCTTGGTTACACGCCCGAGCGGCAGCGCGCGCTGCTCACTCGCGCGGGCATAGAGGATGCCACGTGGCGCACGCTTGCCGCGCTTCTGCTGGGCGTGAGCAGCGTAATCGTCCTGGTACTCGTGCTCTTCACGGTACGGCGGCTTCGTGTGCGCGTGCGCGACCCTGTGCGGCTCGCTTATCTCGCGTTCTGCAACAAGCTGCGCCAGCGCGGGCTCATGCGGGACGCGGCCGAAGGACCCCTCGCTTACGCAGAGCGCGTGGGCCGCGCGCGACCTGACCTGGCGCGTAGCGTGCGCGATTTCATCGGGCTATACGTGGATCTGCGCTACGGAGGCGACGCGCCGAGCGAGCGCGTCATGCGCCTTAAGCGGCTCGCGCGCGAATTCAGTCCGTGAGGGGATAACGAAGAAAAGCTCGTGCGATTCGCATACACTCGCCGGGGCGCATCATCCCGCGGGCAGCAGCTTCATGGGATCGATCGGTTTACCGAAGCGGCGGATTTCGAAATGCAGCTTCACCTGATCCGCATCGCTGTTACCCATCTCGGCAATTTTCTGTCCTTTGCCGACGGTCTGACCTTCCTTCACCAGCAGCTCGTTGTTGTGAGCATAAACGCTGAGGTAGGTATTGTTGTGCTTGATTACGATGAGCTTGCCGAAGCCGCGTATGCCGGTGCCGCTGAAGATGACGCGACCCGGGGCGCTCGCGAGCACCGGTTGACCGAGCTTGCCCGCGATCGCAATGCCTTTGTTGCTGGCTTCGCTGAAAGTGCCGATGACTTTGCCTTTCACCGGCCACGCCCACTCGAGATCGTCTGGACCACGCGCGGCTTCGCTGCCGCTCTCCGGCCGCGGTTCGGGGCGCGGTTCTGCGCGCGGCGACTCGGGCCGCGGTTCCACACGCGGCGCTTCGACGCGCGCAGGCGGGGCGACTTCCGGCTTCGCAAGCTGCGCCAGCGCCTGCTCGGAATACGGCAGCCTCATGCCTTTGGGTTCGCTGACCATGGTGCCCGAGGGCGTGGGGGAAGGCGCAGGTAACGCCGCTGCTGCCGAAGGTGCGGTGCCGAGCGGCCTGGCTTCGACCGTACCGGGAGCCGTCTTCAGTGGTGCGACGACCGCGGCGCTCCCCGGCGCACTCAGGCGCAGTTGCTGACCCACGCGGAGCGCGCTCGGGGTCTCGATCCCGTTCCAGATGGCGAGCTCGCGATAGTCAAGACCCTGCTCGAGCGCGATGCTGTACAGCGTGTCACCGGGCTTGACCGTGTAGTACTCGGAGCGCGCTTCAGGTCCGCGAGGCAGTGCAGGTTTCGCCGCCGGCGCAGGTATCGCAGGAGGAACGGACGCTCGAGCCGGTGGCGCGCGCTCGACGACAGGCGCCGGACGCGGCGCGGCGCAGCCCGCTGCGAGGGCTACCGAGCACAGCAGCGCTAAGGACTTATAACCGGTTGAGCAAGACACAGCGGTTCACGCAACGCCGGGCAGGAGCGGCACGAACTTGACCACATCCATTTTCTTTTCGATGTACCCGTGTAGAGAACGCTCGATGACGCACAGACGCTGCTCGTGCCCGTGTGCAATGGGCAAAATCATTCTACCACCCACTTCGAGCTGATCCATGAGCTCGCGCGGCACATGCGTTGCCGCAGCCGTCATCACGATCGCATTGAAAGGAGCAACTTCGGGCATTCCAGTGTGCCCATCGCCATGGCGCAGCCGAACATTCAGCATGCGCAGCTCCCGAAAATGCTTGCGCGCTTTTGCGAGCAGCGCGGCGACGCGCTCGATCGAATAGACTTCCTTCGCAACACGCGACAGCACCGCAGCCTGATAGCCGCAGCCGGTGCCGATCTCCAGGACTTTGCCCAGCGCACCCCCTGCGCGCGCCAGCTCGGTCATGCGCGCGACCGTGTGCGGACTCGAAATCGTCTGTCCGAATCCAAGCGGCAGCGCGATGTCTTCGTAAGCGCGGCTCGCAAGGGCTTCGTCGACGAACAGATGCCGGGGCACCTCTCCCATCGCGCTCAACACGACTTCGTCGCGGATACCCTGGCCTCGCAAGCGCTCGATCATCCGCAAGCGCGTGCGCTGCGAGGTCATACCGATGCCGCTGTGCTGTCCCATCATGCTACGCCGAGCCAATCGCTGATAGCTCGCATCTGAGAATAACGCGTGAGGTCTACCTGTAGGGGCGTGATCGAGACGAGGCCGTGTGCCGCGGCATGAAAGTCGGTGCCTTCTCCGGCATCCTGCGCGGCCCCGGCGGCGCCGACCCAGTACACGACTTCACCGCGCGGCGTGGTCGATTTGACCACCGACTCCGCTTTATGACGCTTACCGAGCCGGGTTACCACGCTCCCATGCAATGCGCTGTAGGCAGCGTCCGGCACGTTCACGTTCAGCAAAACCGGCTCATTAAATGGATACGCCGCGAAACGCTGCACGAGATCGCATGCGATATGTGCAGCGGTGTCGAAGTGTCCGCCGCCTTCGGCCACCAGGGATATCGCGACAGAGGGAATGCCGAGCAGAAAGCCTTCGGTCGCCGCTGCGACCGTACCCGAGTAAATCGTGTCCTCTCCCATGTTCGCGCCGTAGTTGATGCCGGACACGATCACGTCGGGCAACGCCTCCAGCAAACCGGTGACGGCGAGATGCACGCAGTCGGTCGGTGTGCCGTTCACGTACATGTAGCCGTTCGGCGCGCGCCGCACGGTGAGCGGACGATCGAGAGTCAGCGAATTGCTCGCGCCACTGCGGTCGCGCTCGGGCGCGACGACGGTGACGTCCGCGCACTTCGCAAGGGCTTCGGCGAGCACGGTGATGCCCGGTGCAAAATACCCGTCGTCGTTGCTCACCAATATGCGCATCGCGTGGCGCTGCAGCGCGCGGGACCAGTCGTTATGGGTTGTGCTTGTCGATCAGGTTGCTGCATGTCTGAAAGGCAAGGAAAATCACGCCGAATTGTAGCATGCGCTCCGGTTGCGGCCGGCGTCTGAGGAACCTTCGAGCAAGTCGCGAATCAGCGCTCTGCGCGCATCAGGAGTGCGGCATGAGCCGGAATGTTCCAGACACCTTCTTTATGAGGCACAGCTGTTCCATCGCCGCCGTAGGCGACGTCCTCGCTCGACCATGCGAGCTTCCATGTAGCCGCCACCGGCGGCGCGAGCAGCGGCTCGGGTATCGGCGTGAGCGCAAGCGCGGCGCCGAAGTTCACGATGAGGAGACGATCGTCGCCCCGCTCGCTGAAAAAGCGCAGCACGAACGCCTCTGCACCGAGCACTGCGCCATCGACCTCATGCACATTCTGCGCGCTGAACACCGGATCGCGGCGCCGCAGGCGGATAAGATCGCGATGGAGTACCACTGCGGCTGTGTGGGACCGGCGTTCGGATACATCGAGCTTGCAGCGCTCGAAAGTCTCACGGGCGACAGGATCGGTGAGGCAGGCGTGGCCGCCCGCGGCGATGGTGGCGAATTGCTCCAGGAAAGCGCGTCGGCCGGCTCTGGCTTGGTCGGCGTTCTTAGCATCGTGATCGGCAAAGTACAGAAAAGGCGTCGACGCAGCGAACTCCTGGCCCTGAAAAAGCATCGGCGTTTGCGGCGCGAGCAGCAGGAGCGCAGTCGCAGCACGCCATCGACCCGGCGTCGTCAACTCGTGCAGGCGTTGCCCACGCGTGGAATTCGCAACTTGGTCGTGGTTCTCGAGAAAGTTGACGAAACGCGCCGGCTCGAAATGCCCGGCGGGGGAGCCCCTGCCTTGTTTCTGCCAGCTGTAATACTGGCCCTGGTACAGAAAGCCGCGCTTTGCGCCGGATACGAACTCCTGCGGCGAGCCGCGGTAATCGGTGTAATACGCTTCGCTGCGCCCGGTGAGCGCAACGCGCGCTGCGTGATGGAAGTCGTCGTTCCACAGCGCGTCGACACCATAGCCGCCGCGCTCGGGTGATTCTATCAATCGCACCTGCTGAGGCTCGTTTTCACCGATGATATAAAGAGCGCGCGCGCCCGCCGCTGCGCGCGCCCGCGCGGTGACCTCGGCAACGATGTGAACGGGCGATGCATCGAAGATCGCCTGCGTCGCGTCGAGACGATAACCATCCATGTGAAACTCGTGTATCCAATATTCGGCGTTCGCAATCACGAACTCACGCACGCCGGCCGCGTTCTCTCCATCGAAATTGAGCGCGTGTCCCCAGTCGTTGCGGTACTGCCGGCTGAGATAATCGGCGGTAAAAGCGGAAAGAACACATCCAATCGTGCCGCAGTGGTTATAGATCACATCCAGAATCACGGCCAGACCCAGTGCGTGAGCAGCATCGACGAATGCGCGCATGTCGTCGGGCGTGCCGTAGAGGCGCGTCGGTGCGAAGAAATGCACGACGTCGTAACCCCAGCCGTACTCCCCTGGAAATTCTCCGACAGGCAGTAAGCTTAAAGCAGTGACGCCGAGTTCTGCGAGAAAAGGCAGCTGAGCGGCAGCCGCACGCCACGTGCCTTCTTGCGTAAACGTGCCGATGTGCATTTCATAAAGCACCTGGCCTGCCGGAGTTGCTCCACGCCAGCTCGCATCCCGCCACGCATAGCGGCTTGGGTCGACGATTTCCGTTGGCCCGTCGTGTCCTTGCGGCTGAAAACGCGAGGCGGGATCGGGGTGGAGACAACTGTCTTCGTCGAGCCGCAGCCGGTACAGCATGCCGGCACGCGTGTGCACGCGCGTACCGGAGAAGTAACCCGTCCCGTCCCCATCGAGGGCGAATTCACGCGCGCCTTCGCTTGCTTCCAGGACCACCGTAACGTGCTCGTGTGCGGGCGCCCACACGCGAAAAGAAACTGCGTCGGGACCCGCAACTTCGGCTCCGACAGCAAGACGACGCACATAGTGGGTCTGCGTGTGATTCAAATTCGGACTCGGACAGCTGCGCGCAACCCGTTGGGCACGAGGCAAACGCGTACGCCGTTGTTAGCAGTAGCAAGACGCGTGCTTACGGAATCTTCGATCGGTTTTGCCTCACGCGCGTCGAGAGCACACCCAAACGGCTTAGGGTAATACGACCTAAAGCATTCGTGGCAAAGATAAAAATTCCGCGCTCAGAACGATGGCATGTTTTCTGCGTATCTCTCCGCATGGACGATACAACCCACATTTATCTTGCCCAGACATGGGAATTTCGCTGCGCTCCGGGTTCAGGCGCCACCGGCGGCTGGCGATGGTCTTGCCGCAGTCAGGATGGTGTCGTTATTGCAAATGGGACTGCAGCTTTTCCATCCTTGAGTGCGGCGATCGGGGACGCGCAGCGCAACGGATTCCGCTATCACCACGGTGCGTCGTAGCGCGCGACACGCGAAAAGCGCGGCGCTCGAGGTGAGCCGTTCGAACGCGGCGGCGGAGTTTAGGGTGCCATGCTTACGCCAATCTTTCTGGCTCGACGCACTTGCATGCTTCTCATAACAGCAAGTGAGTTCTTTTTGTGCGCGTCAAAGTTTATATATTGACCGCATCCGTACGCTGCGCGAGTATTCGCCCAGCGCAAAAAAAGAAAAGCGCCGTTCAAACTCACACGCATTGCTGGAGCGGTCACGCATTTTCGAGCGTGCTGACGCAGTCTTGCCCAAACGGGAGGAGCGTCGAGCCAAAAGGGGGAGGAAGCAGTGGTTTGGGACTTCTTGCAACGCTACGACGAGAGCTGGATCTGGCGCCGCGCTGATCGGCACCAGGTAACTGAAAGCGCCCGCAATTTCGCTGTACTCGAAGAATGCATCGCCGACGCTGTCCGGCACGGATACCGTGCGGCAAATGTGAAAGCGAAACACCGTAGTCGATCACAGGCGAGCGAGCGCGTGATCCGTAATACCTAGGGGGCGGCGCTCGCTGAAGGCTCGGGCTGCCGTTCGGCAGCCCTCCGGCCGGTGAACGATTCAGAGGAAAACCAAGGTTTTCCTCCGAAACCTCCTTTCCTCCAGGGTTTCCCTCCGTAACCTCCCTTCCCCCCATTGATGCTGCCAGCGCGATCGGACAAGTCCGATACACTGCTAAAAGTTCGTTTGACGCGCGACATAGCCGCTTTCGCTTTTGGCAAACGTCGCATCACGACATTCCCAGCACCGATGCATTCAACGCCGACGCCAGCGCCGCCTCGCCATTCACGATTGCGCTCCAGGTGAGCTCATAACCTTTACGGCGGCCCTTGGCCACGAGCTTGAAACCATCACGTGTAATCGTGAGCGTATAGGGTTGGCCTTCAATCTCGATCTCGCGTTTGAGCGGCGTGTCCAGCTTGGTCGTCATCTAGGGGCCTCCAGGAAAGTCAAGCAGATACAGGAGAGCTGCGGGGGAGCGCCGCAACGCTTCGACGCGAGCCCAGCTCGTGCGCGTACACCCAGGTGAATTCGGCGCCGATCAGGAAAATCTGTGCAGAGTAGTACACCCACAGCATCAGCAGCACCAATGAGCCTGCAGCGCCAAAACCTGAAGTGACGCGTGTCTTGCCGAGGTAGAGCCCGATGAGTACTTTCCCGATCGCAAACAGCAGGGCTGTAATGCCGGCGCCGATCCAAACGTCATGCCAGCGGATGTGCGCGCGCGGCACGATCTTGTAGATCAACGCACAAAGCACGGTCATCAAGCCAAAACTCAGTGCGAGATCGAGCGCGTGCGCGAGCATTTCCCAACCGAGAAACCAGGCGCCCCACCACTTCCCGAGCGCGGCGAGCGCAGCGCTGAATACGAGGGAAGCGAGGAGCAGAAATGCAATCGCCAGGATCATCGCGATCGACAACAGCCGCGAGCGCGCAAAAATGCGGATACCACCGCCTCTGGTCACGTCTGGAGCGCGCCAGATGCGATCCAGGTCATTCTGCAACTCGCCCAGCACAGTCGTTGCGCCGACCACGAGCAGAACCAAGCTCACGAGTGCGGCAATCCCGCCTGCCCGCGGCTCGCTTGCTCTGCGCAGCATCGCCTCCACCGCGCGCGCGCCCTCGTCGCCGAGCAGGTCGGAAAGCTGCGCGAAAATCTCACCTCGTACCCCGTCGGCCCCGAAGAAAATTCCGGCCACGGCAATGACGATCGCAAGCAGCGGCGCGATTGAAAACAGAGTGTAGTACGAGAGCGCTGCGCCCATGCTCGACGCGTAGTCATCGCTCCACGCGCTCAGTGCTTTCTGAAGCAACCGCAAAAGCTCTTTGACATTCATTGCGGCTTCCGTGTTTAGGAGCTCCGGGCGCCATTCACGGCATAAGATTTGCGACAACACCCGGGCCGGGCACGCATTTGTGGCAAATGTCGTACCGCGCCTCATGCAGCCGCTTGGGAACGACATCAGCATGTGAGGGTTGATAGAATCAACCTTTTGCGCAAGAAACGGATGTCCGATGAGAACCCATACCGCGTTCGTTTTTGCAGGCGTTGTGCTTACGTGCGGTTGCGCGCAAATGCGAAGCGCTCCCGACCCTTCCGTGCATGAGGCGCACATGAAGCATGCCGAAGAGACGTACAGCGAATGCGTGACGCGCGAGGCGGACAAGGAGATGAAAAATCCCGTTCGCGTAGAGGACATGGCCATCGCGGCGCACGGCCGCTGCTGGTCGGAATGGGAGGCCTACGGTGCGGCGACCAAGGCCGCGTTCTCGTTTGATGCGCGCAGCCGCGAAGAAATACAGTTCGCAACCGACAGAACCGAAGCGCATCTTCGGCAGTTCGAGCGCGATACGCGGCGCGGCGTGATCGATCATATCGTCGAACGGACGTTGTCGAAAAAAGCACCTTGAGCTTCGGCTGCTGTAAGTGGAATTCCCAGTAGCCCGTAGGCATATGTCATTGGCGTCGCGCGCGGGCATGTGCGTTGCTACCCAGAAAGTCCGCGTTCGCGTCAGTCCCAGCAATGCATCGCGGATCCTATAACCACTGGTCGGGAGAGAGAACGATGAGGAAGCTCACATTGGCGTTGGCAGCAGGCACGTTGGCGTTTGCCGTCAGCGGCGTATTTGCACAAACTACACAGACCACTCCGGGAGCCACCGACAAGGCCGGTCGGGCGCCGCCCTCGTCCGGTGCAGCCGAATCTGGTGCCGCAAGGCCGGGGGCCACGACGGGTGCGGCAAACACGGGGCTCGGCACCGCGAACCCGTCGACGACTGGACCGCGCACGAGCACGACGACCACCGGCACAGGCACGGCTGCCCGCGTCGACACGACCACCAGCAGCAGCAGTGCAACCGCCACTACGGGAGACGCACCAAAGGGCCGGCGCGCCCGTCGCGCGGCACGAGCCGAAAAAGGTTGATGTTGGCTGAGAGAAGCGCACGATAGCGCCTATCTTCCGCCAGGCAACGTGAAAAAAGGGCGCTCACTGCGCCCTTTTTACATGGCGAACTCCAAGACGTCGCCATCGCAAACGACTCGCGCGATCGCGTCGGATGACACACGCCCGTGCGACTTTTGCAGCAACAAAAGCTGCTGCGAATTAATCGAACCGCCGGCTGCAGTCAAGCACCCAAACGAGCAGTGACGCAGTCGGGCGAAAACACGAATTGAGCACTTGCCTGAAATTTGCAGCTTGAGGAGAATGGAGCTACACAAAGTTCATGCGCATCGGGAGGATCGAATGACGATCACTAAAGCAGACCTCGCTACCCTGTTGCACGAAAATCTGGGGGTGAACAAAAGGGAGGCTGCTGAGATCGTAATGTCCTTTTTCGAAGAAATATCGGCGGACCTCGCCACCGGCGACAACGTAAAGCTGTCGGGTTTCGGCGTTTTCTGCCTGCGCAACAAGAACAGCCGACCCGGCCGCAATCCCAAAACGGGCGAGATGATTCCAGTTTCAGCGCGGCGCGTGGTGATGTTTCATCCGTCGCACATCCTGAAGTCGGTTGTGCAGGAACGGCACCCGGCAGTTGTCAAAGCGACCAGGACCGAAGGCGCACCGGCGGCAACCGCACGGCAGTTGGAGGAGCAGTCGATTCCAGGCTAGGCCCATCGGACTTGTCCTATCGCGCCGGAAGCATCAATGGGGAAGGTTACAGAGGAAAACTTGGAGGAAAGGAGGTTTCGGAGGAAAACCTTGGTTTTCCTCTGAATCGTTACCGGCCTGAGGGCTGCCGAATGGCAGCCCGAGCCTTCAGACGAGCGCCGCCCCCTAGCGCGCCGTCTTGCGCTCGTCCATCGAAGCGCGATCGAGGACGATGATCTTGCGCTTGTCGCGACGAATAATGCCCCCGTCGCGCATGTCCTTCAGGACCCTGCTGACCATCTCGCGCGAGGCCCCGACCATACGCGCAATTTCTTCCGAGCCGGTATCAACCACCCACGCGCCGTTCGTCTCCCGCGCGAGGTCCATCAGCAGCCGCGCGACGCGTCCGTGCACGTCCATCAGCGCAAGACTCGCAATCTTGCGGTCCGCTTCGCGCAGGCGCCCTATGACGCCTTTCAGCATGAGCATCGCCGCGTCGAAATTGTCCTTCAGACACGACATGAAAGCGCCTTTGGAGATGTACAGCACTTCGCACGCCTCGAGTGCTTCCACGCTCGCCGAGCGCGGCTTGTCGTCGATCAGGCTCATTTCGCCAAAGTATTCGCTGGGTCCGATGGTCGTGAGGGTCACTTCGCGGCCTTCACCGTCGTCGATCACGACTTTGGCGCGGCCCGCGAGAATGATGTACAGCGCATCCGTGTTTTCACCGGCGCGCAGCATGAATGAGTGCCGCGGATAGCTCCGGTGCTGGATAGCCGGGAACAGCACTGAAAGCTGCTGGTCTGAAAACTGCGAAAACAGCGGGACAGTTTTCAGGATCGTCGGATTGATCGTCAAGTTCGTCATGCGTTGCTAGCTCTCGGGTAGACGTAACCAAGTATCCGCAATCAGTGCGCCAACTGTCAAATTGCCAGTGCGACCCCGGGTGCACCACCTCAGAAGCGGTCGGGGCCGGCGTAATTCTCGAAGCGTGTGAACCTGCCGAGGAACGTAAGATCTTTTTTGCCTACGGGACCGTTACGTTGTTTGGCGATGATGATTTCGGCCATGCCTTTGTGCGGCGAATCCGGGTTGTAAACCTCGTCACGGTAGATGAACAGAATCAGGTCGGCGTCCTGTTCGATTGCCCCCGATTCGCGCAGATCGGACATCATCGGCCGTTTGTCCTGCCGCGAGTCGACGCTGCGATTGAGCTGCGAAAGCGCGACCACCGGCACCTTCAGCTCCTTCGCAAGGCTTTTCAGCGAACGTGAAATTTCGGCGATTTCGGTCGCCCGGTTTTCTTCGCGTCCGCCACGCGTGCCGGACATGAGCTGCAGATAGTCGACAATGATGAGCGTGAGTCCCCCGCACTGCCTGTGCAGGCGCCGGGCGCGCGAACGGACCTCGAGGACATTCAAACCCGCGGTATCGTCGATGTAGATCTCGGCTTCGTTCAATTTCCCTACGGCATCGACGAGCCGCGGCCAGTCGTCCTCCTTGAACGTCCCCGTGCGCAGCTCATGCTGATCGACGCGGCCGACCGAACCGATCATGCGCATTGCGAGCTGGGGGCCGGACATTTCCATACTGAACACCGCCACGGCTTTCTTCTCCTGCAGGGCGACATGCTCCGCCATGTTCATGACGAGCGTCGTTTTGCCCATCGACGGCCTGCCCGCAATGATAATGAGCTCACCCGGCTGCAGGCCGGAGGTCATGCGGTCGATGTCGACGAAACCGGTGGATACGCCGATCACGTCATTCTTGTTCTCGCGGCTGTACAGGAGGTCGATACGCTCCACCGTTTCGGTGAGCAGGGGATCGATTTTGACAAAACCCTGGCGCGCCTTGGTACGCGCTTCGGCGATCTGGAAAATCTTTGCTTCGGCCTCATCGATCAGGACGCTTGCGTCCTTGCCGAGAGGGGAATAGGCCGAATCGGCTATTTCAGTGCCGATTGCGGCGAGCTGCCGCATGACCGAGCGTTCGCGGACGATCTCCGCGTAGCGGCGGATATTCGCAGCGCTGGGGGTATTGAGCGCGAGCGACCCGATATAGGCCTGGCCTCCAACTTCAGCGATTTTGCCGCTGCGGTCGAGGCTCTCGGCGACCGTCAGCGCATCGGCCGGTTTGTTGCCTTCAATGAGCTGCGCGACATGTTTGAATATCGTGCGGTGATCGGCACGGTAGAAGTCGGCTTCGCCGACAACGTCTGCGATCTTGTCCCACGCGCTGTTATCGAGCAGCAGTCCTCCGAGCACCGACTGCTCGGCCTCGATCGATTGCGGCGGGACACGGGCAGCTTCGAGCTGGGGATCCCTGACGATCGAGGTTACGGCCTGTGCCATGCGGCTCGCGCTGCGAAATAGATGATCGTTAAGGTTATCGTTATCGTGCCACGCGCCACACGAAACGACGCGTCACGTCGAGCTCCAATTTAACGAAAAAAAAGGGCTGTCGCCAGCCCTTTTTCTTCACCAAAAAAAAATCCGAATCAGGCGTTGCGGTTTAGCTTTCCCCCACAACCGAAACGTTGATCGTGACTACGACGTCGCCATGCAACGCGATCTTGAGCGGATGATCGCCGACGTTCTTCAGCGGCCCCTGCGGCATCCGCACCGCCGCTTTCGCGACGTCGAATCCCTGCTGCTTGAGCGCTTCGGCGATGTCAGCATTGGTCACCGAGCCGAAGAGCTTGCCGTCGACGCCCGCCTTTTGCGACACCTGCACCGTCAACCCCTCGAGCTTCGCGCCTTTTTCCTGCGCCTGCGCGAGCTGGTCGAGCTGTGCCTTCTCGAGATCGGCGCGGCGATTCTGGAACTCGGCGAGATTTTGGGCGGTCGCGCGCTTGGCTTTGCCGTGGGGTATCAGGTAATTGCGCGCAAAACCGTCGCGCACTTTCACGACGTCGCCAAGACCGCCGAGATTGGTCACTTTTTCCAACAGGATAATCTGCATGGCGCTCTCCTCAATGCACGTCGGTGTACGGCATCAGCGCGAGGTAGCGCGCGCGCTTGATTGCCACCGACAGCTGGCGCTGGTAACGCGCCTTCGTCCCTGTAATCCGCGCCGGAATGATCTTGCCGTTCTCGTTGACGAAATCCTTGAGTATGCCGATGTCCTTGTAGTCGACCTGCTTGATGTTCTCCGCAGTGAAGCGGCAGAACTTCCGGCGGCGGAACAGCGCACCGCCGCGCTTGTCCTTACCCTTGCCCTTCAGTTTCGCTTTCGCCTTCGCCCTCGCCCGGGCGGCTCTGCTCATCATTGCCATGACTTTTCCTTCAATATGTCAGTGTGCGTTGCATGCAGCACGAGTTGCGTGCTCATGCGGTTCTTTCGATTCAAAAATCCGGTGACACTCACCTCGGCGCCGGCCGCGCTGCGCGACAACCGTGTCGCCGCTTCTCCCAGCGCCACACAATTCACTTCGCATTCGACCTGCCGCTTGAATCCGGCCTCGATCTGCAGCGACTTGTGCGCAAGCCGGAATTGCAGCAGCGGCAGGCCGGCAGGTGTGTGGCGCAGTGGTTCGATTTCGGCAAGTTCACCGCTCAATGTAACCGCGTTCGCTTCCAGCACGCCGCTGGCCGCTATACGCCGGCCGGTTCGGACGCTGCGACAGTCTCGGAGCCTGCTGGAGCTGCCGGAGCTACTTTCGGCGCTTCATCGGTCGGCATCGAGCGCGACTTTTCTTCCTTCATCATGGGTGAAGCGGTCGTGACCGCTTCGGCCATGAGCACCGTCAGGTGTCGCAGCACCGCGTCGTTGAACTTGAACGCATGCTCGAGCTCGCCCAGCGTCTCGTTGTCGCACTCGATGTTCATGAGCACGTAGTGCGCCTTGTGCACTTTTTCGATCGGATAGGCGAGCTGACGGCGTCCCCAATCCTCCAATCGATGCATGCGCCCGTTGCGGCCGGTAACCATCTGGCGATAGCGGTCGACCATCGCGGGGACCTGCTCGCTCTGGTCCGGATGGACGATAAAAACGACTTCGTAATGTCGCATCAATGAGCTCCTTGTGGGTAAGCCTCCCGTCATGCGAATACGGTGAGGCAAGGAAAAAAACAAGCCGCAACATGCGCGGCCGCTGTTCGCGCCCGGAACTTTAGAGCTGCCTGCCGGGCGCTCTGATCAGCCGGCGGAGAGCCGCTGACCGAAGGCGCGCATTATACGTGAGGTTCCGATAAAAAACAAAATGTTACGCCGGCTGCCCACGCTGACGGCGCGTCTCGGCGAGGCAGATTCCGGCCGTAACCGAGACGTTGAGGCTCTCGACTGCGCCCAGCATCGGAATGCGCAGGAGTTGATCGCAATGCTCTCGAGTCAGTCGGCGCATCCCTTCTCCTTCTGCGCCCAGCACCCAGCCGAGGGCGCCGTTCAATCGTGCCTGGTACAGGTCCTGATCGGCTCGCTCGTCGGCGCCGGCGATCCAGATCCCGCGATCCTTCAACTCTCGCAACGTGCGGGCGAGGTTGGTAACCGCGATATACGGGACGCTTTCGGCCGCTCCGCTCGCGACTTTGGACACCGTTGCATTGATGCCGACCGCGCGGTCTTTGGGCGCGATAACGGCGTGCACACCCATCCCATCGGCCACGCGCAGACACGCGCCGAGATTGTGCGGATCGGTGATGCCATCCAGGATCAGCAGGAGAGGCGGTTCCTCCAGACTTTCGAGGACGTCGTCGATGTGTGCGGGCAAACCGGCAAGCTCGATACGTGCAGCGACGCCCTGATGGCGTGCATGGTGGGTGATGCCGTCGAGCCGTTTTTCATCGACGCGCATCACGCGCGCTCCCCGGCTTTCAGCGGCTTTGACGAGCTCGTGCGCGCGGCGATCCTCGCGCGCCGCGTCGAGATAGACCTCTTTGACGCTGCCTGCGCTCTGCCGCAGGCGGCTCGTCACGGCGTGGAAGCCGTAAATGATGCGGGTTTCAGGCACCGGCAAAACCGCAAGGCGTGGGGATCATCAAAGCTCTCCTCCGGGCACGCCGAGAAACTAACGATCGCGGACGGCTCTCGGCTTACGGCTCTCGCCCGACTCGAGCACGAAGTCGATCTTCGTCGTGTCCAGGTCGACTCGCGCCACTTTTACTCGCAGTCGATCGCCCAGGCGATAGCGCTGCTTCGTGCGCTCGCCCATCAGCTCGTGCTTGATCGGGTCGAAATGATAGTAATCCTTGCCGAGCTCAGAAATATGGAGCAGGCCTTCGACGTACAAATGGTCGAGCGCGACGAACGCGCCGAAGGCCGTCACCCCGCTCACGCTGCCCGTGAACGTCTCGCCCACCTTGTCGCGCATGTAATAGCATTTGAGCCAGTTCACCACGTCGCGCGTCGCTTCGTCCGCCCTGCGCTCGGTCCTCGAGCAATGCGCGCCGAGCACGTGCCAGTCGCCCGGCTGGTACCGACTGCGCTTAAGCACTGCTTTGATCGCCCGGTGCACGAGCAGGTCTGGATAGCGTCGTATGGGCGACGTGAAGTGCGTGTAGGACTCGTAGGCGAGGCCGAAATGCCCGACGTTGTCGGGGCTGTAAACCGCCTGCTGCAACGAGCGCAGCATCACGGTCTGCAGCAGTTGCGCGTCAGGCCGGTCTTTGACGCGCGCGAGCAGCTTCGCGTAGTCCTTGGCGTGCGGCGTGTCGCCTCCCGAGAGGCCCAAGCCAAAGCCTTTCAGAAATTCCCTGAGCCCGGCCAGCTTTTCCGCAGTCGGCCCTTCGTGTATGCGGTACAACATCGGCTGCTTGCGTTTGCGCAGGATGTCGGAAGCGCACACGTTGGCGGCGAGCATGCACTCCTCAATGACGCGATGTGCGTCGTTGCGCGTGACCGGGATAATGCGATCGATCTTGCCCTGGTCGTCGAAAATGATTTGGGTTTCTATCGTCTCGAAATCGATAGCGCCGCGCTCGGTGCGGGCTTTCACGAGCACCTTGAAGAGGCGGTACAGGTTCTGCAGTTGCGGGACGAGGTTCGCGTGACGCTGCGCGGCCTCGCTCTTGGAATCGTCGATGATCTGCGCGACGACAGTATAGGTAAGGCGAGCATGCGAGAGCATTACCGCCGGATAAAACTTGTACTTGGTGATCTCGCCGTCCGCGGCGATTTCCATGTCGCATACCATGCAGAGTCGCTCGACGTGCGGATTGAGCGAGCACAGATCGTTGGACAGGCGCTCCGGCAGCATCGGAATCACGCGCCGCGGAAAATAGACCGAGTTGCCCCGCGCGCGCGCTTCACGGTCGAGCACGTCGTCGTGCGTGACGTAGTGGCTCACGTCTGCGATCGCGACTAACAGGCGGTAACCGCTCTTCGCTTTGCCGCGCGTTGCCTCGAGCGGCTCGCAGTACACGGCGTCGTCGAAATCCTTCGCGGTCTCCCCGTCGATGGTGACAAGCGGCAAGTCTCGAATATCAATGCGATCTTCCCGGTCGGCCGCGGTCACGCTCGCCGGAAAAAGCTCGCAGAGCCGCTCGACTTCGCGCGAAAACACGTGCGGCAGATCGTGCTTGCGCAGCGCGATCTCGATTTCCATGCCGGGGTCGGCATACTTGCCGAGCACCTCCACCACACGCGCGACCGGCTGCACGTGCTTCGAGGGCTGCACCATGATCTCTATCGACACCACGTGGCCCGCCTGCGCACCGGCGCTCGCGTCGGGGGGAATCAGAAAGTCTCGATTGATGCGCTTGTCTTCGGGTGCGACGAACAGCACTCCATGTTCGTTGCGCAGCCGGC
>DATLEF010000186.1:0-7284 GCA_035525455.1 Burkholderiales bacterium
GAACCAGCTGGAATCGTGCTATGTGCGTCCAATCGCATTCTACGGGTCGGAAAAAATGGGCGTGTCGCCCAAGGGCGCAAGCGTGCACGTTGCAATCGCCGCCTGGCCGTGGGGCGCCTATCTCGGCGCCGACGCGATCGAGAAAGGCATACGCGTGAAGACCTCGTCTTTCGCGCGGCATCACGTGAACGTCTCGATGTGCCGGGCGAAATATTCGGGCACGTATGCGAACTCGATACTGGCCAATCTCGAAGCGACTGAACACGGTTACGACGAAGGCCTGCTGCTCGACGTCGACGGGTTCGTCGCCGAAGGCTCGGGTGAGAACCTCTTCATGGTCAAGAACGGCTGCCTCTACGAGCCCGAGCTTACGAGCGCCCTGATCGGCATTACGCGCGATTCGGTCATCACGCTTGCGCGCGAAATGGGCTACTCGGTCTCGGCGCGGCGCATCACGCGCGACGATCTTTACATTGCCGACGAGGCGTTCTTCACCGGTACTGCCGCGGAAGTGACGCCGATACGCGAAGTCGATGGCCGCACGATAGGCGAAGGCAAACGCGGCCCTGTCACAGCGCGTTTGCAGAGCGCTTTTTTCGATTGCGTCACCGGCAAAGCGGAGAAACACACCGACTGGCTTTCGCCAGTAGCCGCATGACCCGCATGCTCAATTGCGTACGTAGCGCCGCAAGGCGCATAAGCTCGCTGTCGCGCCCGAAGCGAAGCGTAGGAGCGGCGTAGATCTTTATGTCTGAACCCGTCACCAACACTCAGCGCCACATCGAAGTAACGGCGCAGGACCTGCCGCTCCACTGCCCGATGCCGTCGATGGTGCTGTGGAATGCGCATCCGCGCGTTTATCTGCCGATACAGAGCACCGGTGAGGCGCTGTGCCCGTACTGCGGCACTCAGTACGTGCTGAAGGGCGGGCAGCCGGCCGGCGCGCACTAGTCGCCGTGAAAATTCTCGTCGTCGGCCCATCGTGGATCGGCGACACCGTTCTCGCCCAGCCGCTCTTCAAGATTCTTCACGAGCGGCACCCTGGACTCGAGCTCGATGTTCTCGCGCCTGCGTGGACTTTTCCGGTCGTGCGCCGCATGCCCGAAGTGCGGCGTGCGATCGCGAATCCTTTTGGACATGGCGAGCTCAGATTTTTCGAGCGGCGCCGGCTCGGGCGGGAGTTGCGCAGCGAGCGCTATGACCGCGCCATCGTGCTGCCGAACACGCTGAAGGCGGCTTTCGTTCCGTTTTTCGCTCGCATTCCGCGCCGCACAGGCTACCGCGGCGAGATGCGCTGGGGCACGTTGAACGACGTGCGCACGCTGAACGAGCTCGCGTATCCTCAGATGGCGCAGCGCTATGCGGCACTCGCGCTTCATTCCGACGAGGCGCTGAACGCGCCCCTGCCTTCACCGCACCTCGTCGTTGATGACACCAGCCGCGCCGCAACCCTCGAATCGCTGTGTCTCAGCGGTGCCGGGCGAGCCGTGGCGTTGTGCCCCGGCGCGGAGTACGGACCCGCAAAACGCTGGCCGCCCGCATACTTCGCGGAGCTCGCGCGCGCTCTCACCCAGGACGGCGACGCGGTGTGGCTGATCGGTTCGGAGAAAGACGCCGCCATAGCCGAGGATATCGTTCGTTTGTCCGCTGGAGCGTGCGTGAATCTCTGCGGGAGGACGAGCCTCGATCAGGCGATCGACCTGCTCGCTTCGGTGCGACTGGCGGTGACGAACGATTCCGGGCTCATGCACGTCGCCGCGGCAGTCGGCACACGGCTCGTCGCGATCTATGGTTCGAGCACACCGGAGCACACGCCGCCCATGTCCGTGCACGCTTCGATCATGAAGCTTGAGATGCCCTGCAGCCCCTGTTTCGAGCGCACCTGCCCGCTCGGACATTTCAACTGCATGATGAACCTGAAGCCTGAGCGCGTCCTGGCAGACGCGCTGCGGCTTCGCCAATCCGCACAGGAACAGAAGGGAACCCGAGGTTCCCTTCCGTAACCTACCTTCCTACGGCTATCTACCGATAACAGGCTGTGTGATTGCGCGGCCCGATGCTGCCGAGCGAGCACTAGCGACCCGAGGAAAGAGGTAACGGGGAGAACCTTGGGTTCTCCCTGTTCGTTTACCGCGCCGAGTGAGTCGCCTCCTCGACTCACTCCTTGCCGGCGTATACGCCGGCAGTATCCGGGAAGAGCGCTTTCACGATCTTGAATTTCGAGATGTCGGTGGTGCCGTCCATGTGCAGGAACACGGCCGAATCGCGCAGGAGCTTCTCGATGCCGAAATCGAGCATGACGCCATTGCCGCCATGGAGCTCCATCGCGTGCTGGCACACCTTGAAGACTTCTTCGGAAGCAAAAAGCTTCGCCATGTTGCAAAGCGCTTCAGCATCCGGCGATTTCGCATCGACCGCCGCGGAAGCTTCCCGCAGCATCGCGCGCACCGCCGCAAGCTTGGTCGCCATCTCGGCGAGCCGGCACGCGACCGCCTGGTGCTTGATGAGTATGCGTCCGCCCTGGATATAGCTCTGCACGTACTCGGACGTTTTCTCGAACGCAGCCATCCCCACACCGAGGTTTTTCGCGGCCTGGATAATTTTTCCGGGCCGGAAATAGACGCCGGCCTTGGTGAGCGCCGTGTTCTCGACGAGCAGGTGGTCTTTGGGCACCGCCATGTCTTCGAAGACCAGCTCCCCGTTGTTCATGAAGCGCCCGCCCATCGTCTCGTTGCAGCGCTGCACGACGAGGCCGGGCGTGTCGCGCGGCACGAGAAAGCTCGACGTGCCTTTGGTCATTCCGGCGCCGGGCTTGGTCGTTGCATAGACGACATAGAGCTTCGCGTCGTAGCCGTTGCTGATGAACTGCTTGCGCCCATTGATCACCCACTTGTCGCCTTTCAGCTCGGCGCGCGTATGCATCATCGCTTCAGGCACGTCGTACGGGAGCCACCGGTCGGAAGCTCCGCGCGGCTCGGTGAGGCAGTGCGCGAGGAGGAAGCTCGGATCTTCGGCGATTTGCGGAAACCAGCGCTCCTGCAGGTGACGCGGCGCGACGTTCCGCAGCAATACCGAGACTTTCCAGATCTGCACCAGTTTGTCCGCGAGCCCGGAATCGCCGCGTGCGAGCTCTTCGGCAATGACGGAAAAAGTCCGGACTTCCTCTGCGGGATCGATAGGCGTGCCGCCGAACTCTTCGGGGATCGCGAGCGTACGGATGCCGATCTTGTGCGCCTGCTCGAGTATGCTGCGCGGCAGCCGGTCTTCCGGCGTCATCAGCCATTCGCGCTGCCAGTGCTGCCGGATGAAAGGGGTGACGAAGTCGTTGACGAAAGCGCGGCAGGTCTCGCGCATCATCCTCTGCTCATCGGACAGGCCGCGATCGATCGAATGCGTCATCCTGTTACGCTCCTCCTGCTGCAATTCTGGTAAACGCGCCCATTGGAGTTTGCCATACTTTGATAGAATTCACCGCGACCGCCGCCTGCGAGTCCGATCAATCGTGCCACTCGTAAAAAAAACATTATTCGCAACGCCCCAGGACGCCGAGGCCGCGTTTTACGAGGCGTTCATGAAGCACGATCTCGAAGCGATGATGGCGGTGTGGGCCGATGACGACGAAGTCTACTGCGTCCATCCGCGCGGCCCGCGTATCAGCGGCGTCGCACAGGTGCGCGAGTCGTGGCGGCAGATCTTTTCCAGCGCCCAGACCGTGCGTTTCCAGGTCCGCGAGCAGCACCTCCTGCAGGCGATGATGGTGTCCGTGCATAACGTCTACGAGCAGATCGCCATGGCCGACGAGAGCCGCACTCGCGGCAGCATCGTCGCGACCAATATCTACATGCGCACCGATCACGGCTGGCGCATGATGGCGCATCATGCGTCGCCCGCGCCCGCGATCGAGGAAGCGGAGCCCAAGCGCACGAAAACTCTGCACTGAACCGTTACAATCGGACGCCCGGCTCAAGGCACGCTGCAGCGTCCGAAGCCGTGCCCGAACGGAAGCCCAATCCCGATGTCACCGCGACCTGAATTGCAGCGCTTCGCACTCCCGGCCCGCAGCCCGAAGCCGCGCACGCGCGGCGTCACGTCGATGATCGATTTCGGTCCGGACACTTTTGGCTGGACCGGCGGCGAGCACGGCATCGGCGATCTTCTGAGCGTTGCCGCGGATTACATCGATTACGCCAAGATCTACGCGATGAATGCGCTGCTGATACCCGCGCACGTGCTGAAGCGCACCGCGGCCCTCTATCAGGACGCCGGGGTGAAACCGTTCGCGGGCGGCATCCTCTTCGAATACGCATGGCAGCGGAACGAGATCGACGCCATGATCGGGCACCTGCGCACGCTCGGCATTCCGGGTATCGAGTTGTCTGAAAATTATGTCGTGCTAAATGACGGGGAGCGGCACCGCGCGATCGAGCGCCTGCAGAAAGGCGGTTTGGAAGTCGTCTACGAATTCGGCCGCAAGAATCCCGACGAGCCGCTGAGCGCCGATGATCTGGGCAGCGTCGTACGGGCGGTCGGCGAGCATGGGATCCAACACGTGACGCTGGAACAGTGCGAGATCGATCTCCTCGCCGCCGACAGGCCCGGCGCGCTCGTGGAGCTCGCGAGTGAGCCGTGGTTCGAGCACATCGTCATCGAAGCCGACCCTTACCGTTTTCCCGAGCAGCACGTGAAGCTCCTGCAGGACTTCGGCAAGGATGTGAATCTGGCGAACATCGCTCCCGGCCAGATCCTGCGACTCGAAGGTTTTCGCCAAGGCATAGGACGCGCAGTAAACTACTCGGTCATTTCGGGGGATTCATCGCGCCCCGCCGGAATACACCGCTGAAACTCCACCAAGGCAAAGAGGAAACAATGAGCACGACCGATTTTGGAAAACCCGATGTGATCGTAGTCGGCGCCGGCAATGCCGCGTGCTGCGCAGCGCTTGCCGCGCGCGAAAGCGGCGCGAGCGTGATCATTCTCGAAGCAGCACCCTACGAGGATGCCGGAGGCAACAGCCGCTACACCGGCGGGCTGATGCGCGTGGTCTACAACAACGTCGAGGACGTGGCCCAGCTCATCCCGGACCTGACCGAAGAGGAAAAGAAGACACACGACTACGGCAGCTATACGGCGGAGCAGTACTTCGACGACATGGGCCGCATCACGCAGTACATGTCCGACCCCGATCTCACCGAGATCCTGATCACGAAAAGCTTCGACACGCTCGTGTGGCTGCGCAAGAAAGGCGTGCGCTTCCAGGCGAGCTATGGGCGCCAGTCGTACAAGGTCGAAGGCGGCGCGTACAAATTCTGGGGCGGGCTCGTAGCCGAAACCTGGGGCGGCGGCGCGGGCCTCGTCGACAACGAGTTGAAAGCGTGCGAGCGCGACGGCGTAAAGATCTTCTACGAAACGCCCGCCATGTCGCTACTGACCGATGACGACGGCAAGGTCACGGGGGTCGTTGCCAAACACAAGGGCCGCAACGTCAATATTTCGGCGAAAGCGGTTGTGCTCGCGTGCGGCGGATTCGAATCGAGCGCGGAGATGCGCGCGCGCTACCTCGGACCGGGCTGGGACTTGGCGAAAGTCCGCGGCACCCGCTACAACATGGGACAGGGCATCAAGATGGCGCTCGACATCGGCGCGATGCCCCACGGCCACTGGTCGGGATGCCATGCGGTCGGCTGGGACCGGAACGCGCCACCTTTCGGCGACGTCAACGTCGGCGATCAGTTCCAGAAGCACAGCTACCCCTGGGGCATCATGATCAACGCGAACGGCGAGCGCTTTGTCGACGAAGGCGCGGACTTTCGCAATTACACGTACGCCAAGTACGGCCGCGTGATACTCAACCAGCCGGGAATGTTCGCGTGGCAGGTGTTCGACCAGAAGCTCATTCCGAACCTGCGCGACGAATACCGCATCAAGCAGGTGACGAAAGTGCGCGCGAACACGCTGGAAGAGCTGTGCCAGAAAATGGAAGGCGTGAACGCCGAGCGTGCGCTCGAGGAGATCAAGGAATACAACGCGGCGGTACAGGACGATAAGAAGTTCAACATGGCGATCAAGGACGGCCGCCGCACGCAGGGCCTGAAAATCGACAAGACGAACTGGGCGAACCGGCTGGACGAGCCGCCCTATGAAGCGTACGCGGTGACGTGCGGTGTCACGTTCAGCTTTGGCGGCCTGAAGATCACCAACGACGCCGAAGTCGAAGCCACGACGGGCAAAACGATCCCAGGTCTCTTCGCGGCGGGTGAGCTCGTGGGCGGCATCTTCTATCACAACTATCCGGGCGGAACGGGACTCACCAATGGCTCGGTATTCGGTAAGATCGCGGGGACGACGGCTGCCGGTTACGTGAAAAGCATAAGAGGTTAAGCGAGAGGTACATCGAATGAACGCACCCGCCATCAAGATCGACAAGCCTGTCCGCGACCAGGTGAGCCGCGAAGAATGGGAAGTTCGAGTCAATCTCGCGGCCTGTTATCGCCTCATGGCCGAATACGGCATGGTGGAAATGGCGGCGAATCACATATCCGCCCGCGTGCCCGGAACGCACAACGAGTTCCTGCTGAACCCCTACGGCATGCTGTACGACGAAGTAACGGCCTCGTCGCTGATCAGGATCGACATCGACGGCAACGTGCTGTTTAACACGACCGAGTACGGTTTCAATCAGGCAGGCTACGTGATCCACAGCGCCGTCCACGCAGCACGCCATGACGTTGACTGCGTCATCCATACGCACACGCTCGCGGGCATGGCGGTGTCCGCGATGACGTGCGGGATCCTGCCGATCGCCCAGTCGTCGATGCGCTTTGGCGATATCGGCTATCACGACTACGAAGGCGTGGCGCTGCGCCTGGACGAGCGCGAGCGTCTCGTCGAGAACCTCGGCAACCGCGAAGCGATGGTGCTGCGCAACCACGGGCTCCTCGCGGTCGGGCCGAGCATCCCGGAATGCTTTAACAACATCTATCGCCTCGAGCGCGCGTGCGAGCTTCAGGTGACGGCGCTCTCGTGCAACATGAAGCTTCAGTATCCGCCCCAGGAAGTCGTCCGCCACACCAACGACCAGTTGGGCTCCGGCACGCGCCGGCGCGGAGTCCTCGAGTGGCCGGCGCTGCTGCGCAAGCTCGACCGCAAGGATCCGTCGTACGCGCACTGATCTTCAGCGAGCCGACGGTCACGACGGGCTCTCGCGAGCCCGTTTTGTTATGTGGCGCAGAATGTGCGCGGTGTCGCGAGTCGTATCGTTTCGCCTGAACGCTTCATACGCATGAC
>DATLEF010000167.1:0-2676 GCA_035525455.1 Burkholderiales bacterium
CGAGCCTCATCGCATGCGTCAGGAATGCCCTGCCTCTGCTGGTGTACGGCGGGGTCATATTCGCGGCGCTCTACATCGCCATGCGCATCGTGATGCCGCTCGGCCGGTACGATCTCGCGCTGTGGCTGCTCGCCCCGGTGGTGTTGCCTTCGCTCTACGCGAGCTACAAGGATATCTATCTCGCAGGCTTGAGGCCTGCGCCGGCGCCGTCCGAATAGCTCAAGCGGGCTCGAGCTTCGCGTATTCGAGCATCAGCCACTTCAGTCCGGAATCCCTGAAGTTGATCTGCACCCGCGCATCCGCGCCGCGTCCTTCAGCGGTCACGATGACCCCCGCTCCGAATTTGGGATGCACGACGCTTTGTCCGATGCGCCACGGCAAACCGGGATCGATATTGCCGAGTCCCGGCTGAACGGGCACGCTGCCGCCATAAGCGCGCCCCGCGAAATACGAAGGCTGGGCCGGCCGCACCCCCGTCGTCTTGCGCATGAGCTGCTGGGGGATTTCCTGGAAAAAGCGTGACGCCACGTTGTAACGCGTCTGGCCGTGCAGCATCCGGCTTTGCGCATACGTCAGGTAAAGCCGCCGCCGCGCTCTCGTCAGTGCGACGTACATGAGCCGCCGTTCCTCTTCGAGGCCATCGGCTTCGGCGGCGCTGTTGTCGTGCGGGAACAAACCTTCTTCCAGCCCGCTCACGAAAACGCTGTGGAACTCGAGACCTTTGGCCGAATGCACGGTCATGAGCTGCAGGGCCTCGGCACCAGCCAAGGCCTGGTGCTCACCCGCTTCGAGTGCAGCATGGGCGAGAAACGCGGTGAGATCGTCCGCCTCGTGTTCGCCGGCGGCTAGCGGCTCGACGTCGCGCTCCGCTATGAACGTGGCGGCCGCGTTGATGAGCTCCGCCAGGTTCTCGAGCCGATCCGCGCCTTCTCTTTCGTTCCGATAGTGCTGATTGAGACCGCTCGCTTCGATCACGTGCTCGATCACTTCCGGCAGTGCAAGGCCTGCAGTCGCCGCGCGCATGTTCTCGATCAATCTGACGAACCCGGCAATGCTGGCCGCCGCTTTGCCCGACAGCGTATTCGCGCAGGCTGCGGCCCACAAAGTGACGCCGTGGCTGCGCGAGAGGTCCTGTATCTGTTCGATGCTGCGTGCACCGACGCCGCGGGTCGGAAAATTCACGATGCGCAAAAAAGCGCCGTCATCGTCGAAATTGGCAACGAGCCTCAGATACGCGAGCGCGTGCTTTATTTCCTGACGCTCGAAAAATCGGAGGCCGCCGTAAACGCGGTACGGCAGCGACGCATTGAACAGCGCATGCTCGAGCACGCGCGATTGAGCGTTCGAGCGATACAGAACGCCGATATCGCCGAGTCTCACGCCATCGTTCCTCAGCGCTTTGACTTCGGCGACGACGTAAGCGGCTTCGTCCAGATCGGTCGCTGCCTCATACACGCGCAGCAGCTCGCCTTTGCCTTCGGCCGTCCACAGGTTCTTGCCCAGGCGCTTACGGTTGTGACCGATGAGCGCATTCGCCGCATCGAGTATCTGCGCATGCGAGCGGTAGTTCTGCTCGAGCTTGATCACGCGCTCGACATGGAAATCGCGCTGAAGGTCCTGCATGTTGGCGCTGGATGCGCCGCGAAACGCATAAATGGACTGGTCGTCGTCGCCCACGGCGAACACGGTATTCTCCCGCCCGGCAAGAACCTGCAGCCAGCGGTACTGCAGGCGGTTGGTGTCCTGGAACTCATCGACGAGTATGTGCCGGAACCGGGCGCGATAGTGTTCGCGCAGCACGTCGTTGCGGGTCAGCAGCTCGTACGAGCGCAGCAAAAGCTCCGCGAAATCGACTACGCCCTCGCGCTGGCATTGCTGTTCGTACGCCGCATACACTTCCACCATGCGCTGCGAGAAATCGTCATACGCTTCGACGCTCTGCGGCCGCCGGCCTTCTTCCTTGTTGGCGGCAATGAACCAGCAGCCCTGCCGCGGCGGAAAGCGCTCCTCGTCCAGGTTCATGCTTTTCATGATGCGCTTCACCAGCGCGAGCTGGTCCTGCGTATCCATGATTTGAAACAGACTCGGCAGATTCGCTTCGCGGGAATGGGCGCGCAGCATGCGATTGCACAGGCCGTGAAACGTCCCCACCCACATGCCGCGCGTGTTGATCGGCAGCATGGCCGCGATGCGCGTGAGCATTTCCTTGGCGGCTTTGTTGGTAAACGTGACGGCAAGCAGACCGTGCGGGCTCACCTGTCCGGTTTGTATGAGCCACGCGATACGCGTAGTGAGCACACGCGTCTTGCCGCTGCCTGCGCCCGCGAGAATCAGGGCCGACTGCTCAGGCAACGTGACCGCTTCGAGCTGCTGTTCGTTAAGACCGACGAGAAATGGGGGGGACATGCGAACGGGCGTGCAAAATCAGCGCCGATTATAAGGGATCGGCGCGACCGATGAGCACCGGTGAGTCGAACATATTGAACCCCGCGAGACCACGCTGGAGAAGCGTGGCAGCCTCGAGCTACGCCGGTTACTGCGTCGTGCGGGCTTGCGAATAACCGAGGCGGGTCAGGCGCTCCGCGAGCGCGTCCGCGTCGGCTCTGTCGGGTAAAGATTCGATGCGCACATCGTAGCGCGCCGCGGCGCCTTCGCCGATACGCGCAATCACCGCCG
>DATLEF010000191.1:0-2042 GCA_035525455.1 Burkholderiales bacterium
GGGAGTGACCAGACCGGCCGAGCAGCAGGTGCCCGATCTCATGGGCAATGGCGCGTCCGAGCAACGTCGGGAATTCAGCACCCGCCGCGCGCGCAATTTCCAGGACCGCATCGGAATCGACTGTCGTGAGCGCGCCGGCCCTCGCATCGATGTCCAGCAACGAGGAGCCCATCGGGACGCGGCGGGGCGAGATGGCGCCAGTCGGCGGCGTGGAATGCATCAGCCGCAAAACGAAGTCGACTCCCTCACGTAAAGGGGTAAGGCAGGATGGGCCATTGTCGAGCGTCGATCGTCCATCGTCTACCGTCGACGGGCCTGTCTCTGAGAAGGAGCGCGTCGGAACGGCACAGTCGATCCACTGAAGAGAGATGCCGGCGTGGTGAAAGGCTCGGTCCGCGGTGTCGCGTGCGTGCGCGAGATCATCGGGTGGGACCTGCCCGTAATTAAACGTCCGAATCACCACGGTGGCGGCGAGCAGGAGCGCGTGTGTCATGCGCCCACTGTGCGGCCCGCGTCCGCGTGCCTCAATGCTCCGAAGGTGACGCGCAGGCGAAACGTAGGTGACCAGCCATCGTATTGATATGTCGAGGCTTACGAGGCGCTCACATACGAGCAAAATGGCGCCATCACAGCGGGTCACTGATACACTGAATCCATTCCAGGGATGCTGCCTTTAGAGCGCCAATCCGATGTGAGAAGGTTCGGAATCTTTGAAGCCGATCTGCGTGCGCGCGAGCTGCGCAAAGGCGGCATTCGCATTCGTCTGCAGGACCAGCCGTTTCAGATTCTGGCGATGATGCTCGAACGGCCTGGCGAACTGGTGACCCGTGAGGAGTTGCGGCAGCACCTCTGGCCGTCAGGGACATTTGTCGATTTCGAGCACAGCCTGAATGCTGCGGTAAAGCGACTGCGCGCGGCGCTCGGCGACGATGCCGATAACCCGAGGTTTGTGGAGACGCTGCATCGCCGTGGGTATCGCTTTGTCGCGCCGGTGGAATCGCAATCGCCGGCGCGTCATCTGCACCCCGTTCCCTCTCGTGTGTCGAGGCTGCCGGACACCGCCAACGTCCGCCTGGTTGTGCTGCCGTTTACAAATCTCGGCAACGATCCGTCGCAGGAATATTTCAGCGACGGGCTTACCGAAGAAATGATCACGCAAATCAGCCGGCTCTCGCCCGGGAGACTTGGCGTGATCGCACGAACATCGTCGATGCGCTTCAAATGCTCGACGAAACTCGCATCGGAAATCGGACGCGAGTTGGCAGTCGACTATCTGCTCGAAGGCAGCGTTCGCTTCGCCGGCGATCACATCCGGATTAGCGCGCAGCTGATCGAGGCGAGGACGGAAACGCATTTGTGGGCCGAGACGTACGACCGCAGGTTGGAAGAGATACTCGCGCTGCAGTCGGAAGTCGCCGCTCGCATCGCGCATTCGCTGGCAATGGAGCTCGTCCCCGATCAGCGCGACGCGCTCGAACGAGTGGCTCCCCGCCGGAGCGAGGCCTACCAGGCGTACCTGAAGGGCCGCTTTCACTGGAACAGATCGGGCGATGACGGATTGATATCGGCGTTGTCCTATTACGACCGTGCGCTCGAACTGGATCCGCAGTTTGCTGCGGCGTACGCCGCGCTCGCGCGTGCCAAGGTCTCGATGGCGCACTACGCAAGAGGACCGGGACGCGCAGCGCTGGAGGGTGCGCGCGACGCGGCGCTGAAAGCGATCGAACTCGACTCCGGCCTGTCGGACGCGCATGTAGCGCTCGCGGAGGTTCACAAATCCCTCGAGTGGAACTGGCGCCTCGCGGAAACCACCTACCGAACAGCGATTGCGCTGTCGCCGAGCTGCGAAACGGCCCACCGTGCGCTGGGTGTGTTGCTGGCCGGCTTATCGCGATTCCAGGAAGCGAAAGCAGAAACCGATCGCGCCTGCGATCTCGATCCACTCTGTCTGACGGTGAATACGAGCGCCGCGCTCGTGAGGTATCTCACGCATGAGTTCGACGAAACCATCGATCGGTGCCAGTACACGTTAGACATGGATC
>DATLEF010000205.1:0-8742 GCA_035525455.1 Burkholderiales bacterium
TGTGGCACCGACCTCGCCGGCCACGCGATAGAGAACGCCGCGGCGCAAACGCGAGCAAAGTGAGCACATCGTCTTGCCTTCGGGGATCACGCGCTTCACGACGCTGTAGGTATCCTGCTGCACGATCCGGTACGGAACCCCCCGCTTTTCGAGATAGTCCGGCAGGACATGCTCGGGAAATCCCGGCTGCTTCTGGTCCAGATTGACTGCAATCAGATCGAAACGTACCGGCGCGTGCTCCTTCAGCTGCAGCAGGATGTCGAGCAGCGCGTAGCTGTCCTTGCCGCCCGAGAGGCAGACCATGACCTTGTCGCCTTCGCCGATCATGCCGAAATCGGCGATGGCCTGCCCTACGAGGCGGCGCAAACGCTTCGCGAGCTTGTTCGCCTCGAAGATCTCCTTCGGCTTCACCATGACCGTGGCGATATCGTTCATCAGCATTTACCGTCCATTTCAAGGAACACGCGCTTTTCAGCCCATCATGACGCTGCGGCCACCGTCGACCGCAATGACCTGTCCGGTGACGTACGGAGCAGCCGTGAGCAGATACTCGACCGCTTTGGCGATGTCGTCGGGTTCGCCGATCCGCTTCAGCGCCGACTGGTTCATGATGCGCTGGCGCGAGAGCTCGTCTTTCCACGCATCGTCGTCAGGCCAGAGGATCGTGCCGGGCGCGACCCCGTTGACCCGCACTTCGGGACCGAGCTCGCGCGCGAGCGAGCGCGTGAGCGCGAGCAGGCCGCCTTTCGCGACGTTGTAGACAACATAATTCTTCATCGGAAACTCGGCGTGGATGTCGATGATGTTGACGATCGCGCCGTGGTTTTTCTTGAGCTCGCGGCGGGCCGCCTGCGAGAGAAACAGCGGTGCCTTGAGATTCGTGCCGATGAGATCGTCCCATTCCTTGTCGGTGATCTCACCCATCGCGGTCGGATAGAAGCTCGACGCGTTGTTGACCAGCGCGTCGAGCCGTCCGAACGCTTTCAGCGCGTCCTTGATGAGGCCGGTCAGGTTCGCAGGCTTCAGCAGATCACCCTGCACGAGCACTACGGAATCGCGGCGCTTCGCCCCGAGCTCCGCCTTGAGCGCGCGCGCATCAGTCGCCGACGAGCGATAGTGCACGACGAGATTCGCACCCGCGTCATGCAGCCGCCGCGCGATCGCCGCGCCGACGCGACGCGCACCGCCGGTAATCAAAACGACCTTGTTTTCGAGTACTGCGCTCATGGATCCGGTAGACGCCGCTCCAGACAATCGGGGCGCGCAAAGGGATGTTATTGTTTATTTTAGCGTATTCACTCATCATCGAACCGCTCATGGCGCCTTCGCACCCCCCTGTGCTTCCGTCCCCGGCGCCCGCAGCTCAAGCGCTCAGCGCGGAGCTCGAGCGGCACATACAGGCCACCATCGAGGCATCCGGGGGCTGGATCAGTTTTGCGCGCTACATGGAGCTCGCGCTGTACGCCCCCGGCCTCGGCTATTACAGCGCCGGCAGCGTGAAGCTCGGGGACTCGGGCGATTTCGTTACGGCGCCCGAGCTTACGCCGCTGTTCGCGCACACGCTCGCACGCCAGATGCGCGAGTTGATCGAAGGCGGTCTGACCGAAATCGTCGAAGTCGGCGCAGGCAGCGGCGCGCTCGCGGCGGACCTGCTGCTTGCCCTCGCAGCGATAGGTCGCCTTCCGGAGCGCTATTTCATCCTCGAAGTCAGCGCGGACCTGCGCGAGAGGCAGCGCGAGCGCATCGCGCAAACTGCTCCCGATCTCGTGGATCGCGTGCAGTGGCTCGACGTATTGCCCGGCCGCATGCAGTCAACGCTGATCGCGAACGAAGTGCTCGACGCGATTCCGACTCACGTCGTGCGTCGGCACGGCGACGCTATCGAAGAGCTGGGTGTCACCTTGAGTGCGCACGACGCACCCTTCCAACGGAGTTACAAAGCGGCGACCGGGGAGTTGCTCGCCGCCGCCACCGTGCTCGATTTGCCCGACGGATACGAGACCGAGCTGAATCTGGCGGCGCGCGCTTTCGTAAAAAGCTTCGCAGCAAAAATGGAGCGCGGCGCGCTCATTTTCATCGATTACGGCTTTCCCGCCGCCGAGTACTATCATCCGCAGCGATCGCGAGGCACGCTCATGTGCCACTATCGCCATCGTGCGCATGACGACCCTTTCGTTTTCGTGGGCCTTCAGGACATCACCGCACACGTCGATTTCTCGGCCATCGCGGACGCAGGCTATCGAATGGGTTTGCGCGTGCTCGGGTTCACGAGTCAGGCTCAGTTTCTGGTGAATTGCGGGATCACCGAGATCCTGAGCGAAACACAGCCCGCAGACGTTCGCGCCTACGCGCCACTTGCAGGCCAGGCGCAGAAACTACTGTCGCCGGCGGAAATGGGAGAGCTCTTCAAAGTGCTCGCGCTGGGCCGCGGCATCGAGCAGTCGCTGCTCGGCTTCTCCAGCGGCGACCGCACTCATACCTTGTAGAACGCAGGGACTGCGGTGATCGGCTCCGAGATCGAATTGAGCACGGCAATATGGCTAGGCGCCGCGGCCGCGATATTCGCTGCGGGCCTGACGCAAGGCGCAATCGGTTTCGGTTTTCCCGCGATTGCCACACCCGTACTCGTGCTGATGACGGACGTGAAGACCGCGATCATCCTGAACCTGCTGCCCAACTTCACCGTCAACGTGATCAGCGTCGTGCGCGGCGGCAACTGGGGCGCAAGTCTTGGCCGTTACTGGCCGGTCGCGGCGTGGGTGCTCGTCGGCTCGTATCTCGGCGCGCAGTTTCTGGTGCTCGCGCCGCAGGAACCGATCAGGATACTGCTTGCGGTCGCGATTTTTGCTTATCTGTGCCAGGGCGCACTGGCGCGGCTCGACTGGAGCTGGCTCGCGCGCCGGCATCGGCTCTCGGCTATGGTGTTCGGACTCATCGGCGGCTTCTTCTCGGGCAGCGTAAACAATTCTTTGCCGCCCCTGCTGATTTATTTCATGCTGCTGGGCGTCGAAGTTACAGTCATGACGCAGATACTCAATCTCTGTTTTCTCGGCGGCAAAATCGTGCAGGCGGGCACGCTCGCGATTGCCGGGCAGATCCGCGTTTCGCAGGCGCTCGCAAACGTGCCGCTGACACTCGTGGCTCTCGCAGGTGTGTATGCCGGAACGCGCATGCAGCGTTACATCGGAGCCGACACTTACAGGAAAGTGCTGCGCTACGTGCTGTTCGTGATCGCGCTGGTCCTGCTGTGGCAGGGCGCGGCATGGCTCATACCGAGCGCCCGCGCAGCGGAATCCGAAGTCGCGCAAGCGAAGCGCGCATGGGCACGCAGTCCTCACGGCGCCATGCTCCAGCGCATATTGCCGCCGGCGATCGCGCCGCGCGAGCTGCCCGAGCCGTCCTCCGAAGGCGCGCGGCTTACGCTGCGTTACTGCGTCCAATGCCATCACCTGCCGAACCCCCACATGCATACGGCCGCGCGCTGGCAAAGCGTGGTCGAACGCATGGTGTGGCGCATGCGCGGAAACGGCAACCTGGCCGAGGTCATGAAAGACATGATGGGGCAGGTGCAGGCGCCTACCGAAGCTGAGGTGCAGACGCTCACGCGATATCTCGAGAAGCACGCGCAAGCCGAGATCGATCCGTCTCACCCGGCGCTCGGCACGCAGGCCGGTCAGATGTTCAGTATCGCCTGCTCGCAGTGCCATGCGCTTCCCGACCCCCGGCAACACACTGCGCGCGAGTGGCCGCAGGTCGTCGAGCGCATGAAGCGGCACATGATGTGGTCGAACACTGTGGTCGGCAGCGCCGAAATGCGAACGGTGCCGGAGTTGAAGACGGGCGAGATCGTGGGCCTGCTGCAGCGCTACGCGCGTCCCGAAAGGACGAAGCGATGAGACCCATGGTGCCGCAAGCGCACTGCGATGAGATCGAGAACTCCGGCTACACGCGTCCTACGATGGCACTGCCATGCCGCGTTGAACAGCAGGTCGCGCGGAGATCGAATCGAACCACCGCTTTACGTGCGGAAAATCCTCGAGGCGCGTCTTGTGCCACTCGTAACGCGCGACCCAGGGGTACGTAGCGATGTCTGCGACCGAATATTCGTCGGCGAGATATTCGCGGCCCTCGAGGCGCTGGTTCAGCACACCATAGAGCCGCTGCGTTTCTTTCGTGTAGCGCTCGATCGCGTACGGCACGGGCTCTTTCGCGGCGCGCAAGAAGTGGTGCACCTGCCCGAACATCGGGCCCACACCGCCCATCTGGAACATGAGCCACTGCAGCGCGACGTGGCGCGCGCGCGCTTTCGCCGGCATGAGCCGCCCCGATTTTTCGGCGAGATAGATCAGGATCGCGCCGGATTCCATCAACGAGATCGGCTCGCCGTCGGGGCCGTCAGGATCCACGATTGCGGGAATCTTGCTGTTGGGATTGATCGCGATGAACTCGGCTTTGAGCTGGTCGCTCTGACCGATGTTGATCGGGTGTGTGCGATAGGGAAGGCCGAGCTCTTCGAGCATGATGGAAACCTTGCGACCGTTGGGTGTGCTCCAGGTATACAGATCGATCACTGCAGTCCTCTTTTGGGGGGTTATTTCTCGAGGGCCGATCTTATCGCGTCGAGTCGGGCTGCGCTCAGGCGCTTGCGGATGGCTTCAGCGCCCGCGCTCGATTGTGCAATGGCGCCGGCATCTATAGCGGCGGCGGCCTTTCGTGTGCGCTCAAGCCGCTCTAAGGCAGCCGTGCGATACGCTTCGGCAGCGAGTGAGGCGTGCAGGAGCTGAGAGAAACGCTCGGGCCGACGCCACGCATCGGTCGCATTGAGGAGCTCCAGTATCGCCTCGGGTGCCAACGCGTCCGCATCGGCGATCGAATTGGCGTGGCGTGCGGAGAGCACGGCAAGGTCGCGCACCGCCGCGGGCACCTTCAGGCGCTCTGCCAGAATTTCCACGGCGTAGGGATCGAGAGTACGCACGAGCGCGGCAAACCGCACTTCAAGTGGTTCGTCGGCCTCCGCAGCGGCATCGAGCGCGTTGAGCGCTCCTTGCGCGTGCTCGGGGTCGTCGAACAGTACCGCGAGCTGCGGTGCCACGCGCGCGAGCGCCCCGCACTCGTGGAGCACTTCGAAAACCCGCGACGCGCGCGTTTCCATAAGCCCGCGCGCAAGCTCCTGCCACACCCGCTCCGGCACGAGCGCGTCGGCTTCGCCGTTCTCGACCATGGTGCGCATGAGCGCCGCAGTCTCGGGGGCGATATCGAAACCGAAGCGCGCGGCAAAACGCGCGAGGCGCAATATGCGCACCGGGTCCTCGGCGAAAGCCGGACTCACGTGGCGCAGGATGCCCGCGCTCAGGTCTTCGGCGCCGTAGAAAGGATCGATGAGGTGCCCGGCTTCATCCCGCGCGATCGCGTTGATAGTCAGGTCGCGCCGCTCCAGGTCCTGCTCGAGCGTCACGTCGGGCGCCGCGTGAAATTGAAAGCCGTGATAGCCGGGCGCGGTCTTACGCTCGGTGCGGGCGAGCGCGTACTCTTCGTGCGTTTCGGGATGAAGAAAGACCGGGAAGTCCTTGCCGACGGGACGGAAGCCCAGATCGATCATCTCCTCGGGCGTTGCGCCGACGACGACAAAATCGCGGTCCTTCACCGGCAGTCCGAGCAGCTCATCGCGCACGGCCCCGCCGACGACGTAGACCTTCATCGTCCGCCGTGCGTCCGCTCGCGGAACTGCTGGTAGCGCCCGCGCGGGGTCCGCTGCGCAAGCCATGTGGGCGCCACCGCTTCGAGGGCGGTCGCACTCACCCCGAACGGCAGCGGCTCTGCCGAGACGCTGTCGAGCTTCATCGAGTCGACGTTGTCGCGCGTCATGAGCTTGCCCGGCAGGAATTCCATCGCCAACGCCTGCAGGCGCGACGAGCGCGGACCCAGACCGATGATCAGCCGCCGATGACCCGTCAACTCACCGACGTATTGCACCAGCTCGCGTAAGGTGTAGACCCTCGGACCTGCGAGCTCATAAGCACGCCCAAAACTTTCGAGGCGCTTCAAGCTTTCGGCGAAAACGGCAGCGACGTCCTGCACGAATACGGGCTGGAAGCGCGCATTCGGCATCGCGAGAAAAACAACCGGAAGCAAACGCTGCAGCTGCGCGAACAGATTGAGAAAGCGGTCCTCGCGCCCGAAAATGACAGAAGGCCGGAATATCGTGAAATCGAGACCGGATTCGCACACGACCGTCTCCGCTTCGCCTTTGGAGCGCAGATAGGCGCTCGGTCCGCGCGGGTCGGCGTTGAGCGCGCTCATGTGCAGGAGGCGCCGGATTCCCCTCGCGCGGCACGCCTCGACGACCCTGCGCGTCAACTCGACGTGGGCCTCGCGGAACGATGCCTGGCCGCGGCCATCGTGGAGCACGCCCACGAGATTCACCACCGCGTCACAGTTGCGGGTGAGTGCCGCGAGCGTCTGCGGATCGTGTACGTCGGCGTCCACGACCTCCGCCGTCGGCAGCGGGATCAGGTCTTCCTTGGCACGCTCGCGGTTGCGAGTCGGCACCGTCACCCGATAGCCGCGCGCCACCAGCTGGTGACAAACATGGCGTCCCACGAAACCGGAGCCGCCGAGTACCAACACGTCGTTAATGATCAAGGTGTATCGCCGAGGCTTGCTTCGCGGCTGCGCTGGCGCGGGCCGATCATGCCGAGTCGCTGCTTGAGAGACTGCAGCTGCTGGCTGAACACATGTCCGTAGTAGCTCGCGTTCGACATCACTTTTTTCACGTAGTCGCGCGTTTCGTTGAAGGGAATCGTCTCGGCGTAAATTGCGCCTTCCACGGTCTCCTCGGGACGCCACGCCCGCGCCCTGCCCGGCCCTGCATTGTAGGCTGCCGAAGCGAGCACCGGCTGGCCGTCCAGAGTATCGAGCACGTGCTTCAGGTAATACGTGCCCAGGCTTACGTTGGTATCGACTTCGGTCACGTCTCCGATGGCACGCAATCCCATTTTCTTCGCCACCCATTTCGCGGTCGCCGGCATGAGCTGCATCAGACCGCTCGCGCCAACATGGGAGCGCGCATCGACGATGAACCGGCTTTCCTGGCGGATTAGACCGTACACCCACGCTTCGTCCAGGTTCATTTGACCGGCACGCACTTTGAGCACCTCGCGGTATGGCGCGACGTAGCGCAGGCTGAAGTCGTGCACGCTCTCGGTCTTGTCCGCGGTATTGATGGTGCGATCGTACAGCTCGTGACGGCGCGCAACTTCGGCTGCGGTCAGGAGCTGTTTGTCGTCGAGATTGCGCACGAGCCAGATCCACTCGCGCGTTGCGTCGACGCGTAAATTCAGATGGTAAAACTCCAAGGCGCGGCGCACGGTCGGGTTTTCGTTCATCGCGCGAATTTCTGCCGCGCTCGGCTTGAATACCGCGGGCGGTGTCGAGATGCGCTCGCCGAGCTCCTCCAGTGCGAGCTGCCCGTAAAAACTGTATTCGCGCGAAATCGGGCGGAACAGCGCCAGCGCTTCCTCGTTCCGTCCCGATGCTTTCAGCGCGCGCGCTTTCCAATAGCGCCACGCCGACAGCTCGCGCTCCTTGCTGGTCATGCCATCGATCGCCGCCTGCACTTCGCGCCAGTTGCGCGCACGCAGCGCCGCGCGCACTTTCCACGCAAGCTGGGCATCGGAGAGATCGCGCGCCTTCGCGTACCACGCGAGCGCCTCCGGGTCGTGACGCATCGCCGCAAAAAGCGCGAGCTGTCCCCAAACATAGGCACGATCCTCAGCGCTGAACCTCGATTCGAGACGCGTCCAGTGCGCAGCAGCCTGCTGCGGCGAAGTCCGTGCGAGGCGATACGCGGCAAACATGACGGCTTCGCGCCCGGCGCGCGTCTTCAGGTCGAACTGCTGTTTTTCGAGGTAGCCCGCAGGATTGGTCGAGATCGTCGACAGTGCGCGCGCGTCCGGTTGCTGGCCTGCCGGAAGGTAGGCGCTCGCGCGCTGCGCCATCGACACTTGCCCCGCTTCGAGCGCGATACGCACACGCGTCCAGATGTCTTCTTCAGTGAGCTTGCGCTCCTGCAGGAGAACACTCATGAGCGTCTGGCAACCGTCCGGCAGCTCGCGCGGCACGAACCAGAGCGAGCGTGCTTCGGCCTGCGCTTCAGGGTGTGCGCGAACCTTCGATTGAATACCGTAACACGTGACGTCGAGATCGTCGCCGCTGTAACGAGAGCTATCGACGTCGAACATATCCCATTGCTGCGTGCGCCCCAGGTATTTCAACCAGTCGACGAGCAGGCGATTCGCGAGCGGGGTGTCGGCGTAACTTGCGAAAAAGCGGCGGACTTCCGCAGGATTCGCATCCTCGAGGCGAAGCCGCAGGCGCCAATAGGTGATGTAAGGCTCGAGCACGTAGTTCTGCAGGCGCGCCGCGTAGAAATCGAGCTTGCGGGCGTCGCCCGAGCGGAACGCTTCACGCGCCGCGAGGAAATCGTCGTCCTGAGCGGCGCCTGCCGCCAAGGGCGCGAAAAGGAGGGCTGCAAGCAGCAGCCGGCGCGCGGCATTACGAATTCTGAGTGTGAACATTCGTGCGGTTCGATTCTAACCTGTCGATAGGGGGCGGCGCTCGCCTGAAGGCTCGGGCTTCGCCGCCCTACGAACAGAGGGAAACCCATGGTTTCCCTCCGTAACCTCCTTTCCTTCGGGCGTGTCGTGCCGACGGGCGGCGCTCGCCTGAAGGCTCGGGCCTCCC
>DATLEF010000008.1:0-2410 GCA_035525455.1 Burkholderiales bacterium
CCGGCGGCACGCCGAAAGCGCGCGTGGAAAGACTCGGCGCCGCGCTTCAGCAGGTGCTCGCGGATCCTCAGATGCGCGCGCAGATCGAGAAACAGGGACTCAACCCGGAGCCCTCCACCCCGGACGAATTCGCGAAGCTCATCCGAACCGAGATGGTGAAATGGGCGAAGGTCATGAAAGCGGCCGGGATCCAGCCGGAATAGATAAGCGCGCGGACTTCGCGAAAGCGCTCGTCGCGCAGCGCGCAGGCGACGAACTTCCCCATTTGGCCCCAAAGCGGAAGTTGCCGACGCGTATGTCGACGCGGCGACGCGTCCCTGCTCATATACTGGAAACAGTATGCCGGGCCACAACTCGTGGAAGCTCGGCTCGCGCGGTCAGGAATGACGGTAGCTGTTAGTTTTCAAACGGTGCGTCGCGCAACCGCACCGACTCCTTAAAACCTTTTTCTTGGCGGATGCGCTCGAGCTCGGCGGTGCCGCGCTCCTCCGGCGACATCGATGCGGCAAGCGCCGACATCGGCGCGGCCTGCGCCTGATGCGAGCGGATTCCCATCGTCTCGTAGGCGAGATTGACCATGTGCTTCACGGCGCGCGCGGCGACCGGCGGCACATGCGAGAGCTTCACCGCGAGCTTGATTGCTTCATCGCGCGCGGTGCCTGCCGGAACAACTTTCGTGACGAGCCCCATCTGCTCGGCCTCGCGCGCGGGAATCATGTCGCCGCTCATCATGAAATACTTCGCTTTTTGAGGCCCGACGAGCCACGGGACGACGCTCCACAACACCCACCCCTCGCGCACTTCCGGCTGGCCGATTCTCGCGTCTTCTGAAGCAACGACCAGATCGCACCACAAAGCGATCTCCAGCCCTCGTCCCACCGCGAAACCGTGGATCGCAGCGATGATGAGCTTCGAGCTCGACCACATCGAGAACTGCCGCTTGTGATGCTTCTGGTGGAACTCGAGCCACGGCAGCGGCTCGGTGGGGTCTTCGCCGCCGGCGATATCGGCGCCCGCGCAGAAGCCTTTGCCGTTGCCCGAGAGCACGATCGCTCTCACGTTCGCGTCTTCCTCCGCGCGCTGAAACGCCGCGTCTATCTGGCGCCACATCGCGCGCGAGAGCGCGTTTCGTTTTTCGGGGCGATTGAGCGTAATGATCGCGACGGCATCGCGGACTTCATATAGAACGAGATCGGCTTCCCCGGCCATAACAGCGGCTCCCCGAACGTGGTTACTGAATCATCAGACCCGCTTTCGCGACCAGCTGCTTCCATTGCGCGGTCTCGGTCTGAATGTGCTTCGCAAACTCCTGCGGCGTGTTGCCGACCGGCTCGATCACACGATCTTCGAATGCCTTGCGCACTTCGGGCGCGTTCAACGCGGCGACAACCTGGTCGTGTAGCTTGTCGACGATCGCCTTCGGCGTTTTTGCCGGCGCGAGCAGACCGAGCCACGTACCATTCCCCATGTCGATCTTGTGCTCGGCCAGCGTCGGCAGATTCGGCACGCTCGGCAGGCGCTGCGGCGCCATCACCGCGATCGCCTTCAGCTTGCCGCTTTTCATGAGCGGTAGGACAACGCCGATGTTCTCGAACATCAACTGGACCTGGCCGCCCAGCAGGTCGGTCATCGCCGGCGCGCCACCCTTGTATGGCACGTGCACGATATCGATGCCCGCGAGCGACTTGAGCTGCTCGCCATACAGGTGGTTCAGCGTATTGGTTCCGAACGACGCGTAGTTGGCTTTGCCGGGGTTCGCCTTCGCGTAGCCGATCAGCTCCGGGACCGTATTCGGCCCGAAGCTCGGATGTGCGACGAGCACGTACGGGCCGCGCATGACCTGCGTGATCGGCTGGAGATCCTTCACCGGATCGTAGGGCAGCGCTTGCACCGTCGCCGCCGCGACCGAAAGCTCCGAAGGTGCAGCGAAGAGCAGCGTGTAGCCATCCGGTTCGGCGCGAACGACAGCCTGCGTGCCGATCGTCCCACCTGCGCCTGCGCGGTTGTCCACGACGACCTGCTGTCCGAGGTTTCTCGTCAGGCGCTCGGCGACTACGCGGCCGACACCGTCAGCGCTGCCGCCCGCGGGCCACGAGATGATCATGCGGATCGGCTTGGTCGGGTATGACGCAGCGCGGTCGGCGCCATGGGCCGGCGCGACTGCGGCACAGAGCAGCAGTGCTGCAAAAGATTGCTTCACGGGAGCCTCCTCACTTGATTTGTTGCACCTCGGCGCTGGGCCAGATCTTGCGCTTGCGCCGGCACCAGCGGATCGGCTTGCGGCAGTGTCATGTTTGCCTGCGTGTGATCAGCGCGTCCACGATCACCGCCCTGCCTGAGGCGGGGTCGAGTATCACGGGGTTGACATCGATTTCCTCTACGGCATCGCCGATCTCCGTGGCGAGCTGCG
>DATLEF010000011.1:0-27098 GCA_035525455.1 Burkholderiales bacterium
CCGCACACCCTGCCACGCAAGCGTCACCACGATCTCCAGTATGTGCGAGGCGAGATCGCTCAGATGATCGGAGAGCTTTTCCAGCGGCAGTACGCCGTTGAGATCCTGCGCGAGCAGCCGCAGTGTCTGCACGTGCTTGAAATGTCGCAGCAGGTCCATTTGCTTCTCGACATCGCCTTCGGCCGCTGCGATTTCACTGCGCAACACCGAGGTGAGCGCCGGCCAATCGGGCGCGTCGTTGCGCGTGCGCGTATCGAGCAGCTCGTCGAGCAGTATCGGATGCTGGGTCAGGTACTGCGCCGCCCACGGGCTCGCGCTCATGAGCTCCGCCACGCGCGCGAGCGCCTCCGGGTATTGTTCGAGCAATGCAAGATACGACTCGCGGCGGCTGACACTTTCGAGCAGCTGCAAAATACGGTCGAACGTGTCTTCGGCATTCGGACGTGCTGCGGCGGCCTGCACTGCGAGCGGAATGAGCCTTTCGAGCCGGGCCTGGCTCGCGGCCGGCATTTGCCGATAGCGCAGACTCAGCCTGAGCGCATTCACACGCCGCTGGACTTCGTCGGCGCGCGTGTAACCGAGGCGCGTCAGTACTTGCTCGAGTTGCTCGTCGCCCGCGCGGGTTGCGGCCTCGTTCCAAACGATCGCGAGATCGTCGCGGGGCTGCGGCGAAGCTTCGAAAATGCGGTTGAAGTGGCGGCTCACGTTGCTGCGGTGCTGCTCGAGTGCTTCCTGAAGCGCTTCGTACTGCGCGTGGCCCATCGTCTCCGCAATGAGCTGGCGGTCTTCGGGTGAGCGCGGCAGGGTGTGAGTCTGCTCATCGTCGAGATACTGCAGCCGGTGCTCGAGATTGCGCAGGAACACGTAGGCCGACGTGAGCTCCGCGATGGCGTCGTGGGCGAGCAGCCGGCGCTCACCGATCAATGGCAGTACGGACAGCGTCGGCTGGCGCCGCAATGCGGCATCGCGTCCGCCGCGTATCAGCTGAAACAGCTGCACGATGAATTCGATTTCGCGTATGCCGCCCGGACCGAGCTTGATGTTGTCGGCGATATCGCGGCGCGTGACTTCGCGGCGCACCTGCTCGTGCAGCTCGCGCATCGACGCAAACGCGCTGAAATCGAAATGGCGGCGGAAAACGAAAGGCCGCACGAGCTCGAGCACTTCACCGCCCCGATCGCCAGTGAGCGGGCGTGCCTTTATCCACGCATAGCGCTCCCATTCGCGCCCTTGAGTAATGAAATAGTTCTCGAGCGCGTCGAAGCTCGCCACCAGCGGTCCGCTCTCGCCGTACGGCCGCAGCCGCAGATCGACGCGGAAAACGTAACCGTCTGCGGTTCTTTCGGAAAGCATGGCGGAAAGGCGGCGCGCCAGGCGCGTGAAGAACTCGTGGTTGCTGAGCGTGCGCGCGCCGTCGGTTGCACCGTCCTCGGGGTAGAGCAGGACGAGATCGACATCGGATGACACGTTGAGCTCTGCGCCGCCGAGCTTGCCCATGCCGACCACGTGCACGCGCTGGAGCGCACCGCTCGCTTCCCCCCGCGGTTCGCCATACTGGCGAGCAAGCTCGGCATGCAGGGCTGCTGAGGCGGTATCGATCGCCGCTTCGGCGAGCGCCGTGGTCGTGGCCACGACTTCCGCGAGATCGCCCCAACCCGCAAGGTCCCGCGCAATCAGGGTCAGCATGACCTCCTTGCGCAACTCGCGGAGTGCTCGTGCTGCGTCCACGCCCTCGCCGTTGAAGGCGGCGAGCCTTGCGCGCATACGAGTTGCATCCCACGCTCGATTAAATTGCGTGCGCTGGGCGAGATCGGGCTGGGCTGCGAGCAGGCCGCGGACGTAGCGGCTGTAGCGCGAGGCGGTGACGAGCACTTTGTCGGCGGCTCGAGCCGCCGGCACGTTGTTCGGTTTCATGCAGTGGCCGGATTACTGAGGGTACAATACTAACCCGTTGTTCGACTATCGCATTTCTGGGTTTATCAGGCAAAAAAGGTGTCTTTCACCGCAGCCTTGCGCTGGGTAAGAACGAGCTCGATCTGGACCTCGCGCGCGCTCGCGTGGACGGTGGTGGGTGTCGCGCTCACGTGCGCGTTCGTCGTGCTGGGCTTGCGCTACTGGCTGCTGCCTAACATCCAGAACTATCGCGAGGATATTGCAGCGGCCGTGAGCCGCGCCGCGAAAGTGCGCATCACGATCGGCAAGATCGCCGGCGACTGGGACGGCATGCGGCCCCGCCTCGTGGTCGAAGACCTCACCATCTTCGACAAGGCCGGGCGCCGTGCGCTCAAGCTCGAGCGCGTCGAAAGCACCCTCGCGTGGCGCTCGCTGGCTGCTTTCAATCTGCATTTCCATTCGCTCGACATTCATCGCCCCGTGCTGGTGGTGCGCCGCGATCCAACCGGCGTTCTTTCGGTCGCGGGTATCGAGCTCGAAATGAAGGACGACAAGCACGCCGGTTTCACCGAGTGGTTGCTGGAGCAGCCTGACGTCGAAGTGCACGACGCCATCGTGTCGTGGACCGACGAGCTGCGTCAGGCGCCCCCGCTGGAGCTCGCGGGCGTCGGAGTGCAAATGGTGAATCACGGCAACCGTCACCGTTTCGGTCTGCGCGCGCGACCACCCCCCGAGCTCGCCGGACCGCTCGATGTACGCGGTGACGTGCGCGGCACTGGAGCCGAGGTCGTTGCCAACTGGAACGGCAAGCTTTATCTGCAGGTCGAATCGCCGGATGTGGCCGCGTGGAATGCCTGGGTCAATATTCCGGTCGAAATTTCACGCGGTAAGGGCGCAGTGCGGACGTGGCTCACCTTTACCAACCATCGGCTCGCCGAGATCATCGCCGACGTAAAGCTCGCTGGCGTGCGCACGCGGCTGCGCGAAGGTCTGCCGGAGCTCGATCTCGAAACGGTTTCGGGACGCTTTGCGTGGAAACATATTCCCTCCGGTTTCGAGTTTTCGACGCATCAGGTCGCGTTGTCCGCCGGCGGAGTCGTTTTGCCGAGCGCCGAATTTCTGGTGCGCGTGAGCGAGGACAAGCAGCACGTGCAGCACGGCGAGCTGAATGCAAATGCGCTCGAGCTCGGACCGCTTGCGAGCCTCGGTGACCGCCTGCCGATAGAGGAAGGGCTGCGTGCGGATTTGCTCGGCTACTCGCCCCGCGGCAGCGTTCACGATCTCGTCGTCAAATGGAAAGGCAAGTGGCCGGCTCCGGAGCAGTACAGCGCGCGCGGCCGCTTCAATAATTTCGCTTTCAACCGCTGGGGGAAGCTCCCGGGCGTATCCGGTTTGAGCGGCAGCATCGACGGCACCGAGAAAGGCGGCACTCTCGAATTGAAGGGGCAGGCCGCGAGACTGGACTTGCCTGATGTCTTCAGCGCTCCGCTCACATTGGACACGCTGACTGCGAATCTCGCGTGGACCCGCAGCGCAGAACGCGTCGAGCTGCGTTTCAGCAACGTCTCATTCGCCAATGCCGACGGTGCGGGTACGGCCTTTGGAAGCTACCGCAGTCCGCCGCAGGGACGCGGCGAGATCGACCTCACGGGCAGTCTTTCGCGCGTGGACGCGCGCAGCGTCCCCCGCTATATGCCGGTGAACCATCTGCGCAAGGTCCGGCCATGGCTCGAGCGCGCGATCATTGCCGGCGCGTCCAACGATGTGCGCTTCAGAATCAAAGGCCGGCTCGAAGATTTTCCTTTCCCCCAGGACCGACGCGGCATCTTTCACATCACCGCGAAAATCTTCGGCGGCACGCTTGATTACGCGGATCGCTGGCCGCGCATCGAAAACATCGAAGGCGATCTACAGTTTCGCGGCACTCGCATGGATTTCAATGCGCGCCAGGGCGCGGTGCTCGGCGTGAAGCTCGGTCCGGTGCAGGGCGGAATCGCCGACATGACCGTGCATCCGGAGGTGCTCGAAATCAAGGGCGAAGCAGAAGGGAGCACCGCCGACTTCCTCACTTTCGTCGCCAAAAGTCCCGTCAGCGGCATGATCGATCACTTCACCGACGGCATGCAGGCGCAAGGCGCCGGTAAGCTCGCGTTGCGGCTCACGCTGCCTCTCGGGCAGGAATCCGGCAACAAAGTGGCCGGCACGTACGCCTTCAACCAGAACCATTTCGTATTCGAGCGCGATGTACCGCCGCTCGAACAGGCAGGCGGACGTATCGAATTCACCGAAAATTCGGTGCGCGTTCCTGGCGTAAGCGGCATCTTTTTGGGCGGACCTGTCGCAGGCACTGCAGCGAGCCAGCGCGATGGTCCGATGCGCGTGACGATGCAGGGACGCGTCAACGCGGACAACGTGCGGAAAGCCGGCGGACCGACGTGGATGCAGCAAATGCGCGGGGCGACTGACTGGCGAGGCGTGTTGACACTGCGCAAGAAGGTCCCCGAAATCGTGCTCGAATCGAATCTGCAGGGCATCAGCTCGAGCCTCCCTGCGCCTTTCGCGAAGGCCGCCACGGACACCGTCCCGCTGCGCATCGAGCGGCGTTTTGCCGGGGCACAGCAGGACCGCGTCTCGATCTCCTATGGCGAGATCGTCAAAGCCGAGCTCGTCAGACGCCACGACGGCAAGCAGACGATCATCGAGCGGGCCGCCGTGCGGCTCGGCGGTGGCGAGGCGGGCGAGCCGACCCGGAATGGGGTCTGGATCGCCGGCGCGCTCAAGACGTTCGATTTCGACGACTGGCTCGCTTTCAGCCGCGGCGAGGAAGGCGATACGAGCTATACGCTGGCGGGGGCGGACGTGAAATTCGGCGAAGTCGGTTTCTTCGGCCGGCGCTTCAATGACATTTCGGTGAACGCCTGGACTGAAAAAGCGGTCACGCAGTTCACGCTGGCCGGCCGTGAAATCGAAGGCGGCGTGATGTGGCGTGGCGAAGGGAAAGGGCGCCTCACTGCGCGGCTGCGCAGGCTCACGCTGCCGACCGCCGAAGGCAAGCCGAGCACGGCGATCACGAAGCCGCCTTCCGGCAAGGCGCTCGAGCTTCCGGCGCTCGATGTGGTCGTCGAGCAATTTCAGTACGGCATCAAGCAGCTGGGCAAGCTCGAGTTGAACGCCGTACACCAGGAGCGCGACTGGCGCATCGAAAAACTCAGGATTTCGAGCCCCGACAACGTGCTTACTGCGGATGGGCTGTGGCAGGGCTGGCTCACACAGCCGCGCACGCAGCTCAACTTGCGCATCGACGTCACCGACATCGGCAGGGCACTCGCGCGCTGGGCGCTGCCGAGTGGGATACGCCGCGGCACCGCAAAAATCGAAGGAAATCTGTCGTGGGCCGGCAGTCCCCACGATTTCGATTACCCGACGCTCAGCGGCAATCTCGTGTTCGACGCCGCCAACGGCCAGTTCGTCAAGCTCGAGCCCGGCATGGCGAAACTGCTCGGCATTCTTTCGCTGCAGGCGCTGCCGCGCCGAATCACGCTCGATTTCCGGGATGTCTTCAGCGAAGGCTTTGCCTTCGACGGCATACTGGGCCCGGTCAAAATCGATCGCGGTATCGCGCACACGGACAACTTTCGCATCGCCGGCCCTTCGGCGCGCGTCATCATGACCGGCGACGTCGATCTTGCGCGCGAGACGCAGAAGCTGCGGGTTCGCGTCACGCCGCATCTTTCGGAAAGCGTTTCGATCGCGGGCGCGCTCATCGGCGGGCCGATCGCCGGCGTTGCCGCATTTCTCGCGCAGAAGATCCTCAAGGACCCGATCGAGCAGCTCGTCTCCTTCGAATACAACGTGACCGGCAACTGGTCGGATCCGCACGTCGCCAAAGTGGAGCGGACCGCCGCCCATCAAACTACGGGTGATAGTGGACCGTGATGCTAAGATTGATCTTAGTCGGCGTGTATGCCGCAGCTGCCGTTCAAGCGCCTGCGCAAACGATCGAGGTCGCGCCGGAGCTTTGGGACCGGCCGCGCACGGGCAGCACGCTGCTGGCGCAGGACAGTGTAAAAGGCGCTGTGCGGGCGGCGCTTGCCAAACCGGAGGCACAGATCGTGATCCATCACAGTGCAGGCCAGGAGCCGCTGGTGCAGGCGGAAGAGCTCCGCTCGTGGCTCGGCGCGCTGGCGATCGATACGCGGCGTATCGCGCTGCGCAGTGACCTCGAGCCCGGGGCGGCGCTCAAGATAGAAATACTTCCATGAGCAGTCGTCTGCACACCACCGCACGCGATTTCACGTTCGTCCGGCGCGAGCCCGAGCCGCAGCCGGGGAGCGTGCGCATCGCTGCCGTGCAGATGGCGTCAGGCCCGAAGGTCGAAGGTAATCTCAGGGAAGCCGCCCGCCTGATAGAGCTCGCAGTCGAGCAGGGCGCGAAGCTCGTCGCGCTTCCCGAGTACTTCCCGATCCTGGGGCTGAACGAGCGCGACAAAGTGAAAGTGCGCGAAGAAGAGGGACGTGGCCCGATTCAGGAATTCCTTTCGGCCACGGCGCGCCGCCACGGTGTATGGATCGTCGGCGGCTCGGTACCGCTTGTTGCCTCGGTGCCGGACAAAGTACGCAACAGCTGCCTCGTGTACGACGATACCGGCAAGCGCGTCGCGCGCTACGACAAAATTCATCTCTTCGGCTTCGAGATGGGCAAGGAGAGCTATTCCGAGCCGCGAACGATCGAGCCCGGCAAGGACGTCGTGGTCCTGGATTCGCCGTTTGGACGACTGGGCCTCTCGATCTGTTACGACCTGCGATTTCCCGAGCTCTACCGGGCAATGAAAGACGTCGACCTGATATTGGCGCCTTCCGCGTTTACCGAAACGACCGGCAAGGCGCATTGGGAGACGCTGATTCGTGCGCGTGCCATAGAAAATCTGGCTTACGTGCTGGCGCCGGCTCAAGGCGGTTATCATGTAAACGGCCGCGAGACCCATGGCGACACGATGCTGGTCGATCCCTGGGGCGTCGTTCTCGACCGTCTGCCGCGCGGCTCAGGGGTCGTCATCGGCAACATCAATCACGGGCACACGCAAAAGCTGCGGCAAAGCCTCCCTGCATTGAGCCATCGCACGCTGAGTTGATGGCAGGCTACTCGCGCTGCACCTCGCGCGTATCCACGCCATTCCGACGCATCCTTGTTTTTTTATGAGTGAGCTCCGACCGTGACTTTTCAGACGCAGACGCAGGACCTGGCAGGAATCCAGACGCTGGACATCCCTTTCACCAAAGCGCAGGAAATTCTGCTCGCACCGTATTCGCTGGACGACCAGCGTCTGCAAACGGTCTTCGGCGAGATCATGTCGCACCGGGTCGATTACGCGGACCTGTATTTCCAGTACAGCCGCAACGAATCGTGGAGCCTCGAAGAAGGCATCGTCAAATCGGGCAGCTTCAACATCGACCAGGGAGTCGGCGTGCGTGCGGTGAGCGGAGAGAAGACCGCCTTCGCGTATTCCGACGACATCAGCCTGGACGCGCTGAAGTCCGCGGCCGAAGCGACGCGTGCGATTGCGCGTGCCGGACAAACGGCCGGCGTGCAGGTCATAAAACGCGGCCCGGGCCGCAATCTCTACAAAGCGCAGGATCCGCTGGCAAGCCTCGACGATCCGACGAAGGTGGCGCTGCTCGAGCGCCTGGAACGTTACGCGCGCTCACTCGACACTCGCGTGACGCAAGTCATGGCCTGGCTCGCGGGCGACTACGAAGTCGTGCTCGTCGCGCGCTCCGACGGCGTTCTTGCTGCCGATGTGCGGCCGCTCGTCCGATTATCGGTGCAGGTGATCGTGGAGCACGACGGTCGGCGCGAGCAGGGAAGCTCGGGTGGCGGGGGGCGCGTCGATTATGGGTACTTCACGGACGCGCTCCTGCAGGACTACGCGCAGAAAGCGGTGCATCAGGCGCTCGTGAATCTCGATGCGCGTCCCGCGCCTGCGGGACCGATGACGGTGGTCCTCGGCCCGGGATGGCCCGGTGTGCTGCTGCATGAAGCGATCGGACACGGCCTCGAAGGCGATTTCAATCGCAAAGGCACTTCGGCTTTCAGCGGACGCATCGGCGAGCGCGTCGCCGCTCCCGGTGTGACGGTGGTCGATGACGGTACGCTGCCGCTGCGGCGCGGCTCGCTCAACATCGACGACGAAGGCAATGCCACGCAGCGCAACGTGCTCATAGAAAACGGCGTGCTGCGCGGCTATCTGCAGGACAGTCTGAACGCGCGGCTGATGGGCATGCCGCCCACCGGCAACGGTCGACGCGAATCGTACGCCCACATTCCTATGCCGCGCATGACGAATACGTACATGCTCGCGGGCGACAAGGATCCGCAGGAGATCATCAGTTCGGTGAAGAATGGTCTTTACGCGGTCAACTTCGGCGGCGGGCAGGTCGATATCACCAATGGCAAGTTCGTGTTCTCGGCATCGGAGGCGTACATGATCGAGAACGGTAAGGTGACCTATCCGGTGAAAGGCGCGACCCTGATCGGCAACGGTCCCGATGCGCTGACGCGCGTTGCGATGATCGGGAACGACATGGCGCTCGATACCGGCGTGGGCACGTGCGGCAAGGAAGGTCAGAGCGTGCCAGTAGGTGTTGGGCAGCCGACGTTGCGCATCGACGCGCTGACCGTTGGCGGCACAGTCTGATCGCGAGCGCATTTCGCATTCTGGTTCGAGGAATACGGACGGTATGCGGCCGGCGTCGCGTATGTGACGCTCCGCTCTTTCCAGGCAGCGTCGGCCCCCTGATGCTCTGGTGTATAATGCATTGATTTCAATGGCTTGGAAGCAGCATGCAATTTAAGACCGACGATTTACGAATCAGGGAGATCAAGGAGCTGGTGCCGCCGTCCCACGTGCTCCGGGAATTCGGCATCACTGAAAAGGCGGCGAAGACGGTTGTCGAGACCCGTCAGGAGATTCATCGCGTACTCCACGGCGCGGACGACCGGGTCGTGGTGATCATGGGCCCGTGCTCGATCCATGACGTGAAAGCGGCGAAGGAATACGCGCTCAAGCTCGCTGACGCGAGACAGAAGCTCGGGCGCGAGCTCCTCATCGTGATGCGCGTGTACTTCGAGAAACCGCGCACGACAGTCGGCTGGAAAGGTCTCATCAACGATCCCAACCTCGACGGCAGCTTCAACATCAACGAGGGCCTGCGCGTTGCGCGCCGCCTTCTGCTCGATCTGAACGAGAGCGGCGTGCCGGTGGGCTGTGAGTTCCTCGATATGATCACGCCGCAGTACATCGCCGATCTCGTGGCATGGGGGGCGATCGGCGCGCGCACGACGGAGAGCCAGGTTCATCGCGAGCTCGCCTCGGGGCTGTCGTGCCCGGTGGGTTTCAAAAACGGCACCGACGGCAACATCAAGATTGCAGTCGATGCGATACGCGCCGCGCAGGCGCCACACCATTTCCTCTCGGTGACAAAAGGCGGTCACTCGGCAATCGTGTCGACCGCAGGTAACGAGGATTGCCACATCATATTGCGCGGCGGCAAACAGCCGAACTACGACGCAGCCAACGTCGAGGCTGCAGCGAAGGGGCTTGCCGAAGCAGGTATGTCCGCGCGGCTCATGATCGATTTCAGCCACGGCAACAGCAGCAAGAACCCGCAGAAACAGGTCGACGTCGGTCACGACGTAGCGGCGCAGGTTGCAGCAGGCGACAAACGCATCTTCGGCATCATGCTGGAAAGCCATCTCAAAGGCGGGCGTCAGGACCTCATACCGGGAAAAGCCCTGCAGTATGGCGTTAGCATCACCGACGGCTGCATCAGCTGGGACGAAAGCCGCGCGCTGCTCGACGAGCTTGCCGAGGCCGTGCGCCAACGTCGCGTGAAGGCGGAAGCGGAAGCGGAATAAAGTAAACGCAGCCGGCGGTTGCGGGGCCGGATGCGCTGGTACACTACGATAGCGGATCGTCCATAAGGATCGCACCGTGGTGCAAATCGACGAGAAGTTTCCGGCAGATGAACACCAGCTGCGCCGTTTCGAGCGGGTTGCCGATAATGCCGCCGTCGCCGAGGAGCTCGCGACGCTGCTCGGCAGGGCGCCTCTCTTCGCCGAATTCAGCCGCGACGACATCAACGCGCTCGCCGAGTACATGGGCGTCTATCGCTCCGATGCCAACGAGACCATCATTCGCGAAGGCGATCTCGGAGACTATCTGCTGCTCATCATCCGCGGCGAAGTCGACATACTCAAAACGGGTTTTGCGCTCGAGCAGCAGCACATGACCACGGTCGGCGCCGGGACCACCATCGGTGAAATGTCGATGATCGACGGCGAGCCGCGGTTTGCGACGTGCCGCACGACGCAGGTGACCACGTTCAGCGTGCTCACCCGCGAGAACATGGCCAAAATGACGCTCGAGCGGCCTCAACTCGGCGCAAAAATTCTCGTCAAGCTCGTGACCATGCTGTCCGCGCGTCTGCGTCAGACGAGCGCAAAGCTCATGCGCTATATGGAAGGCATGGCTTAGGAACTCTCAGGCTGTCACGCTTTTCGATTCTTCCCCTGCTCCCACAGCACATCGCTGCCGCCGGCGTGCCGGTTGAGCGCGCGCGCGAGCACGAAAAACAGGTCGGAGAGCCGATTGAAATATTGAATCAGCACCGGCGGCACGGCCTCGACGTGCGAGAGGGCGACGAGCGCGCGCTCGGCGCGGCGGCATACCGAGCGCGCGACGTGGGCTGCTGCGGCCGCGCGCGAGCCGCCGGGCAAAATAAAATCGGTCAGCGCCGGTAACGCCGCGTTGAGCGCGTCGAGCTCGCGCTCGAGCCGCGCGACATGGGCTGCGCTGACGAGAGTATGGCCCGGGATACTCAGCTCGCCGCCCGCATCGAAGAGATCGTGCTGGACCGCGATCATGCTCACGCGCAGCGCTTCCGGAAGCTCTTCGGCCAGCAGCAGGCCCAGCACCGAATTGAGCTCGTCCACTTCGCCGATCGCGGTGATTCGCGGCGTGTCTTTCAGGACTCGCGAGCCGTCGGCAAGCCCGGTGGTGCCCTCATCGCCGGTGCGTGTATAGATTTTTGTCAGGCGTTTGCTCATTATCGGCCCGAGGCTGCGGCGGCAGGCTGTACCGGCTCACGCGGCTCTCCGCTGGGCAATGCCGCCTTGCATTCGGTGAAGATCTGTCCGCCGCACTTGCGGCATATCTCGCTGTCGAGCTTCGGGTATATGAATCCGACGGCCCGCGAGCGCGCAGGAAAAATATTCTCGTTGCCGATGTCCTCGAGGTAGCCGCCGCGGGCGAGGAGCTTCATCACTTCATCGTTCACACGATAGAGGTACAGCCCGCCGCCGAGGCGTCTGCGCCGCTTTGCTTCGAGCGCGAGCATCTCCGCGCCGGCGATGTCGATGAAGTTGATCCCCGTGGCATCGATCAGCACGTGCTTCTGCGTGGGATTTGCCGCATCGACGTTTTGCAGGACGCCCTGCACGTGATCGACCGCCCCGAAAAATATTGAGCCGTTGATGCGCACGATTTTAATTTGCGGGCAGTCCGGGAGCCCGCTCGCAGTCGTGAAAAGATAGCTGTGCTCGCCGGGATCGGGCTTCACATCCACGATGCGAGGCCGGGACGTGCGCATGAGGTACAGCATGAGCGAGAGCAGCACGCCGATATAAATGGCGAACTCGAGCTGGGCCGTGAGCGTTGCAATGAGGGTGACCGCAAGCACGGCCGCCTCTGAACGGCTGGTTCGGATGATCGTGCGCACGGCTTTGAAATCGATGAGACCCCACGCGATCAGGAACAGGATGGCCGCCATGGCGGGTATCGGCAGGTAACGCGCGAGGGGTGCGACGACGAGCAGGATGAGCATCAGCGCGAGGGCCGCGAAAATCGACGCGAGCGGCGTTTTGGCTCCGGCTTCGTAGTTCAGTCCGCTGCGGTTGAACGAGCCGCTCGATGCATACGCCGAGAAAAAGCTGCCGAAAATGTTCGAAAGGCCCTGGCCGATGAATTCCTGGTTGCCGTCGATGCGCTGTTCAGACCGGAGTGCGATCGCACGCCCGATCGATACGGCTTCGGTGAGCCCGAGCATCGTTATGGCGACTGCGATCGACGCTGTTTTTCGCAGCGCTTCGAGCGAAAAAGGCGGCGTCGAAGGTTGCGGCAACGCCGCGGGTAAAGCCGTGACGGTGGGAATGCCGTGCGCGCCGAGCAGCCCGGGTATCGCGTCGAGTCCGAGCGCGAAGAGGCTCCCCCCGATCATGGCCGCGATCATGAACGGAAATTGCGCATAGCGGCGGCGCACGACGACGGCGACAAGCAGCGTGACGAGGCCCACGCATGTGACGTACAGGTTTGCGGTGGTGAGCCGACTGAGGAATGCATAAACGGACTCGGCGAACGACATGCCGCGCTCCATCGGGATGCCGAAGAAATGCTGCAGCTGGCTCGCGATGATGAGCAGCCCCGCACCCGCGGTGAACCCGACGACAACGGTGTGCGAAATGAAATTCACGAGCACGCCGAGACGCGCGATGCCCATTCCCAGCTGGAAGACGCCGGTCAGGAATGTCGCGAGCAGCACGAGCTCGACATACGCCTGCGTGCCGGGCTCCGCGAGCGTGCTCATCGTCGAATAGATCACGATCGAAATCGCCGTCGTCGGACCGGAAACCAGATGCCAGCTCGATCCGAAAAGCGCCGCCACGATCGCGGGCACGATCGCCGCGTACAGCCCGTACTCGGGCGGCATCCCCGCGATCGTTGCGAAGGCGACGCCCTGCGGCAGCACGACGACAGCCCCGATCGCGCCTGCCACCGCGTCTGCGCGCAGCGTCACGCGATTGACGCGCGGCCACCAGCTCAGGAATGGAAGCAGGTGCGCGAGTCGCGGCGGAATGTGCGCCTGTATCGAGGCGAGAATGCTCACGTGTAAGGATGCGGGGTGGTTGGTCGATTATGGGCGATGGCGCCGGGCGCAGCAACGCGCACGCCTTTTTCGGTATAATCGCGCGTCGTGTTTCACCTGCGCAATTTGCGCACGCCGCAGGAATTCAATGGCAGACATGAAAACCTCTATTTTTCCCGGCAGCGTACGCGCGGCTCTCGTCGCTGGTCTCGTCGCTGGTCTCGTCACTGGTCTCGAATCTGGCGCTGCGTCGCCCGTTGCGGCTCAGGGACAACCCAGCGCCGAAGCAGGGCGTATCAAGAGCTCGATGTGTGCGGGCTGTCATAACATTCCCGGGTACAAGACCGCCTTCCCGTCGGTGTACAGCGTGCCGAAACTCGATGGGCAGCACGCAACGTACATCATCAGCGCGCTGCGCGCCTACAAGTCGGGCGAGCGTCAGCATCCTTCGATGCGGGCGATTGCCGCAAGTCTCACCGACCAGGACATGGCCGATCTCGCTGCGTTTTATTCGAGCAGTCCGGCGAAGTCCGCTTCACGCTAGCGAAGGAAGAGAACGATGAAAAACCGGCTGCTCGCTATCATTGCGTGCTGTCTTTTCGCGGCCGGCGCGGCACAAGCCGGCAATCCCGAAGCCGGCAAAGAGAAGTCCCGCACGTGCGCCGCGTGTCACGGCCCCGAGGGCAACAGCGCGACCGGAGATTTTCCGCGACTCGCGGGTCAGCATTACGACTATCTCGTCAAAACGATGCGCGACTACAAGGTCGGTAAACGCAAGAACGCCATCATGGCGCCGCAGGTTGCGAACCTGAGTCAGCGCGACATGGAGGATCTTGCCGCCTACTTTTCGCATCAGCAGGGCCTTGTCACCCGCAAGAATTCCTATTTCGTGCATTAAAAACGCGTCGCAGCGGCGTTATTTATTTCGCGCGCGGCGCGGCTTTGCGGTCCACGCATTCGAGATAGAAGGCTTCATCCGGCGCAGTGCCGGTGCGCTGAGCCCGCCATAGCGTTTCTCCCAGACACTCGATCACCTCGTGCAGCGCGTCGTGCTGCGATCCCGACTTCTTCAGCAGCGTGTCATAACGCTCGCGCAGCCCCGGCGGTTGATCGATCGAGAGCTGCTCTTCGACCGCAAGGTGAAGAGAGAGGTGCAGGAACGGATTCAGCTGTCCATCGTCCGGCGAGAAATCGCGGTCGAGATTGCGCTCGTCCTGCTCGAGCAGCGCGTGGTATTCGGGGTGCAGCAGGATCACGCTGAGCGCGGTCTGTTCGAGACCCGCGAGCGGCTCGCGGCGGCGGTATTTACTCCACGCATCGAAAAAGAAGCGGCGTGCCTCGCCGCGGGAGGGGTTGAACATGGGTGAGCCGTAAGCGGTAAGCCGTCAGCCTCACGGCTCACGGGTCTTGTCCCTGTACTCGCACAAATCGCGAATGATGCACGCAGGGCATTTCGGTTTGCGGGCAACGCAGACGTAGCGCCCATGCAGGATCAGCCAGTGATGCGCGTACTGCCTGAATTCCTCCGGCACGAATTTCAGCAGACGCTGCTCGACTTCCAGCGCGTCTTTACCCGGCGCGATATTGGTTCGGTTTGATACGCGGAAAATATGCGTGTCGACCGCGATCGTAGGCTGGCCGAACGCGACGTTGAGCACCACGTTCGCGGTCTTGCGCCCGACACCTGGCAGGGCCTCCAGCGCTTCGCGCGTCTGCGGCACTTTTCCGGCATGGTCTTTCAGCAGTAGCCGGCACGTTTCGATGACATTTTTTGCCTTCGTGCGGTAGAGGCCGATGGTCTTGATGTAGCGGCTGAGACCCGCCTCGCCGAGTGCGAGGATCGCTGCAGGGGTATTTGCGGCCTTGAAGAGCTCCCGGGTCGCGAGATTCACGCTTTTGTCGGTCGCCTGCGCGGAGAGCACGACCGCGACGAGCAGCTCGAAAGGCGTGCGGTACTCGAGCTCGGTTTTCGGGTTCGGGTTCGAGTCGCGCAGCCGGCGAAAAATCTCACGTCGCTTGGCCGGATTCACGCGGTGCAGTTTACATGCGGACATACTGCGCGATTTTGGATCCCTCCAGTCCACAGGCTCGCGCCCAGCTGCTAGACTCACACTCTCGTTCGAAATGCACGTGGGGGCCCCATGACCGATGTCTTCGTGAGCTATGCGAGTCCAGACCGGGATCTCGCGTTTCGGATCGTCGCCTATCTGGAAAAAGAGAATATTGCGTGCTGGGTCGCGCCGCGTGACGTGCCGCCGGGCCTCGAATACGGGGATGCGATTCTGAGAGGCATCGAGCAGAGCCGGGCGTGCGTCCTCGTGTTGTCCGAGCACTCGAACGACTCGCAGTTCGTGCGGAAGGAAGTGGAGCGCGCAGTCAGCAAATCGAAGCCCGTGCTGCCGGTGCGTATCCGCGAGGTGAGTCCCTCGGGTTCAATCGAGTTCTTCATCTCCTCCTCTCAGTGGATCGACGCGTGGAAGTCGCCGATGGAGCAGCACCTGCCGCCGCTCGTCGCAGCGATCAAGGCCATCGGCCAACCCGGCGCGGCGCACGTGCGCTCTTCGACGCTGCCGCCGCCGCGCCGTTCCAACATGCCATTAATAGCGGGCATCAGCGCAGCTTTCATCGCCGCAGGGGCCGCAGGCGCGTGGTGGTACTCGTCCAATTCGAACAGCCCGGCCGCGCGTGCCGCGAGCGCGGGGACCGGTGCGGAAGCTGCCTCGGCTTCGGCACCGGGGGGAATTGCGCAGGCGACGTATCAGCCCGATGGCAAATCGCCCGCGGCAGCAACGCCAACCCGCGCTGCAGGCGGGGGAGCCGATAGCGCGCAGGAAGCCGGGACGATGATCATCAGCGCGCTCGGTCTCGCGGACCCCAAGGACCCGAAGTTCAACGGCGACGCGGCCGCAGCGAACGCGGAGGCACGCGCCGATGCGAAACGGCAGCTCGTCGAGAAGGTGCTTGCGCTGTACGTCGAAAAAACCTCGCTCGACAAGAACTATTCAGCCATCGAGCAAAAATTGCTGTCGCGCGCGGGGGGGTTCATCAAGACGGTAATCCAGGAAGGCGCGCCCACAGCCGGCAAGGACGGTCTGATCGAGGCCGATACGCGCGCGGTCATCAAGATCCGCGACGTGCAGAAATCGCTCAATCAGATGTCCAAGGAAGACCGTATCGACTTCATCCGCAACAACGGTGATCCGAAGATTTCGATCGCGATGGCTATCCGCAACGCCGACACCGCTCAGGAATTGCCCGCGGCGCGCTCTCAGCTTGCTGAAAACGTGATCAAGGAACGCATCAAGTCGTTCGGCTTCCGCGTCTGGGCGCTGCAAGGCGATGCACCCACCGGCCCCAACGCGAAGGTGGCCGATTTCCACGTGCAGGGTGAAGTGAAAGTCAAACAGCTCTCGGCGAAGCTCGCGGCGTCGGGCATCACGATCACCAAGACCATCGTCACATCGTGGACCGTGAAGGCGATCGACAAGGCGACCGGAGAGGAGATTTACCTCAACACCCTCAGTCCGAAAGCGCAGGGGAGCTGGGCCAACGAGGACCAGGCGCTCCTCGATATCGGCAGGCTGGTCGGGGAAGAATTCTCGAAAGGCTTCTTCCTGCAGCACTTCAATTTCGGCGCGCAGAAAACCAATCTCAACATTACCGGGCTCCCGGACGCCGCCAGCGCGAAAGTGCTGCTGAAAGAGCTGCGCGGAATCCGTCAGGTGCTCGACACCCAGCTCGTCGCGGATTCCGGCAAGTATCAGCTGCAGTTGGCGGAAGGCAGCGCGCCTGACATCGTGCAGGAAGCGGTCATAAAACCGCTCAACGCGAAGCTCGGCCAGGCCTGCTTCGCGCTCGCCGGAGCGAGCGGCTCGGAGGTCAACGTGACGTTTGCGCCTGCCTGCTCCGAGGCGGCGGTCAGGGCAAAGCTCGAGACCGCGCCGCCCGCCGGGTTGTTGAGCGCGCCCGAGTCGCGCGGAAAGGCGCTGCTCAAGACGGCGGCGCGGATCTGAGGCCCGGCCTTGGGAGGTCCTGGCCGGAGTTTGGGCTAAACCTCCCTTGAAATGGCACTGTCCGAGGGCCAAAATGCAGGCTGCTCGTCTTATCTTATGATTATGCACGCCTTATTCATGGCTGGTGTCGCGTCCCTCGTCCTGGCGAGTGCGGCGCACGCGCAGGGTTTCAAATTCTCGAACGAGGACCAGGCGGACAAGGCGCAGGAAGCGCAACGTCAGGCGAAGGTGCAATCGCTGCTGGCAACGCCGTGCCGCGACAAGATCAAGAATCAGAAGATCATGGTTTTGATCGGCGAGGAACGAAACGGCGTGATCACCGCGAAGCAGGCCGCATACAGCACGCACGTCGAAGCCATCAACCAGCGGCTCAAAGGGCTGGGCTTGAGGACCTACACGCAGGAAGAGATCCGCAGGCAGGTTGCGCAAGCCGAGATCGATGCCTATTTCAAGAACGATCCGGACGCGGCCATCAGCGCTTCGAAGCGTCTCTCGGCGCAGTACATACTGCGCGGGTTGATCGCATCGCAGGCGAGCCGCAACGCGATAGTCAATGTGAACCAGGTCAGCGTGAATATGAGCTTCACATTGACGGGCTCGAACGGGAAAATGATTTCGCAGGCCGGCGCCACGAATGAAAGCTATGCCGGCCGGGATACCTCGGGAATGGCGCTCACGCTGATCAACGAGCGCGCCGACGAAGTAGTCGCTCAGTTGTACAATGATTATTGCCAGAAGGCCGGTACGCGGTAGCTCGCGGCCTTGTGAACCTTCGAAGGAGAACAAACATGATCACGATGGAATCCGTTCCATTCAGGGGTGCCGCGGTTGCGGCAGTATTCTTTTTCGCCGCGATCAGCGGGCAAGTGCTTGCGCAGCCGCGGTTTGGTAATCCTTCGCCCACGGCCGGCAGCGAGACTTCCCAGAAAGCCAACGCTGCAGCCGATGCCGCGGCATACCAGGAAGTCGAATATAGCAACAGGGCAACCAAAGGCCCGGCGCTCGTCGTCATCCCTGGGGAGATAAAAAGCGCAAACGCCACGTTCACCCAGCGATTCCTTCCGAACAACATCGCAGATTTCGGCGAGCTCGAGCTTTCGCAGGCGAATTTCACCGTGCTGGAACGTGCGAACCTGGGCAACCTGCTGCAGGAGATTTCGCTCGCATACAACCTGGGCGATGTCGACAAGGCGCGCAAGATGATGCAGGTCGGAAAGCTCCGGGCGACGAAGTGGATCGTCAAATTCGACATCCTCAAGGCTGAGCAGATCGCGGAGAACAAGCAGGGTTTCGACGGACGTGCGATCGGCGGCATCATGGGGATGTTCGGCGGTTTGGGCGGTGCGGTTGCAGGGCGCGCGACGAGCTCGGTGCAGAGCGGTGATTCCACCGGCGTGTGGCTGATCGGTATGCGCTACAAGATCATGGACGCCAATACGACCGAACAGGTTGCGCAGGGCTACAAAGAGCTGAAAATGGAAGTGGGCGCCACCGGCAGCAGCGTGCTCGGCGTTTCGCAAAGCGCGAAAGGCGGAGTCGGACTCGACACGATGGTGCAGCGGCTCGTGCAGACCACGGTCTGGGAAATCGATTCGAAATATAAATAAAGTCGCAGGTCAGCGTTGCGCTGACCAATCCAGCGGCGTCGCGCCGCTGTTGCCCCGGCGCTCCCCAAGAGGCGCGCGCCGCAGGACTAAAGCGCCTCCCCGGGCGTGATGAAGCATGGCAGATCCGCAAATGACCGAACCGGCGGCCTGGCTTGCTCGCGTACGTGAGCTCGAAGGCCGCGGGGAGCTCCTGCTCGCGTACGATACAGCGCTGCAGGGGCTCGAAGCCCACCCGAACGATATCTGGCTCGCCCATCGGGCGGTGCTGAATCTTGCGAAAGCCGGCGCTACGACGCGCGCCCGGAATGAATTCGCACGTCTGGGGCTCGACCAGGCCGACGAGCCGGACATCGCGGCACTCGGCGCGCGCATCGCGAAGGATCGCTCTTTGCGCGCGCCACCCTCGGAACGCGCGCGGCTTTTGTCTGCGGCGGCCGACCAGTATCAGGCAATCTACTCGCGCAGCGGCGGGTACTATCCGGGGATCAACGTCGCAACCTTGCGCCTGCTTGCGGGCGAACAAGAGGCCGCCGAGCGAGTCGCGCGCGAGGTGCTGGCGCTCTGTGCAGCCACAGAAGGCCAATCCGACGACGCTTACTACCGTGCCGCCTCCGAAGCGGAAGCCGCGCTCGTCCTCAAGGATATCGAGCGCGCGCAGGAGGCGTTGGGTCGCGCCGCCGCGGCGGGCGGCGATTACGCGGCGCGCGCCGCCACGCGCCGCCAGCTGCGCCTCGTTTGCGAGGCGGTGGGCATCAGCGAAGAAGTGCTCTCGCCACTGGCGCCGCCCACTGTCATTCATTTTACAGGCCACATGATCTCGAAGACGGCGGGTACCGGCCGGTTTCCGCCGGAACAGGAGCTTGCCGTCGGCGCCGGGATCCTCGGCATGCTCGAGCAGCGCCGCGTCGGGTTCGGATATGGCGCGCTCGCTTCCGGAGCCGACATCCTATTCGCCGAAGCGCTGCTCGCGCGCGGGGCGGAGCTGCATGTGGTCCTGCCGTTCGCGCGGGAAGAGTTCGTCGAAATCTCGGTCGCACCGGCCGGAGCGCTGTGGCACGAGCGGTTCGATGCATGCCTGCGCCGCGCAACTTCGGTGACCTTCGCGACGGAGGACCGCTATCTCGGCCACGACTGGATTTTCGCGTACGGATCCTTCGTTGCGATGGGCCTGGCACGGCTGCGCGGGAAGTTCCTCGATGGCGATGTGCGTCAGATTGCGGTGTGGGACGGCCAGGAAACGACCGGCGTGGCAGGCACCGGGTTCGACGTTCGGACGTGGCGCGATCTGGGTCTCGACGCTGACGTGATTCCCTGCGGCAGCGGTGGCGCGCCCACGGCAGACGCGGCGGCAGTCCCGGTGGAAGGTCAGCGCAAACTGAAAGCGATGCTGTTCGGCGACGTGAAAGGTTTCAGCAAGCTCACGGAAGTGCAGATCCCGGCGTTCGTCGTCCACGTCCTCGGCACGCTCGGCAGCGTGCTCGCGAAGTACAGCGAGCAGGTGCTCTATCGCAACACCTGGGGCGACGGCATTTTCCTCGTGTTGAGCGATGCGCCGGCTGCCGCCCGCTGCGCGCTCGAGCTGCAGGAGGCGCTCGAGGCGATCGATCTTCCCGCGTGTGGACTGCCCGATACGCTCGCATTACGGCTCGGGGGACATTTCGGCCCCGTCTTCGAAGCCACGGACCCCGTGCAGGGCCTCATGAATTACTTCGGCGCGCATGTGAGCCGCACTGCCCGAATCGAGCCGGTGACCCCGCCCGGCGAGGTTTACGTGACGGAGCAGTTCGCAGCGCGGCTCAGTCTGGAACGCGATGCGTTCGCCTGCGACTACGTGGGACAGGTGCCTGCGGCCAAGAACTACGGCACCATACGCATGTACCATCTACACCCGGTGGGTAGTTGATTTGCTCTTTTTGGCGATTCCCAGGCTTGTAGCGAGTTCGGACAGCTAAGCGTTCCTTCCCTGTATGCCAGCACTCACTTTCGAATTTAAACACCTGATTTTAGGGTTGTTTTTGCTGTCCGTGGCGTATGTGCACCTGCGGGGCAAAGTCCGCTTCAGCTTCGTCCGACAGCTCTTCAACCACTCTTCGCTCCTCGCCCCGTACAACGCGCTCATGTATCTGTTTTCAGCGGTGCCGACGAGGCCGCTCCTCACTGAACGCAATTTTCCGGACCTACGCCCATTGTCTGAAAATTGGCAGATGATGCGCGAAGAAGCGTTGAAATTGTATGATGATGGATACATTAGAACGGCGTTGAACAACAACGACATCGGTTTCAACTCATTTTTCAAACGCGGGTGGAAGCGCTTCTACCTGAAGTGGTACGACCAGCCGCTCACGTCGGCCCAGGCGCTGTGCCCGCGCACAGTCGCCTTGCTGAACGACATCCCGGCGGTCAAAGGTGCCATGTTCGCGCTGCTCAGCCCGAACAGCTATCTAAATCCTCACCGCGATCCTTTCGCCGGCTCGATTCGCTATCACCTGGGCCTCGTCACCGCTAATTCCGACGCCTGCTTTATCGATGTCGACGGCGAGCGTTACTGGTGGAAAGACGGGGAGGCGGTGTTGTTCGACGAAACGTATATTCATTCGGTCGAGAACAATACCGACATCACGAGAATCATTCTCCTGTGCGACATCGAGCGCCCGCTGCACACGCGTGCAATGCAGGCGTTGAACCGCTGGGTAAGCCGCCGCATCGTCACGGCGAGTGCTACGCAGAATGTGGAGAACGAACCGGTCGGCGCGCTCAATCGCTTTTACGGGCGCGTTTATCATCCCGTCGCTGCGCGGGTGAGCGGCGCCGCGCGGCGTCTGAAACAGCGCAATCGCCCGCTCTATCGCACGCTCCAATATGGTTTCGTGATCGGCGCGCTTTACCTCATTTTCGCCTAGCGTAACCGCGCGCAGAACTAGGAATTGCGGCTTTGCAGCCTCAGCCGCGCGCGCTCGAGCACTCTCGCCACCGTCTCGCGTTTCTTTTTTTCGGCTTGAGCCGCGCGCTGAGCGGGGAGCTTCCGGCCCTTCTCGTCGCGCTCCCGCTGCAGCCTTTGATTCCGCGCGAGGAAACGCCGCCGTGCGTCTTCTGCGGCAGCCCTGCGGGCCTTGGGGGCAACTGCATCGCGCAGGTCGATGCAATCTACGGGACACGGCGGCACGCACAGCTCGCAACCCGTGCACGCCTCCGCGATGACCGTGTGCATGAGCTTGGGCGCGCCTACGATGGCATCGACGGGACACGCCTGTATGCACAAAGTGCAGCCGATGCAGTGTTCCTCGCGTATGACGGCAACCCGTGGCGGGCCTGCGCTTCCGCAGCCGGGATCGAGCGCCTTGGGCGCAATCCCGAGAAGCGCGGCAATCTCGGCAATGAGCTCGGCGCCTCCGGGCGGGCAGCGGTTGATGTCGGCTGCGCCGGCAGCGACAGCCTCGGCATACGGCCGGCAACCCGCGTAACCGCATTTCCCACACTGCGTTTGGGGCAGCAGCGCGTCTATCTCGGCGGCGCGAGACGGCGCAAACGGAATTGCGCTCACAGGAGGATCCGGACCTTGGCGCGGCCTACGCCCGCCCGGCTCTCACGTAGCATGTCGATCCGCGGCGGATGGGCAAAGCGCGCTGACGCACTCCGCGACCAGCGCCGGTCCTTTGTAGATGAGGCCCGTGTAGAGCTGAACGAGGCTCGCGCCGGCGTCGAACTTTTCGCGCGCGTCGGCTCCCGTCAATATGCCGCCGACGCCGATGACCGGAATCGCGCCGGCCAGAGCCCGCGCGAGCGATGCCACCACCCGGGTCGCTTTTGCCCTGAGAGGCGCGCCGCTCAACCCTCCGCTTTCGTGGCCGTGCGCAAGCGTTGCCACACCGTCACGCGCCACCGTCGTGTTCGTGGCGATGACCGCATCCACTGAATGTTTCTCAACGAGCCGGGCGATTGCATCGATCTCGCTCTCGTCGAGATCCGGCGCTATCTTCAGCGCGAGAGGAACGCGCCGGCCGTACTGATCGCTGAGGGTCCGCCTCTCCACTGCGATTCCCGCGAGCAATGCATCGAGCTGATGCGCTGCCTGCAGATCACGCAGGCCTTTGGTGTTCGGGGACGAAATGTTGACGGTCACATAGGTCGCAAGCGCATAGACCTTGCGCAAACACGCCAGGTAGTCGTTCAGCGCATGCTCGAGCGGTGTATCGAAATTCTTTCCGATGTTGATGCCGAGCACACCGCGCCACGTCGAACGATGCACGTTGGCGATGACGCGGTCGACGCCTTCGTTGTTGAAACCCATGCGGTTCACGATGGCGTCGGCCTCAGCGATCCGGAACAGGCGCGGGCGCGGATTCCCGGGTTGCGGACGCGGGGTGACCGTGCCGATTTCTATGTGCCCAAAGCCGAGCGCCGCAAGTGCGTCGATGTATGCGCCGTTCTTGTCGAGGCCCGCCGCAAGGCCGACCGCGTTGGGAAAGCGGATGCCCATGACAGTACTCGAGCACTGGGCGGTGTCGATCGCGCTCGGACGAACAAGACCGATGCGCTGCAGCGCTTTCAGCGAGCTCAGCGTGAGATGGTGCGCGGTCTCTGCTTCCAGCGCGAACAGCGCTGGCCGCATCAAGGCATAGGACATGCCCTATTTTAAGGGCCAAGGAGGACGAAGGACCGAAAATCGAGGGCGATGTTCGCGTCGTTACGGGATGCCTGCGCTCTCTGCTGCGCCATTCTCGGCGATGGGCTGCCAGCGCCCGTCTATCAATCCCTGCATCGGCTGGAACTGGATCTTGTACGCCATTTTTCGGCTGAGGCCGATCCAGTAACCGAGATAGAGATAAGGGAGGTCTAACTTTCGGCAGAGATCGATCTGCCAGAGAATGTTGTAAGTTCCGAAGCTCGCTGCTGCGACCTCCGGATCGAAGAACGTATAGACCGACGATACGCCGTCCTGCAGCTCGTCGACGATGCTCACCATGCGCAGCACACCTGCCTCGCGAAATTCGATGAGCCGCGAATCGACGTTGCTCTGCAGGAGAAAATGCCGGTACTGTTCGCGGCTGTCCTGGTCCATGCCGCCCCCGCTGTGGCGGCGTGACTGATAGCGCAGGTAGAGGGCGTAATGCTCGGCGCTGTATTTCAGATCGAGCATCTGTGCCGTCAGCCCGGAATGACGCTTGAGCGCGCGGCGTTGCGCGCGGTTCGGGTGAAAGTCTTCAGCAACGATGCGCACCGGCACGCAGGCGCGGCAGTTGTCGCAATAAGGCCGATAGGTAAAGGCGCCGCTGCGGCGAAAGCCCGCGCGCACGAGCTCGCTGTAGACGGAACCGTCGATGAGATGACTGGGAGTCGCGACCTGCGAGCGCGCCATGCGATCGGGCAGATAGCTGCAGGGGTACGGTGCAGTCGCGTAGAACTGCAGCACCGACAGCGGAAAGTCAGTCAAATAAGTCATCGTCGAAACGCCAAGTGCCTGTGCGCGTGGGGTAGTTTACCAATTCTGCCAGCGACCGCATAAAGTCGCCGCGTGCGATCTCCCGCGCGCCGAGTGAGGTCAGGTGCGGGGTGGTCATCTGACAATCGATCATGCCGAAGCTCCACCGCTCGAGCTGTCGCGCGAGATGTGCGAGCGCGATTTTGGAAGCGTCGGCGATGCGTGTGAACATGGACTCGCCGAAGAACGCGCGGCCGATTGCAACTCCGTAAAGCCCTCCGGCAAGCTCGCCGTTTACCCAAGTCTCGACCGAATGGGCGAGGCCGCCGGCATGCAATGCGGTGTACGCTCGCACCATCTCATCCGTGATCCACGTGCCGGCTTGTCCGGAGCGCGGTTCGGCGCAGGCTTCCATGACCGTGGCGAAGCAAGTATCGACCCGAACGTCATAGCCATTGTTGCGCAAACGCTTGCGCAGAGAACGCGAGAGACGGATCTCCGAGGGCACCAGCACCATGCGCGGATCGGGGCTCCACCACAGGACGGGCTGACCTTCGCTGTACCAGGGGAAAATGCCGCGCCGGTAGGCGTCCAGGAGTCGACCGGTCGTAAGCGCGCCGCCGGCAGCCAGGAGCCCGTCCGGCTCACGCAACGCGCGCTCAACCGGCGGAAAGGGTTGGTCGGGGCCGAGCCAGGGGATCACAAGTTCCACTCGAGTCGATTTGTGCGGCATTATTCCCGAGTCCGCCCCAGGGTCAAGCGCAACTTTTTTTCTTGTGGCTGCCACAAAGAATATCGATGTCAGTGACAAGATCGAAATCGATGAAAGGCTGCGACGACCGCGAAGACGTGGAGGCCCTGCTCACGCCAGAAGGGCGTGCCCGCCTGCCGCTTCGCCGTCAGCTCGTGCTGTACCTCGATCCGTTCGCTTTCTTCAAGGACGCCGCAAGCGGAACCGGCTGGAGCCGGGAAAGCGCAATGTCCTATAACCGCGCGCGACGATCGATACTGCTGATGTACGTGGGGCGCTGGCTGCTGATCGCCGGCACGTTTTTTCTCGGCATTGCTTCGGCCGAAGCGCTCGCCGCCCACGTGCCGCTGTTCATCATTCCGGCTGCCGGTTTCGGCATCGGCTGCAGCATCGCGATGACTGTGGCCGCCTGGACCGCAGCGGCCTACGTACTTCTGGGCAGACGGACCCGCCGCCCCTAGGGGCGGCGCTCGCCTGAAGGCTCGGGCTGCCATTCGGCAGCCCTCAGGCCGGTGAACGATTCAGAGGAAAACCGAGGTTTTCCTCCGAAACCTCCTTTCCTCCACGGTCTGCCTCCGTAACCTCCCTTCCCCCACTAACGGTCTTCGCAGCGTGTCCGACGAGTCTGACACGCTGCTAGCTCCGCTTTTCCGAAAAGTTCCGCCCGTTTCATATTTTGGCGTCCGGCGCTGCGGCACGTCGCTTGCAGAAATCCAGGTGACAGCTAGGAAAGGCTATGAGTCATTTCGAGAAAGTGGTTGATACAAGGCGGCAAGCGCCGGGACGGCCGCGCGCACGGTATCGCTGGCGCGTCGGGAAAGCCACGGTGAGCACTGAAGAGCTCGAGGCGTGGCAGCTCGGCCCGGTCCGCTACTCGCGCGCCAAACGTGCCGACCCCTCCGATGGAACCTGGAACAATCATGAACTACACGTGTGAACAATGCGGGAAAGGCGCAACTCTCTGCGTCAGCGACTGGGGCTACATTGCGGCGTTGTGTGATCAATGTCTCAAAGAACGGACGGCTTATCTCAAGCTGCCGCACGTGGAGCAGAACGCCGTTACGGAGCCGGCACGCGCTGGGGAACAGGTTTCGGTATAGCGACAGCAGCACCTTTTCGTTTCGCTGTCGATCGGAGGCCAGCAAAATCGTAGAGGACCGCCACGTGCGGTCCTTTTCACGTACGCCGCGTCATGACGGGCGGAAAAAGAAAGGGCAGCGCGAGCTGTCTTTTTCGCTCGAGTCTTAAGTCATCATTCGACTTTCAGGCCGGCAGCTTTCACCACCGGGCCCATCTCTTTCAGCTCTCTCACGACGAGCGCGCGGAACTCCGATGGCGTGTTCGTGGAAATCTGCGTGAGCTGCTGTTCGAATGCTTTCCTGAGCTCCGGCGTCTGCACGGCCTGGAGCAGCAGGCTCCTCAGCTTGTCGACGATAGGTCGCGGAGTGCCGTGCGGCACCAGCAGGCCATTCCAGCCACTGTACTCGTACCCCGGCACTGTATCCGCCACCGGGGGCAAATCGGCGAGCAGCGGATCGCGTTTCGGCAGGCTGTGAGCGATCGCGCGGAGCTTCCCACCGCGTATCAGCCCCGCTACGGCGGGCGCTGGAGTAATCGTCCACTGTGACTCTCCCGCAACGACCGACGCGACAGATGGACCGCCGCCTTTGTACGGCACGTGCAGCGATTGGAATTTGCCGAGGCTCATCAGTAAGACGCCTGCAAGATGGCTTTGCGATCCGGGACCCGCTGAGGCCATATTCACCTGGCCGTTCTTGCCGCGGCAGTAATCGATCAGCTCTTTCACGTTTTTTGCCGCGAGCGACGGATTGACGACGAGCACGTTCGGCGTGATGCCGAAAAGCGAGACGAACTCGTAATCCTTGACCGGATCGAAAGGCAGCTTCGTCTGTATGTGCGGTGCGATCGTCATCGCTGCGGTCGATGCCGAAATCACGGTGTAGCCGTCCGGGTTCGCATTCTTGCCGATTTCCATGCCGAGCACGCCGCCTGCACCGGCGCGGTTGTCGATGACCACCTGCTGTCCGGATACGTTGGTAAGCGACTGCGCGAAAATTCGGCCGAGCGTATCGACCGAGCTACCCGGTGCGTTCGGGACCAGCATCCGGATCGGGCGATTGGGGTAATCCTTCGCGGGGGCAGCGTCGGCCGCCAGAACGGGCGCGACCGCTACTACGCTGAGTAATACGGCAGCCGCTACACCGCCGTGAAAAAACGATCTGAGTCTCATGCGCTTCCTCCAGTTTTTAAGTTTTAGACAATGCGGGCACATTCTCTCGGGTTTGCCCCGCGCGCGCAATGATCCGCACCAGCCCTTCGCGGTAGACTAGTGACTCGTAACATTAGAACCGCAGTACCTTAATTCGTGAGTGGCAGGCCTGCGGAGCAGGCGTCTGCCGCGAACGTAACATTCGCATCATCAGTTGCAAGCCACTATTTCATGTGCCAACTACTGGGTATGAACTGCAACGTGCC
>DATLEF010000019.1:0-28520 GCA_035525455.1 Burkholderiales bacterium
CAGCCGCTTTCCGAGCGGTCTGCGGCGCGGCGTCGGCCTTGGTCACGGTGCTATGATGAAGCGGCGCTCGCAAAGTTTCAATTGCATTCGGGTCATCCACTCGCCAATCCCGTGCCGCTCTCAAATCTGCTCAAGATGCTCGAAGGCGGCCGCGACAATGCGTTGCTTCGTTTCAGCCTGGGAAATGAATACCTGAAGAGCGGCGACGCGGCTGCTGCCGTAGAACATCTGCGCGCAGCCGTGCGCCACGACCCGAGCTATTCGGCTGCGTGGAAACTGTTGGGTCGCGCGCTCGAAGCGAGTAACGCACCCGAAGATGCGCTTGCGGCTTACCGGTCCGGCATAGCCGTAGCCGAGCGCAAAGGCGACAAGCAGGCGGCGAAGGAGATGGCTGTGTTCGCGCGACGGCTCGAGCGCAATTTCGGTGCCGCGCCATAAGCCTTACGAAGGCAGCTCCAGCACGTACTTCGACAGTATGTTGCGCTGAATTTCGCTCGACCCGCCATAAATCGTCGCCGGCCTTGCGTAATAGAACGGGCTCAAAAAATCGAGCTCGACGCCCGCTACATCGTGCGCGCCTTCGATTACGCCGTCTTCCGCGCCGGTTTCGACCAGCAGATCGGTAAGACGCTGCCACGCTTCCATCGCCCAGATCTTGAGCGACGACACATCGTGGCCGAGCGGCTCTCCGCGCTTTACCTGCTCGACGTAGCGCGCGTACAAAGCAGCGAGGTCTTCGAGATCGAGCTTGATGGCGATGTAGCGGTCGACGAAGCCCGCGTCGGCAAAAAGTCCCTTGGCGCGCGCCAGCATCTCGAGCCGCATCAGCGCATATTGCGGCCTGCGCGGGCTGCCGATATTCAGGCGCTCGAATCCCAGCAGTGCTTTCGCAACCGTCCAGCCCTCGTTCAGCTTGCCGACGAGGCGCTCGCGCGGCACGCGCACGTTGTCGAAAAAGACTTCGCAGAACTCCTCGTGTCCCGCGATGTTGCGTATCGGGTGAATCGTGATCCCCGGGAGGTCCGATTCGATGAGCAGAAAGCTGATGCCTCTCTGCTTCTTCGCTTCCTTGTCGGTGCGCACGAGCAGATAGATGTGCGACGACTCCTGCGCGAACGACGTCCAGATCTTCATGCCGTTCACGACGAACTCGTCGCCGTCGATCACGGCGGAAGTCTGCAGGCTCGCGAGGTCTGACCCCGCGTTGGGCTCGGAGTAGCCCTGCGCCCAGATGATGCTGCCGTCGCGGGTGCCGGGGAGGAAAGCCTGCTTCTGCGCGTCAGTCCCGTATTTCATGAGGATAGGCCCGACCTGCGTGATGCCCTGGTCGGCCGCGCGCATGACTCCGTATCGCTCGAGCTCCTCGAGGTAGATCACCATTTTGCCCGGATCGAGGGCCATGCCGCCCCATTCGCGCGGCCAGTTGGGCGCGATCCAGCCTTTCCCCACCAGCGCGTTCCACCACGGGCGGATCTCATCCATGCGCACGCGCCGCGAAAGGAAGCGCAGCTCTTCCGGATATTCCGCTTCGATGAATTCGCGCACCATTGCACGGAAGTCGCTGTCGTCGATCGCGTTGTAATCGATTTCGGTCGCAGCCATTTCAGCTCTCCTTCTTCAGCGCGAGCGCGGCGTAGCGCCGCCGGTGCTGCGTCGCATTGCCGAGCCATGCGCCGAGCACGAGCGCGCGCTTGAGGTAAAGACCCGCGTCGTATTCGTCGGTGAAACCAATTGCGCCGTGGATTTGAATGGCCTCGCGCGTCACGCGCACGCCGGCATCCGAACACCGTGCTTTCAATCGGCTGACCAGCGCCGCCCGCTTGTTCGGCGTCGGGTCACGGTCGAGCGCGTCGAGCGTTTCCTCCAGCACAGCCGAAGCAAGCTGCTGTTGTATGTACAGATCGACCGCGCGATGCTGAAGCGCCTGGAAGCTTCCGATAGGACGCCCGAACTGCACGCGCGTCTTCATGTATTCGACGCTCATTTCCAGCGCACGGCTCATGACGCCGTAGAGCTCGGCACTCGCGATCGCTGTCGCGTGATCCAACGCGCGGACGAGCGCTGCGGCCGCTCGCTCACCGGTCGCCGCGACACGCTCGCGCGGCACCGCCGCGTCGCGGAGCTCGAGCGTACCGAAGTGGCGGCCATCGGCGAGCGGCTCCAACTGCAGGGTGACTCCGGATGCTTCGCGGTCGACGCAGGCCAGGACGATGTCCGGACCGCTGCGCGCTGCAACGATATACACGTCGGCCCCGGCTGCGCCGGACACATAGCGTTTCGTGCCGGTCAGGCGATATCCGCCTTCGAACGGCGTTGCGGCGAGCGCGACATGGGCGTCATCGAGCGCACCGGCCTGTTCCTGCCACGCAAGTGAGGGTATTAGACGGCCGCTGACGATGGCGGGCAGCAGCTCCTGCTTGAGCGGTTCGTTATCGCAGCCCGCCAAAGCGCCGCTCGCCAGCACCGCCGAGGCGGTGTACGGCTCGGGGACAAGCGCGCGTGCGAGGCCTTCGGCAACAATTGCGGTGTCGGAAAGGCCCAGTCCCATGCCGCCGTAGATTTCCGGGAGTGCGATACCCAGCCAGCCCAGCTCCGCCATCTGGCCCCACACGGCCCGGTCGTATTCGGCAGGTTTGCCGCGCAACGCGCGCACGCGCGCAGTGTCGGTTCCGCGAGAAACGAAGTCGGTAACGCTGGCTCGCAGCAGCGCGGCGTGTTCTGACGGCATAAGGGGTGCGATCGGTGAAGCCGCATCATACCGCAGCACTGCCGGCATGCCGATTCACGACCACCGCCATACGGTGGTCAGCGCCGCTGTATTCGCTGCAGGATCTGCGCGCGCGTCTCGCTGACCACTGCCGCGTGGGGACCGTCTCGAGCCGCGGCGCGCTCGATCACCTCGAGCGCTTCGTCGATGCGGCCGGCATCCGAAAGCGTCTGAGCGAGATTGTTCATGACTACGATCGAATCCGGGTGCCGCGCGAGCGTCTGTCGCAGGACCACCTCGGCCCGGTCGAGCTCGCCGAGCGCGTAGTGCGCATTCGCGAGGCCGATGCCCGCGCCGAGCTCATCCGGCCAGCGCTCGAGATAGGCCGTGTATGCTTGAGCGGCCGCGCGCGGCTGACGCACTTTCTCCAGGGCGACGATGGCATTCAGGTACTGCGCGCGATCCGCGGTGGCAGGCACGCGCGCAGGCGGCACCGCGACCATCGCCCAGCGGCCGCTGTCCTTCCACGTGTATTCGAACACTTCCAGCGGCATCGTCAGCCTGCGTTTTTCGCCCGAGCGCAGCACGAGCTCGCCTTTCTCGCGGTCGTATCCGACGACGACGGCGTAGTGCCAGAGCTTGAGGGGGCCAAGGCCATAATCCTGCAGCGTGACGACCGGAGTGCCGGCTGCCACTTCACGGAGCACGTCCGCGTAACTCGGCGCCAGCGCGTAAGAGACCAGCCCATAGCGCCGGGGTGCGGCAAGCATTTCGACCTGAACGCTGCCTTTACGCGCGGGAATGTAAACCTGGCTTACAAGATCCTCCGGTGTCACCGGAACGTGCACGTGCGCAAGCGCGGTGGCAAGCGCCGCGGGGCCGCACTGGTATTCGTCTTGCGGGAAGAATGGGACTTCAGTGAGCTCGGCACGCTCAGGCAGCCCGGCCGGCCAATTCCCTCGCAGGTCCGCAGTTTGAGGAACGACGAGGGCACAGCCTTGCAGAATCGCGCACAAGAAAAAAACGCCCGCAATTACGCGGGCGTTTTTTGGATGCACGCGAGGCGTGCGTGTCATCTCCAACGCCACCAGATAATCAGGCCGACGATGATCGCAGCGAGGATCCACCAACCGTCCGAGGCGCCCGCCGGTACCGCGTTCAATTTGCCGGCAAGTGACCGCGCTTCTTCGTCAGTCAATGCAGCGACGCGCTCGTGCACAACTTTCGTGTCGACGCCCATCGCCTGCAACTGCTTAGTCACGTCCGCACGCGCCAACATGCTATGGATCTGACTGCGCTCGTTATGCGTCGTGGCGATCTGGTCGGTGCCGATCATGGCGGCCGTCGACTGGAACGACACGAACACGAGCGACACAATCACGAAGCGACAAATCATCCGCACTATTGACTTCATTTGGACCTCCTAAGTTGGACCTCGTGGAATCGAGACGTCATGCCGACGGCTCCCTGGCTGAAGGCAATAGCATTATATAGTGGGAATATGGACCGCCGGAATGCCGCGAAGTGAAAAAAAGAGGCCAGCGCGGCGACGCTGACCTCTGATGATTGGTGGAGTGGAGGAGGATCGAACTCCCGACCTCCGCATTGCGAACGCGGCGCTCTCCCAGCTGAGCTACCACCCCGAAGAGCGCGTCATTTTACCGGTACCTCGCGGCCGCGACAAATTCACGGCGCCTTCGATGCCACGCGGCGCTCGGTGCGATACGCCCACGCGACCAGAAATGCGCCGACGGCAATCATCGGGAGCGAGAGCCACTGGCCCATGCTCAAGCCGAGCGCGAGCAGACCGAGGAAGCTGTCGGGCTGCCGCGTGAATTCGACCGCGAAGCGAGCGATGCCGTAACCGACGAGGAATAAACCCGAGACGGCACCGCGCGGCCGAGGCTCGCGCGAAAACAACCACAGCACGGCGAACAGCACGATGCCTTCCAGCGCAAACTCGTACAGCTGAGACGGGTGGCGCGGCAATCGATCGACCGCGGGAAACACGATCGCCCACGGCACGTCGCTCGCGCGGCCCCACAATTCGCCGTTGATAAAGTTTCCGAGGCGTCCGGCGGCAAGGCCGAGCGGCACCAGCGGCGCAATGAAGTCGGTGACAGCGAGCCAGTCCTGCTTGCGGCTGCGCGCGTACAACCATAGCGCGAAGATCACCCCCAGCATGCCGCCATGGAAAGACATGCCGCCTTCCCAGACGGCGAGCGCCCGCCACGGCTCGGCCAGATAGTCGCTGAATTTGTAGAAGAGCACGTAGCCGAGACGGCCGCCCACGATCGTGCCGAGTATGCCGTAAAAAAGCGCATCGTCGAGATCGCGCACAGTCCACACGCCGTGCGGACGCGCTGCAATGCGCACGCGTCCAAGAGACCAGACGAGCCCGAACGCGATCAGGTACATGAGACCGTACCAACGCACTGCAAGCGGCCCGAGCTGCAGCGCGACAGGATCGAATTGAGGATGTACGAGCATATAATCGGCTGATTATAAGCCGCTCGCTAAAGGGATCTTCCTCATGGCGCTCAACAAACGCAGCCAGCTGATCACGCAGGGCGTCGCACGCTCGCCTAATCGCGCGATGCTGCGCGCCGTCGGCTTCGGCGACGGCGATTTCGTGAAACCGATCATCGGCGTCGCGAACGGTCATTCGACCATGAATCCCTGCAACGCAGGCATCCAGCCGCTGGTCGATCGCGCGATCGTAGCGTTACGCGATGCCGGCGCAATGCCGCAGGTGTTCGGGGTCCCGACGATCACCGACGGTATCGGCATGGGCACCGAGGCGATGAAGTATTCGCTCGTATCGCGCGAAGTGATCGCCGATTGCATCGAGACCGCGGTGAGCGGTCAGGCGATGGACGGCGTGCTCGTATGCGGCGGGTGCGACAAGAACATGCCCGGCGGCATGATCGCGATGCTGCGGATGAACGTGCCGGCCATTTACGTCTACGCCGGCACGATCAAGCCCGGCAGGTGGAAAGGGCAGGACCTCACCATCGTCAGTGCGTTCGAAGCGGTGGGCGCGTTCGCCGCGGGCAAGATGAGCGAAGAAGATTTCGTCGGCATCGAAAAGAACGCGTGCCCGAGCGTGGGCGCGTGCGGCGGCATGTACACCGCGAACACGATGTCCTCGTCGTTCGAAGCGCTCGGCATGAGCCTGCTCGGTTCGTCGCAGCTTGCGTCTCCCGATCCGGAGAAAGCCGATTCTGCCGCGCAATCGGCGCAGGCGCTGGTGCACGCAGTCAAGGAGCAGGTGAGGCCGCGCGACATCGTAACCCGCAAGTCGATCGAGAACGCAGTCGCGCTCATCATGGCCACGGGGGGTTCGACGAACGCGGTTCTGCATTTCCTCGCGATCGCGCACGCGGCCGGCGTGAAATGGACGATCGACGATTTCGAGCGCATCCGCAGAAAAGTGCCGGTGCTGTGCGATTTGAAGCCTTCCGGCCGCTATGTCGCGGTCGATTTCAATCGCGCAGGCGGCGTGCCCCAGGTGCTCAAGATGCTGCTCGAGGAAGGGCTCGTTCACGGCGATTGCGTGACGATCACCGGTCGCACGCTCGCGCAGGAATTGAAGACGGTTTCCGCTACGCCCTCCGCCGACCAGGACGTGATACGGCCGTGGTCGAATCCGCTCTATGCGCAGGGCCATCTCGCGATCCTCAAAGGCAATCTCTCTCCCGAAGGGTGCGTCGCGAAAATCACGGGTCTCAAGTCACTTCGGATCATGGGCCCGGCTCGCGTCTTCGATTCCGAAAACGCCTGCATGAAAGCGATCATGGCGAAACGCATCAAGGCCGGCGACGTGATCGTGATTCGTTACGAAGGCCCCAAGGGCGGGCCCGGCATGCAGGAAATGCTGGCGCCCACCGCCGCGCTGATCGGACAGGGCCTGGGCGAATCGGTCGGCCTGATTACCGACGGGCGTTTTTCGGGCGGGACGTGGGGCATGGTTGTCGGTCACGTCGCACCGGAAGCTTTCGTCGGCGGCCCGATCGCGCTGATCGAGAACGGCGACTCGATCACGATCGACGCGCACAAGCGCGTGATCCAGCTGAACGTGCCGGAAAAGGAGATCGCCCGGCGCCGCAGGAAATGGAAGCAGCCCAAGCCGCGCTACACGAAAGGCGTGCTGGCGAAGTACACCGCGCTCGTCTCGACCGCTTCGCGCGGCGCAGTGACCGATTGACGTCAAGCGCGCACGGGGGCGCAGCGCGCATGCATCCGGTCAAGCGCTACGCGAAGAGGATCATCGAGGCGCGGTGGTTCGAACCGTTCATGATCGGTTTGATCGTTTTCAACGCGGTCCTGATCGGGCTCGAGACCGACCACGACTTCACCGCGCGCAACTCCCACCTGTTGCATCTCGGAAACGACGTGATCCTCGGCGTTTTCATTATCGAGGCGGCGCTGAAGATGATCGCGGTCGCGCCGCGATTGCGGCTCTACTTCGGCAACGGCTGGAACCTCTTCGATTTTTCAGTGGTCGTGCTCTCGCTCATCCCGGCAACGGGAGAGTTCGCGCTGGTCGCCCGCCTGATACGCGTATTGCGCGTGTTGCGTCTAATATCCGCCGTGCCGCAGCTGCGTCTCATCGTCGCGACGCTGGTTCGGTCCATCCCGAGCATGGGCCATGTCATCATGCTGATGAGCGTCATTTTCTATATTTACGCAGTGACGGGTTTTCACCTCTTCGAAGAGGCTGACTCCGAGCACTGGGGCACGCTGGGTGCCTCGCTCCTCACACTGTTCCAGATCGTAACGCTCGAAGGCTGGGTCGAGGTGATGGAGACGGCGCTGGCAACGCATCCCTGGGCGTGGATCTACTTCGTGAGCTTCGTCCTGATCGGCACGTTCGTCGTGCTGAATCTCTTTATCGCAGTGGTCATCAACAATCTCGAGCAAAGCAAGATCGAGCAGCTCGAGGAGCTCGCTCAGCCCGTGACGCACGAGGACGTGCTGCGCGAGCTCGAGCGCACGACCAGCGCACTGAAGACGCTCCAGGCGAAAATCGCGCGCCTCCCGTAGGCGGCACAACGCGCTCATGGCCAATCGTCTGGCACAGGAGACTTCGCCCTACCTGCAGCAGCACGCGGAGAATCCCGTCGAGTGGTATCCCTGGAGCACCGAAGCACTCGCGCTCGCCCGCGCGCAGGACAAGCCGATCCTGCTTTCGATAGGGTACTCCGCGTGCCACTGGTGCCACGTGATGGCCCACGAATCGTTCGAGGACGCCGAAGTGGCGGCCGAAATGAACCGGCACTTCGTGAACATCAAAGTCGATCGCGAAGAGCGCCCGGACCTCGATCAGATCTATCAGACCGCGCATCAAATGCTGACGCGGCGCGGCGGCGGCTGGCCACTCACGATGTTCCTCACGCCTCAAGGCACGCCTTTTTTCGCGGGCACCTATTTCCCGAAGACCGCGCGCCACGGCATGCCGGGTTTCAAAGAGCTGCTCGCGAAAATCGCTCTCGCCTATCGCGACCAGCGCACCGCCATAACCGAGCAGAACGCCGCGCTCATGCAAGCGCTGACGCGCAGCGCGCCGGAAGCGCCTGTGGGCGGGCGCGAGCTTACACGCGAGCCCATCGATGGCGCGGTGCGCGATCTCGCTCAAATATTCGATGATGTCCATGGCGGCCTGGGTCATGCGCCCAAGTTTCCCCATCCCGCGGAGCTCGCATTCTGTCTGCGCCGCCACGCGCTCGAAGGCGGAGCGCTCGCGGGCGCGATCGTCAAGCTCACTCTTACCAAAATGGCCGAAGGCGGCATCTACGATCAGATCGGCGGCGGGTTCTGCCGTTACAGCACCGATGAGCTCTGGACGATCCCGCATTTCGAGAAAATGCTGTACGACAACGGTCCGCTGCTCGCGCTCTACGCCGACGCCTGGCAGCTCACGCGGGCACCGCTATACGAGAACGCCGCCACCGAAACGGCCGCGTGGGTGATGCGCGAGATGCAGGCCGCCGACGGCGGCTACTACTCGTCGCTCGATGCCGACTCTGAAGGCGAAGAAGGCAAGTTCTATGTGTGGGACCGCGACGAAATCCGCAGCATGCTGACCCCGCCGGAATTTGCCGTCGTCGCTTCGCACTACGGCCTCGATCGCGCGCCCAATTTCGAAGGCCGTCACTGGAATTTACGTGTCGTCGAGCCGCTCGGTGCGATAGCGCAGCAGCAGGGCCTGCCGCCGGACGAGTGCGCGGCTTTGCTCGAGCGATCGCGGGCAAAGCTTGCGGCAGCACGTGCAACGCGGGTGCGCCCGGCGCGCGACGACAAAATACTGACCAGCTGGAACGCGCTCATGGCGAAGGGCATGGCGCGTGCCGGACGCGCCTTCGGCCGTGACGACTGGGTTGCCTCGGCACGGCGCGCAGTCGAATTCCTGCGACGAGCCTTGTGGCGCGACGGTCGTCTCCTCGCCACATCGAAAGACGGCCGCGCGCATCTGAACGCCTATCTCGACGATCACGCGTTTCTACTCGACGCGCTGCTCGAGCTCGCGCAGACCGATTTCCGGGCGGAGGATCTCGAGTGGGCGGAGGCGCTCGCCGATCTGATGCTCGAACAGTTCGAAGACTGCGAGCGCGGCGGCTTTTATTTCGTGAGCCACGATCACGAAGAGCTGATCCACCGGGTGAAAGGCGGTCACGACGGGGCGACGCCGTCCGGAAACGGCGTGGCGGCATTCGCCCTGCAGCGGCTGGGCCATCTCGTCGGGGACGCGCGCTATCTCGCAGCCGCGGAACGTACGATCGAGCTCTTCTACGAATCCCTGCAGGCGAATCCTGGTGGGCACACGAGCCTCCTCGCAGCGCTCGACGAAGCGCTCACGCCGCCGCGCATCGTCGTGGTCCGCGGCAAGCGCGAGGTGCTTCCACACTGGCAGGCGCACCTTGCGCGGAGCTTCCGGCCCGACACCATGGTGGTAGCCATTCCGTCGGACCTCGTCGACCTGCCGCCGAACCTCGGGAGCATGGCCATGCCACAGCCCGACACAACCGCGGGGTGGGTTTGCGAAGGCACGAGCTGCCAGCCGCCCGTGTTCGAGCTCTCCCTGCTCGAAGCTGCGATCGCGCCGCGCGCGTTGTGAGCCGCCCGCCGGCCCCGGTGCCGCGCTCTTCTAGGTTAAAATGCGCGGGCTTTTTCCAAAGTGAGGATGCAAACGATGAAACGGGAATTTGCGGCGTGTGCCGTGATCGCCGCGCTGTGGGTCGCTCCCGCGGCGTATGGCAACGAACAACTGGCACAGGCCAACGGCTGCACGACCTGCCACGGCATCGACAAGAAAGTGATCGGGCCGACGTACAAGGAAGTCGCGGCGAAATACCGCAATGACAAAAGCGCGGATGCCGCACTGATCAAAAAGGTGAAAGCGGGCGGTAAAGGCGTGTGGGGTGAGACTCCCATGCCGCCTAACGCTCACGTCAAGGACGACGACATCAAGTCGATCGTGCAGTGGATACTCACGCTCAAGTAAGCAACAATAGATGACAATTCACAGGGAGGCGCCATGAAGCGCAGACACGTACTCGCCATAACTTTAGCGTTGGCGTTGGGCGGAGCCCTCGGGGGCTGCGGTAAGAAAGAGCCTCCGCCTGCTCCCAAGACCGAAGCACCGAAGCCGATCGAAGCTCCGGCCGTCAAGATCGGCAGCGCCTCGCCGCTCACCGGACCGCAGGCACACATCGGCATCGATATCCGCAACGGCGTTCAGCTTGCCATCGAAGACGCCAATGCGGCGGGGACCGAGATCGGCGGCAAGAAAGTGAAGTTCGAGATGGTTGCCGAAGACGACGAGGCCAATCCGACCAAAGCGACGACCGTCGCCCAAAAGCTCGTGGACGCCAAGGTCGCGGGCGTGGTGGGGCACTTCAATTCGGGCGCGTCGATTCCGGCGTCGAAGATTTATTCGGACGCAGGCATCCCGCAAATCTCGCCTTCTTCGACAAATCCCAAGTACACGCAACAGGGTTTCAAGACGACTTTCCGCGTCGTCGCGCACGACGACCAGCAGGGTCCGACGCTGGGCCGCTTCGCAGTGAACACGATCAAAGCCAAAAAAATCGCGGTGATCGACGACAGCACCGCTTATGGTCAGGGCCTGGCGGATGCATTCGAGAAGACCGCGAAAAGCCTGGGCGCTCAAATCGTCGCGCGCGAGCACACGACCGACAAGGACACCGACTTCAAAGCGATACTCACGAAAATCAAAGGCCGCGGGCCCGACCTCGTCATGTTCGGCGGCATCGACCCGCAGGCGGGGCCGATGGTCAAACAGATGTCCGAGCTCGGCATCAAGGCGAAATATATCGGCGGCGACGGCATGCAGACCCCGAATTTCATCAAGCTCGCCAGTCCCGCCGCCGAAGGCGTGATGGCTTCTATGCCGGGGCTGCCGAAAGAGACCATGCCCGGCGGCACGGCTTTCCTGCAGAAGTACAAGGCCAAGTTCAATGCGGACGTCGAGCTCTTCGCGCCGATGGGCTACGACGCGGTGATGGTGTTCATCGACGCGATGAAACGCGCCGGTTCGACCGATCCCGCGACATACCTGCCGGAGCTTTCCAAGACGAATTACCAGGGCGTGATCGGTCCCATCGCTTTCGACCCGAAAGGCGACCTCGTGAATGGCCCGATCACGATCTACGTCGTGAAAGGCGGCAAGTGGGAACCCCTGCAGACCGTGACGCCCGCTGTCGAAGCGCCGCAGAGCGCTGCATCACCCACGCCGGACTCGGGCAAGAAATGAGGGTTGCGCGCGTCCGGCGGCGGTCCCGACCGGCGCGCGGCTTCTCCAGGAAAACGGCACCCTAGCGGTGCCGTTTTTGCTTTAGGCCTCCGCGGACAACATGGATATCTTTCTGCAGCAGATCCTGAACGGGCTCGTGCTCGGGAGCATTTATGCGCTCGTGGCACTCGGCTACACGATGGTGTACGGCATTCTGGGCCTGATCAATTTCGCTCACGGCGACATCGTCATGGTCGGCGCGCTCGTCGCTTTGACGGTGGCGCACATGCTCTCGGGCAGCGGTTTGCCCCCCGCTGCAGTGCTCGCTATCGCGATCGGGGCCGCGAGCATCGTGTGCATTGCGATCGGCGTCACCGTCGAGCGGGTCGCGTACCGGCCGCTGCGGCGCGCACCGCGGCTTGCGCCGCTCATCACCGCGATCGGGGTATCTATCCTCATTCAGTACTCGGCGGCGTTGATCTGGGGTAAGCAGTATCTCTCGATGCCGGAGCTCCTCACGCCCGCGAGCATCACCTTCGGCGGGGCCCAATTCACCGATATCCAGGCATACATCTTTCTCCTCGCCTGCGGCATCATGGCGGCGCTCCTGTGGTTCATCAAATCGAGCCGGATCGGCCGCGCCATGCGGGCGACCGAGCAAAATCCCGACATCGCCGGACTCATGGGGATCGACACGAACCGGATCATCGCATTCACTTTCCTGCTCGGTTCGGCGATCGGCGCGATCGCGGGCGTGATGGTCGTGCTCTATTACGGGCTCGGTCACTATTTCATGGGGTTCATGCTCGGCCTCAAAGCGTTCACCGCGGCCGTTCTCGGCGGCATCGGAAATATCGCAGGCGCGATGCTCGGCGGGCTCCTGCTCGGCATCATCGAGAGTCTCGCGTCGGGCTACATCGGAGACCTGACCGGCGGCTTGCTGGGCAGCAACTATCGCGACATCTTCGCCTTTCTCGTGCTGATTCTGGTCCTAGTGCTGCGGCCGTCCGGGCTCATGGGGCCGCAGTTGAGCGAGCGGGCATGAAGCGGGCGCATCCTGATCGAGGAGCGGCGGTGTCATGAGCGCCGCGGCGCGCGCGACGATGCTCAGCAGTCCGCCCGCAAGAATTGCGACCTGGATCGTGCTCGCGGCGCTGCTCATCGTCGCGCCGTTCGCGATCGATGCGACGCTCGGTCGCACCTGGGTGCGCATCGCCGACGTGGCGCTGCTTTTCATCATGCTCGCGCTCGGCCTTAATATCGTCGTCGGCTACGCGGGGCTCCTCGATCTGGGCTATATCGCGTTTTTCGCGGTCGGCGCCTACGGCTATGCGTTGCTCGCCTCGCCGCAATTCGGCCTCCACTGGCCGTTTCTCGCCGTGCTGCCGATCAGTGCGCTGATCGCTGCGTTCTTTGGCGTGATTCTGGGCGCGCCTACGCTGCGTCTCCGCGGTGATTATCTTGCGATCGTGACACTCGGCTTCGGCGAGATCATTCGTATTTTCCTGAATAACCTGAATCGCCCCTACAACGTTACGAACGGTCCACAGGGCATCACGCTCATCGATCCCCTGCAGATCGGCGAGGCGAGCCTCGCCAAGACGCATGTCATCGCCGGTGTCACGGTCGCACCGGTGCACAGCTACTACTTTATTTTTCTCGCGTGCGTGGTCGCGTCGGTATTCATCTCGGTGCGTCTGGAGGATTCGCGGATCGGACGGGCCTGGGTCGCGATCCGCGAAGACGAGCTCGCGGCCGCCGCGATGGGCATCGACACCCGCAACGTGAAGTTGCTAGCTTTCGCCATGGGCGCGACATTCGGCGGAGTGGCCGGCGGCCTCTTTGCTTCGTTCCAGGGATTCATCAGCCCGGAAAGTTTCACCCTGCTCGATTCGATCATGGTGCTGTGCATGGTCGTGCTGGGCGGCATGGGCAACGTCGCCGGCGTCGCGCTCGGCGCGCTGCTGCTCACGGCATTGCCGGAAGCATTGCGCCATACCGCGCAGCTGCAGCAAGCGTGGCTCGGAGCGGTATACATCGATCCATCGGACTTGCGCATGCTGCTCTTCGGGCTCGCACTCGTGCTCATGATGCTGTTCCGTCCGGCGGGCCTGTGGCCTTCGACCATCCGGCGCCGCGAGCTTGCGGCACCGCGCGAGCCGGGCGGCACGGAAGGAGCCGATGTCAGGCGCTGAAGCTCTGCTCGAAGTGCGCGACGTGGCAAAGCGCTTCGGGGGCTTGAGCGCGGTCGCGGAGGTCTCCCTCGAAGTGCGACTCGGCGAGATCTTCGGGCTCATCGGGCCGAACGGCGCGGGCAAGACGACACTCTTCAATATCGTGACCGGCGTTTATGCGCCCGACTCGGGCAGCGTGCATTTCGACGGCGTTCGGGTGAGCGGATTGAAGCCCCATCACATCGCGCACCACGGCATCGCGCGCACTTTTCAGAACATCCGCTTATTCGCGAACATGACGGCGCTCGAAAATGTAATGGTCGGACGTCACGTGCGCTCGAAAGCCGGCGTGATCGGCGCCGTGCTGCGCGGCCCGAACACGCGCGCCGAGGAGGCTGCGATCGCGCAGCGCGCGCACGAGCTCCTCGATTATTGCGGGATCGCGGCGCACGCCAATGATCTGGCGCGCAGCCTCTCGTACGGCGACCAGCGCCGGCTCGAAATCGCGCGCGCCCTGGCGACGGAGCCGCGCCTGCTCGCGCTCGACGAGCCTGCCGCAGGCATGAATGCGACCGAGCGCGCCTCGCTCTCGCGGCTGCTCGAACGCATACGCGGCGATCGCACGACGCTCTTCCTGATCGAGCACGACGTCAAGCTCGTCATGAACTTGTGCGATCGCATGGCCGTGCTCGACTATGGCCGCAAGATCGCAGAAGGCGCTCCGGCCGAGGTGCAGCGCGACAGCGCCGTTATCGAAGCGTATCTCGGGGGCACGCTTGCTTGAGGTGAGAGCGCTAGCAGTGGCTTATGGCGGCATCAAGGCCGTCAAAGGCATCGATATCGACGTGCGCAGCGGCGAGCTCGTGACACTGATAGGCGCCAACGGCGCCGGAAAAACGACGACGCTCAAAGCTCTCGCGGGCCTGCTGCGGCCATCCTCGGGCACCGTTCACTATAATGGTGAGAATGTCACCGGCGTTGCAGCGTGCAAGCTCGTCGAGAAGCGTCTTTCGCTCGTGCCCGAAGGGCGCGGCGTGTTTGGACGGCTCACCATCGAAGAAAACCTCGCGATGGGCGCTTATACGCGCCGCGATCGCGAAGTCGCCAGGGATTACGATCGGGCATATACACTTTTCCCGCGCCTTGCCGAACGACGTCGCCAGCTCGCCGGCACCCTTTCAGGGGGGGAACAGCAGATGCTCGCAATCGCGCGGGCGCTCATGTGCCGGCCCAAGCTTCTGCTGCTCGACGAACCGAGCATGGGCTTGGCGCCCCTCATGGTGCAGAAAATTTTCGAAACGATCCGCGCGGTCGCGCGCGAAGGGGTCACGCTGCTCCTGGTCGAGCAAAACGCCAAGCTCGCGCTCGAAATCTGCAGCCGCGGCTACGTCATGGAAAGCGGAACGATCGCGCTGGCCGATACTGCAGCGGCTTTACTTACGAACCCGCAGGTGCGGCATGCCTATCTCGGCGAATGAGCGGCTGAGGGCGAGCTCATGAGCGCTGCGGAATCGTCTACTGCAACCGACGGCGGCACCGACGCACGCGCACGGCGCCGCCGCGCCGCTGTCCTCGTCGTCTGCGCAGTTCTTGCAGCACTGTTCGTGTTTCTGCACGTCCGCGCGCAGGACTCGGCCGTACAGCGTGAGATCCAGGTGCTCTCCCAGCTCGTCACGGTCAGATCGATCGATGCGCGTTGGGACGCCGCAATTTTCCGTGCGCGTACCGGCACGGGGCCGGGCGAGCCGGTCGTGCAAAGCACCGATCTCATGCGCATTCAGCGCGCGCTCGACTTGGCGCAGGCTCACGCGCTGAGCAACGCACTGCGATCGAGCGCACAGGATTTAAGAAAAGCGTACGGCGAGAAAGCCGATCTGGTCACGCGCCTGCAGCAGGCAGCCACCGACTCGCGGCAGGCGCTCGAAAGCGCCATGCGCGCAGACAGCGCGGTGAGCGCGCTCGTGCGCAGCGCATGGCGCGACTTCCCGCAGCACGATCGACTCGTCGCGGCTGAGAATCTCGTTGCGCGCGTCCTTGCCGAAGCGCAGCAGTACCACTATGCCGCGACGCCGTCACACCGCGCGGCTCTCGCGGGCTATGCGGCCGATCTGCCGCGTGCGCATTCCCTGCCGCGTGCGGTGGAAGCAGGCCTCGTGCGGTTGGAAAGCGACGTGCACCGGCTGCTGTTGCTGAAGCCGCTCGAGGAGCTGCTGGCGCAGCGGCTCGCCGTTCTCGACACCGGCACCGGTGTCAGCGCGCTGGCGGAAACCTTCGAGCGCAGCCTCGGCGAAGCGATGACGCGCCGCAACCACTACCGACTGGCACTTCTCGTATACACCACGGCGCTTGTCCTACTGCTGGCGTATTTCGGCGCTCGGGCAGCAGCGCGTCAGCGCTGGCTGGCGGCACGCTGCACGCAGGCGGAAGAAGCGCTTGCGGAGCTGCAGGCGCGCGAGCGCACACGGGAAGAGTCCGGGGCGAATGCGCGCGCCGGCATCGAAGCGGGAAACGTCAGATTGATGCGGCGTCCGTAAGCCAGTCTTTCGCCACGAGGAAATCGCTGTATAGCCGCGCTTCAGCCGTGCCCGGCTGCGGCTGCCAGTCGTAGCGCCACTCAACGCGCGGCGGCATCGACATGAGTATCGACTCGATGCGGCCGCCCGATTGCAGCCCGAAGAGCGTGCCGCGGTCGTACACCAGATTGAACTCGACATAGCGGCCGCGTCGGTAGGCCTGGAATGCGCGCTCGCGCTCGCCGTACGGCTCCGTGCCCCGCCGCTCCGCGATCGGCACATACGCCGGCAGAAAGTGCTCGCCTACGCTGCGCACCAGGGCAAAGCACGTCTCGAAGTCGGGCGTGTTCACGTCGTCGAAGAAGATGCCGCCGATGCCGCGCGGCTCGTTGCGATGACGTAGATAGAAGTATTCGTCGCACCAGCGTTTGTACTGCGGGTAACGCTGCGGGCCGAACGGCTCGAGCGCGTCGCGACAAACAACGTGAAAGTGCCGCGCGTCGTCCTCCCAGGCGTAATAGGGCGTGAGATCCATCCCGCCGCCGAACCACCATACCGCTTCCGCGCCTTCCTTTTCCGCAGCGAAGCAACGCACGTTCATGTGCACCGTGGGCACATACGGATTGCGCGGGTGGAGCACGAGGGAAAGACCCATCGCCTGAAACGAGCGTCCGGCGAGCTCGGGCCGCGCGGCAGAAGCCGATGGCGGCAGATCAGCGCCGAACACATGCGAGTAGCCCACGCCTGCGCGCTCGAAAAACGCGCCCTCTTCCAATATGCAGGTGAGCCCGCCGCCGCCTTGCTCGCGCTGCCACGAATCGCGCCGGAAAGGCTCGCCCTCGAGCGCCACCAGCCGCGACACGATCGCCTCCTGCAGCCCTTGCAGAAACTGCTCCACGTCCGGAAGTCGCATGCGCTGAAAGCTCGACAGTAAATCGTTACTTGAGCGGCGTATCGGCTGCGCCAGCGGCGTCGCGCTTGCGCGCAACCAGCGCGTGGAGGCCGATGTCCGTTCGATATTGCATGCCATCGAACCGGATACGGCTCACGATTTCGTAAGCGCGTTTCTGGGCCGTGCGCACGTTGTGCCCGAGCGCCGTCACGCATAGCACGCGTCCGCCGTTCACGACAACGCGCCCGCCTTCGAGCGCGCTGCCCGCGTGAAACACGCGGTAGTCCTCACCGGGCTGCGGCAGGCCTTCGATGATTGCACCCTTGACCGGTTCTTCAGGATAACCCTGGGCCGCGAGCACGACGCCGAGCGCAACCCGCGGATCCCACTCGGCGTCAGTCGCATCGAGTGTGCCTTCCAGCGCATGTTCGATCAGCGTAACCAGGTCGCTTTTGAGCCGCAGCAGGATCGGTTGGGTCTCGGGGTCGCCCATACGACAGTTGAACTCGAGCACTTTGATGTGTCCGTCGCGCCCCACCATCAGACCCGCATAGAGAAATCCGGTGTAAGGCACGCCGTCGGCACGCATGCCTGCGATTGCGGGATCGATCACTTCACGCATGACGCGAGCGTGAACGGCTGGCGTCACCACCGGCGCAGGCGAATAAGCGCCCATTCCACCGGTATTGGGACCGCTGTCGCCGTCGCGCAACCGTTTGTGGTCCTGGCTGCTCGCAAGCGGCAAAGCGTGCTTGCCGTCGGCGAGCACGATAAAGCTGGCCTCTTCGCCTTCGAGGTATTCTTCGATGACCACGCGCGCGCCGGCCGTGCCCATCCGGTTCTCGACGAGCATCAGGTCGACGGCAGCGTGTGCTTCCTCCCGCGTGCTCGCGACGATCACACCCTTGCCCGCTGCCAGGCCGTCGGCTTTGACGACAATGGGCGCTCCTTGCGCCTCGATATGCGCATGCGCCGCGTCTGCGTCGGTAAAAGTCGCGTACGCTGCCGTCGGCAGGCGATGCCGCACCATGAAGCTTTTCGCGAAATCCTTAGAGCTTTCGAGTTGCGCTGCCTGTTGGGTCGGACCGAAAATGCGCAATCCCGCATTCTGGAAAGCGTCGACTACGCCAGCGGCAAGCGGCGCTTCGGGGCCGACGACGGTGAGACCGATCGCCTCGGCTCTCGCAAAATCGCGAAGTGCGGCAATGGCCGTGTCAGGCACGTTGCTCACGCCCTCCTCGCCCGCCGTGCCTGCGTTTCCCGGCGCCACAAATACCCTCGACACGCGCGGCGACTGCGCGAGCTTCCAGGCAAGCGCATGCTCGCGGCCGCCCGCTCCGATCACGAAAATTTTCATCAGTGCCTGAAGTGGCGGTAGCCGGTGAAAACCATGGCCATGTCGTGTTCATCCGCAGCGGCGATGACTTCGGCATCGCGCAGGCTCCCTCCGGGCTGTATCACTGCGCGCGCACCCGCTTCTGCAAGAACATCCACACCGTCGCGAAAAGGAAAGAACGCGTCCGAGGCGACGGCCGATCCGGCAAGCGTCAATCCGGCGTTCCCGGCTTTCACGGACGCGATGCGCGCCGAATCGACACGGCTCATCTGTCCTGCGCCGACGCCGAGCGTCTGACCTTCGCGGCAGAACACAATGGCGTTGGATTTCACGAATTTGGCGACGCGCCACGCAAACATGAGATCGGCTAGTTCCAGCGCGTCGGGTGCGCGTTTCGTGACCACCTTGAGCTCCTGCGGCGTCACGTTAACGGTATCCGGTGTTTGCACCAGCAGGCCGCCTCCGACGCGTTTCATGTCGAGCGCATTCGCGCCGCTCGCGAGAGGAACCTCCAGGACGCGAATATTGGCTTTCGTCTCCAGCGTCGCCGCAGCAGCGGTCGAAACAACAGGCGCAATGACGACTTCGACGAATTGACCCGTGATCGCTTCTGCCGCCGCCTGATCGAGCTCGCGGTTGAACGCGATGATGCCCCCGAACGCTGAAGTCGGATCGGTCGCGAACGCCTTGCGATATGCTTCGAGCGCACTCGCGCCGATTGCAACGCCGCACGGATTGGCGTGCTTTACGATGACGCAGGCCGCGTGATCGAAGGTCTTTACGCATTCCCATGCCGCATCGGCATCGGCGATATTGTTGTAGGAGAGCTCTTTGCCCTGCAGCTGACGATAGAGGGCAAGCGCACCTGGGGCCGGTGCCGGATCGCGATAAAACGCCGCGGCTTGATGCGGGTTCTCGCCATAACGCAACGCCTGCGTCAGCTCGAACTGGAGAGTGAGCCGCTCGGGGAAAGGACCGCGCTTCGCTCCTGATGCATCGGTCGAAGTCAGGTGGTTGCTGATCGCGCCATCGTATGCGGCGGTATGGGCAAACGCCTTCTGCGCGAGCCGGTAACGCATTTCTGCGCCGACCGCGCCGCCGCTCGCCGCCATCTCCTTAAGCAACGGCGCGTAATCTGCCGGATCGGTCACGACCGCTACGTGCTGGAAGTTCTTCGCGGCGCTGCGCACCATTGCAGGCCCGCCGATATCGATGTTCTCGATCGCTTCGTCCAGTGTGCAATCCGCACGCGCCACGGTCTGCGCAAAGGGATAGAGATTCACGACGACCAGGTCGATCGGCGCGATGCCGGCGCGTTCGATGGCTGCGTTGTGGGCGGGAAGGTCGCGCCGCGCGAGGATGCCGCCGTGCACCTTGGGATGCAGGGTTTTGACGCGGCCGTCGAGCATTTCGGGAAAACCGGTGTAGTCGGCGATTTCGGTGACCGTGAGGCCGGCTTCGCGCAGCAGGCTCGCGGTGCCGCCGGTGGATATCAGCGCGACACCGTGCTGCGCAAGACCGCGGGCAAAATCCGCCAGGCCGGTTTTGTCCGACACGCTGAGCAGCGCTTGTTTGATGAGGGCCATACGTAAGCGGTCGCGCTGGAGCCTCGAAATGCAACGTCCGGAGTTCACTTTCATTTACCGCCGACGGCCATGACGCGGCCTGCCGCTTACGCTATTACGATTTGATGCCGTGCGCCTTCATTTTCTTGCGCAGGGTATTGCGATTCATGCCGAGCATCTGCGCCGCATGCGTCTGGTTGCCTTGCACGCGGTGGAGCACCGACTCGAGCAAAGGTTTTTCGACGCAGTTGATGACCATATCGTACACGCCGCGCGCGCGCTCCCCGTCGAGATCCTTGAAATAAACGTCGATTGCCCTGCGCACGACGCGCGCCATTTCGTTGTCGTTGATCATGCTGCGAGTTCCTCGATGTACTGCAGGCGCTGCCCGCGTCCTGAAAGTTCCGCGAAAAACTCATGCACGGCGGCGAGTTGTTCGGCGCGGGTCTGAAGTTGGTTCATGGCGTGGCGGAAAGCCGCCGATCCGGCCAGACCTTTGGTGTACCAGGAGATGTGTTTGCGGGCGACGCGCACACCGGTGTGCTCGCCGTAGAACTCGTAAAGCTCTTCCAGGTGCGCAACGAGCACGCGGTGGATTTCTTCCACTTCCGGCGGCGCCAGGGTCTCGCCGGTCTCGAGAAAATGGCTGATCTCCCGAAACATCCAGGGCCGGCCCTGAGCCGCGCGGCCGATCATGACGGCATCGGCGCCGGTGCGTTCCAGAACTTCCTTGACGCGTTCCGGCGTGCCGATATCGCCATTGGCGATGACCGGTATCCCGACCTGGGATTTAACTTCGGCGATCGTGTCGAACTCCGCATCGCCCGAGAATCCGCATGCGCGCGTCCGGCCGTGGATCGCGAGCGCCTGCACGCCGCTCGCTTCGGCAATTCTTGCGACAGCGAGCGCATTGCGGTTGTTGCGGTCCCAGCCGGTGCGGATCTTGAGCGTAACCGGCACGCGTACTGCGCTGACCACCGCCTCGAGTATGCGCACAACCAGCGGCTCATCTTTCAACAAAGCCGAACCCGCCATCACGTTGCAGACTTTCTTCGCGGGACAGCCCATGTTGATGTCGATGATTTGGGCGCCTTCGTCCACATTGTATTTTGCGGCTTCGGCGAGCATCCGCGGGTCGGCGCCTGCGATCTGCACCGATATGGGGTCGACCTCGCCTTCGTGGTTCGCGCGCCGCCGCGTCTTTTCCGATCCCCACAGGAGGGAATTGCTCGCGACCATCTCGGACACCGCCATGCCTGCGCCCATGCGTTTGCAGAGCTGCCGGAACGGACGATCGGTCACGCCTGCCATCGGCGCAACGATCAGATTGTTCTTCAGCTTGTGGGGACCGATCTGCATCAGAAAATTTTGGGAAAGGGCGTCATTGTAATCGGAGCCCGCAAACAAAGAAAAGGGAAATACCCGGTATTGCGAACAGTCGCGATCAAAATGAGCGCGGCGTTGCGCGCGCAACGCGAAGGCAAGAAAAAATGTGCCGGACGACAAAGCACTTATAACGATCTTTTAGCGCTTTGCGTGCAAACGTTGCAAGAAATTCCGACCTGCTTGTAAGCCGACTAGCAGCGTGTCCGACTTATCGCACACGCTGTGAGAGTTGCGAGTGGGGGAAGGGAGGTTACGGAGGGAAACCGTGGAAGGTTTCCCTCTGTTCGTCGGCGGCGGAGCCCGAGCCGAAGGCGAGCGCCGCCCCCTAGCCGCGCGCGCCGAAGACCATGCGGCGCACCATCCAATCCTTCGCAGGTGGAATGCAATCGAGAAGCACCAGTCCGGCTCCGCGCGCGATAGCGAGCGGCGCGAGATCGTTCGAGAAAAGTCGAACGAGTGTGTCGGTGAATGCGATCCCACCGGCGCGATCGATACGGCGGTGCGCACGATAACGTTCGAGCACTTCGCTCCCCGCGGGTCCATGGCGTTTGATCTCGGTCGCGAGCTCCCACGCATCGCGCAGCCCTAAGTTAAAGCCCTGGCCCGCGACGGGATGCAGCGCCTGGGCCGCGTTGCCGATCAACACGGCGCGTCCCCACGTCGTGCGCTGCGCGATGCGCAGCGCGAGACGGTGCTGCGAGCGTGCGCTCACTGCGTTGAAACGGCCGAGGCGTTCGCCGAAGCTCGCGTAGAGATGCGCGAGAAAAGCTTCGGGTGTGGCACTCGTCCAGTGCGCGGCTGCTTCAGGCCGCATCGTCCAGACCAGCGCGTAGCCGCGATCGAAGGGCAAGAGCGCGATAGGTCCGTCCGGAGTGAAGCGCTCGTACGCATCGTGCTGATTGGGACGTGCTGCGTCCACGCGCGCAGTCAGCGCACACTGACCGTACTCCTTGGTCTCGATGCCGATATCTGCCGCGAGTGCGCTGCCCTCGGCGATCGCGACGAGTGTCGCGCAGCACTCGCGAGTGCCCTGCTGCGTTTCATACTCGATGCGGGCCGACGTCGGGTCATGAGCGAGGGTCGTGACGCGGGCGCCCTGCACGACGGTAACAGCCGAACGCGCGAGGGCCCCATCGAGTGCCGCGACGAGGCCGGCGTAATCGACGACATACCCGAGGGCGGGCAGCCGCGCCTCTGCGGCCTTGAGCTCGGTGCGTCCGAAGCTGCCGCGTTGCGATATGTGAATGCGATCGATCGAGGTCGCAGGCGTGAGCGCCGGCCATACGCCGAGCCGTTCGAGAATCAGGCGACTGCCGTAGGACAGCGCGAGCGGCTTCAGCTCGTTGACCTTCGAGCCGGCTTCGCGCGCCTCAAGGACCGCAACATCCAGACCGCAGCCTTGCAGCCCGAGGGCGAATGCGGCACCGACAGGACCGCCGCCGCAGACGACGACGTCGTAACGCTCGCGCATTAAAAGTCCCTACGCCCGCATCAGCGCTTCGATGTCGGTTACGGTCTTCGGCGCTGCGGACGTGATGATTTCGCACCCGGAATCGGTAACGAGCGCGTCGTCTTCGATCCGCACACCGATTCCGGCGTAGCGCTCCGGCACATCCGGCCCCGGGCGCACGTAACAGCCCGGTTCCACCGTAAGCACCATGCCCGGCTGAAGCTCGCGCCAATCGCCATCGCGCTTGTAGTCACCGGCGTCGTGGACGTCGAGTCCCAGCCAGTGGCCGGTGCGATGCATGTAGAACTTCTTGTAGCTTTCGCTTTCGAGCACCTGCTCGAGCGTGCCCTGCAAGAGCCCCAGGTCGATGAATCCCTGCGCGAGCACTTTCACCGCAGCGTCGTGCGGCGCAATCCACGGGGTCCCCGGCTTTACCTGCTCGATCGCGGCGTGCTGCGCCGCGAGCACGAGCTCGTAGATATCGCGTTGGGCGCCGCTGAAGCGTCCGTTCGCCGGAAACGTGCGCGTGATGTCCGAGGCGTAACCATCGAGCTCACAACCGGCGTCGATCAGCACGAGATCGCCATCGCGCAGCACGTCCGCGTTCTCCACGTAATGCAGTACGCACGCGTGCGCACCCGAGGCGACGATCGGCGTGTACGCCGGCGCCTGCGCGCCGTTGCGTCTGAACTCGTGCATGAGCTCGGCCTCCAGCGCGAATTCGGGGACGCCCGGCTTCGCCGTCCGCATGGCGCGCCTGTGAGCTTCTGCAGAAATTTGCGAGGCCTGGCGCATGACGTCGATTTCGGCCGTGTCCTTTACGACGCGCATTTCATCGAGCAGCGTGTGCACGTCGCTGATCGTATTTGGCGCCGTAACGCCCGCGCGCGCGCGTCCCCGCACCTCGTTTATCCAGCCCATGACCCGTGCATCCCATACAGCGTCGGCACCGAGATGGCAGTAGGCGACCGGCTGATTGGCGAGAAGATCGGGCATGAGCTCATCGAGTTTCGCGATTTGCCGTGCTTCGTCGAAGCGGAACGCTGCGCGGGCCGCATCCGGTCCGTAGCGAAAGCCGTCCCAGATCTCGCGCTCCTCGTTCTTCTCGCGGCAAAACAGCACGCTTTTCGCGTCGTTGCCGGCGATGATGACCAGCACCGCCTCGGGCTCGCGAAAACCGGTGAGGTAATAAAAGTAGCTGTCGTAGCGGTACGGGTAGTGCGCATCGCGGTTACGCGTACGTTCAGGTGCCGTCGGTATGATGGCGATACCTGCCCCCATCTCGCGCGCGAGTCGGGCGCGGCGGCCTGCGTACACGGTTGCATCCATCATCGGAGATTCTGCGTTCCGGAGAGAAATTACAAGCGCAGCGACCGGTCGAGCGTGGCCAGCCGCTCGGGCGTGCCGATGTCCGCCCAGAAACCGGCGTAATGCTCGCCTGTCACACGCCGTGCGTCGATCTGCGGGCGCAGCACCGGAGCGAGCTGGCGCTTGGTTCCCGCCACGATGTCGGAAAAGATTTGAGGATGGTAGATGCCGATGCCGCTGAAGGTATAGCGGCGCGCACCGTCGTTCGCGACATGATAGCCGCTCAGTGCGAAATCGCCCGCCGGGTGATGCGGCGGGTTATCGATGAGCACCAGATGCGCGAGACGCTCGGCACCGTCGGGATTGTGATCCAGCAGACTGCGGAAGGCGAAATCGGTATGGATGTCGCCATTCACGACGACGAACGGTGACGCGCCCAGCAGCGGGAGCGCGTAAGCAATGCCGCCCGCCGTTTCGAGCGCCTCCGCTTCGCGCGAATAGCGTATCTGCACGTCCCAGCGCCCGCCGTCGCCTAACGCACGCTCGATGTGCTCGCCCAGATGCGAGACGTTGATGACGAGCTCGCTTAAGCCCGCCCGCGCAAGGGCTTCGATCGTCCATACGATCAAGGGCTTGCCCGCGACCTCCAGCAGCGGCTTCGGTGTGTTGTCGGTGAGCGGGCGCATTCGCTCGCCGCGCCCTGCGGCAAGAATCATTGCTTTCATGGTTGTTTAGAAGGTATAGGCTGTCCGCGAAGGGCGCTCATCGAGCGTATCGAGGAGCTTCACGAGCGCGCCAAGCTCGGCATAGCGACCGGCAACTGCGCGCGCGTATGTCACGAACCGGGGCGTGTCCTTAAGATAGCCGGGCTTGCCGTCACGGTAGTGTATGCGCGCAAAAATACCAAGAACCTTCAGGTGGCGCTGCAGCCCCATCCATTCGAAATCGCGATAAAACGAAGCAAAATCCGCAGGCACCGGCAAGCCTGCGTGCTTCGCGCGCTGCCAATAGCGCACGGTCCAGTCGAGCACGCACTCTTCGGGCCAGCTCACGAAGGCGTCGCGGAAAAGCGAGACGACGTCGTAACTGATGGGGCCGTAAACCGCATCCTGGAAATCGAGAACGCCGGGATTGGGTTCGCTCAGCATGAGGTTGCGCGGCATGTAATCCCGATGCACGTAGACGCGGGGCTGCGCGAGGCTTGCGCCGATCACGCACGAAAAAAGCCCGTCGAGCATCGCGCGTTGATCCGCGTCCGGTTCGATGCCCAGATGTCGTGCGAGGTACCACTCGGGAAAGAGCTCGAGCTCGCGCCTGAGCAAGGCGTCGTCGTAGGGCGGCAGGACGTCCGCACGGCTGGCGAGCTGCCACTTGATCAGGGTATCGATCGCATCGGCGAACAGGGCGTCCGGATTCTTTTCGTCGAACGCCTGCAGGTACGTCCTCGTCCCGAGATCGGACAGGAGGAGAAATCCGCGCGCGAGGTCCTGCGCCAGGACTTCGGGGACGTGCACGCCGGCGCCGCGCATGAGCGCAGCGACGGTTACGAACGCAGTCGAGTCCTCGCGCTCCGGCGGCGCGTCCATGACGATCCACGTTGCGTTACCGACACGCGCCCGGAAATAACGCCGAAAGCTCGCGTCCTCCGAAGCGCGCTCGAGCGACACGTCGCGCGTGCCGAGTCGATCGTATGTCCAGAGCTGAAGCTGTTCGAAACGGGAATCGCTGCTGGAAAACACGACTGCGCGCGGATTGCCTTCGGCGGTGAATTGTGCGATTTTAGCATCCCTCACGCCGCCTCCCACGATGCACAGAACTCCAATAAGGCGTCTCACGCTCGCCGTGATTTGCGCGCTGCCGGTCACCGCGGGCGCGCAGGAAGGCATCAGGCTCAAGCCGGAGCGCTCGCTGCTGTCGCTGCCGGCCGCGCGCGAAGAACCCATTCCGGTTTTCATCGAAGCCGACAAGCTCGAAGGTCATGGCGAAAAGGAAGCGCAGGCCGAAGGCAACGTGCAGCTTCGGCGCCTCGGCCAGGCGGTATTTGCGGACCGTTTGCGCTACGACGCGTCCCTGCAGGAGCTCGAGGCGTCGGGCAACGTGCGGATGCAGTATCAGAACGACGTTCTCGAAGGCGAGCACCTGCGCTTCAACCTCGGCACCGAGCGGGGCTTCTTCGAGAAGCCACGATTCAGGTTCACGCCCGAGCCGCGCACGCCCGAGCCGCTCGCGTATGCGCCCGGCTTCACGCCCCCGTATCCGGTCAAGCCGCTCGCCAATCCCCTGATCAGCAATCCGCGACTGCCTGCGGCGGAGGCGCGCGGCACCGCCAACCGACTGCTTTTTCAGGGCCCGGACCTCTATCGCATGGAAAACACGAGCTACACCACGTGCGGACCCGGCAACGACGACTGGTTCATACGAGCGCGCGAGCTCGACATCGACAAGAACCGCGACCTGGGTGTCGCGCGCGGCGCAAGCATCGTCTTTTTCGATCAGACGATTTTCTATACGCCTTATATTTCATTCTCCCTGCACCAGCAGCGTAAGTCCGGGCTGCTTGCGCCGCATTACGGCACGGCCTCGACGACGGGTGTCGAGATCACGCAGCCTTATTACTGGAACATCGCACCGAATCGCGATGCGACTTTCTATCCGCGCCTCATGTCAAAGCGCGGCATGCAGCTCGGTACCGAATTTCGCTATATGGATAGCGATTACCGCGGTGACGCACGGGTCGAATACCTGCCTGACGATCGGCAGCTCGGCCGCGAGCGCTATGGATATTTTTTCAAGCACGCGCACACCTTCTCCAACGGCTGGACGGGCGCGCTCAACATGAACCGCGTGTCGGACGACCGCTACTTCACGGACCTCTCCACGCTGGTTGCAGTTACTTCGCGGGTAACGCTGCCGACCGAAGGACTGGTTGCCCGCACCGGCACCTGGGGCGACGGCAATTACGTTTTTTCCGCGCTCGCGCAGCGCTGGCAGACGCTGCAAACCGATCCTCTCGCGCCTGTAACGCCCCCCTACAACCGCATGCCGCAGCTCTCGCTCACCGGTTTTCGGCAGGACATCCTGCGCAGCGATCTCGACCTGCTCGCCACCTACGTCGACTTCCAGCATCCGACGCTCGTCAGCGGCAAGCGTGTGCTGGCCTACCCGAGTGTGTCCTTGCCGATTCAAAGCTCGTATGCGTACGTGACCCCGAAGATCGGAGTGCATGCGACGCGATACATGATCGGTGCGAACACGGAGGGATTTCAGGATCAGACGCGAACACTGCCGATTTTCACCGCTGACAGCGGCGTTGTTTTCGAGCGCGACATGGTGCTGCGCGGCGTGCCTTTTATTCAGACGCTCGAGCCCAAGCTCTATTACGTCTATATCCCTTATCGCGATCAGAGCCGCATCCCGAATTTCGAAAGCGGGCTGCAGGACATCAGCTTCGCGACCATGTTCACCGAAAACCAGTTCAGCGGGCACGACCGCATCAACGACGCCAATCAGGTCACCTTCGGCGTGAGCTCGCGTCTGATACATCCTGACAGCGGGATCGAGCGTCTGCGGGTCGCGCTCGCCCAGCGTTACTACTTCCAGAACCAGCGCGTGACGCTGCCGGGCGTCGCGCCGCGACCGGACCATACCGGAAGCTCCGACCTGCTCGCGGCAGTAAGTGGCACGGTATTCCCGAGCTGGACCGCGGAAGTGGGCTTTCAGTACAGCACCACGCGCAGCCAGACTCAGAAGGCCAACATCGCCACGCGTTACCAGCCGGCGCCGGGCAAGACGCTCAACCTGGCCTATCGCAACACCGTCGATCTTGTGCGCCAGACCGACATTTCGTTTCAGTGGCCGATTTATCAGCAGTGGACGGCCCTCGGACGCTGGAACTATTCGACGCGCGACAACCGCACGCTGGAGACGCTCGCCGGTATCGAGTACGACGGCGGCTGCTGGGCGTTGAGGGCCCTCGGCCACCGCTTCGTCACGGCCCTCAACTCGGTGAGCACATCGTTTTTCGTGCAGCTCGAACTGAACGGGGTATCGCGAATCGGCTCTAATCCGCTGGATGTTCTGCGGCGAAACGTCGGCGGGTATACTCGACCGGACCCGCGAGCCCCGCGGACCGACGACTATTACATTCCCGAACGCTAATCCGGAACTTTAGTGCTGACTCTTGAGATGAAACGATTCCGGCGCGACCTGGTTCTGCGACGGATCATTTTGACGCTCCTTGCCTGCGCAACAGCGCTCACCCCGACTGCGCAGGCGCAAACGCAGAAGCCGCGGCAGCCGATCGTGCTCGACCGCATCGTGGCGGTCGTCAACGACGAAGCGATCACGGCGCGCGAGCTCCAGGAGCGTGCCGCGATGGCGATGAAGCAACTCGCGAAGCAGGGCACCGAGTCGCCGCCGCGCACCGTCGTCGAA
>DATLEF010000074.1:0-40617 GCA_035525455.1 Burkholderiales bacterium
CCCCGCCGACCAGTTCGGTAACGCGGTGTCGCTCAACGCGGCGGGCGACCGCCTGGCCGTGGGCGCGCCGGCTGACGGCGGCTTCGGCAATGCGAACTTCAGTTTCGGCGCAGTGCATCTTTTCACGTTCACCGACACCAGCTTCTCGGGCGGCGCGCTGGCGGCAACCCTCGGCTCGGGCTATACCGGCGGCAAGAACGTCAACGTCGCGCTGGATCGCAATGACCAGTTCGGCTACTCGGTGTCGCTCAACGCGGCGGGCGACCGCCTGGCGGTGGGCGCGCCGAATGACGCCGGCGCGACCAATGCGAACGCCAGCTCCGGCGCGGTGCGCCTTTTCACGTTCAGCGATACGAGCTTCTCGGGCGGCGCGCTGGCGGCAACCCTCGGTTCGGGCTATACCGGGGGCAAGAACGTCAACGTCACCCTGGACAACAGCGACTCCTTCGGCGCCGCGGTGTCGTTCAACGCGGCCGGCGATCGCCTGGCGGTGGGCGCGCCGCTCGACGGCGGCTTCGGTAATGCGAACTCCAACTCCGGCGCAGTGTATCTTTTTACCGGCACGTTTCCCGCGCAGAGCTACGGCTACGCCGATCGCCCCGAACAATCGATCACTGTGAAGCGCAGCGATCTCGAGCGCGTGCTCGGGCAGGGCACGGCGGTGAGCTTGCAGGCGTCGAACGACATCACGCTCGCCAGCGCGCTCACCGTCAACAATCCTTCGGGCAACGGCGGCGCGCTTACGCTCCAGGCGGGCAGGAGCGTCCTGATCAACCAGAGCATCGTCAGCGACAACGGTAACCTCACGCTGATCGGCAACGATACGCTGGCGAATGGCGTGATCGACGCCCAACGCGACGCCGGCAGCGCCGTCATCACCAAGGCGCCGGGCGCGACGATCAACGCGGGCACGGGCGCGGTGAGCATCGCGCTGCGCACAGGTGCAGGACTCACCAACAGCACGAGCGGCGCCATCACGCTCGACGGCATCACCGCAGGCAGCCTTAGCGTGGTGAACAGCGGCCCGAGCGGCGGCAACATCGTCATCAACAACGGCGCCGTGCTCGTAGCGAGTGGCGCGGTCGACGCGCTCGTGCTGGCCGCGGCGTCCGGCGGCAACTTCGTCAACAACGCGGGCGCGGCGGCGCTGAGCGCGCCTGCGGGTCGCTGGCTCGTGTGGTCGACCAATCCTGCAAGCGACACGCGCGGCGGGCTCGTTTACGACTTCAAGCAATACAACGCCACGTTCGGGGTCACGGCTCCCGCGCAAGGGACGGGCAACGGGCTGCTGTATACGCTCGCGCCGTCGATCACGCCGGAACTAACCGGCCCCCTGACCAAAGTCTACGACGGCGCGACAACCGCGACGCTTACGGCGGCGAACTTCACGCTGACAGGCGTGGCCGACGGCGACACCGTGACCTTGGCAGGCGCCGGCGCATATGACAACCGCAACGCCGGAACAGCCAAACCGGTCAGCGCAAGTGGCATCAGCATCGCGAGCTCGACCAATGGCGCGGCGCCGGTTTACGGCTACACGCTGGGTACGACGGCAGCGGCGGGCAATGTGGGTGAAATCACGCGGCGACCCATCACCGTCACCGCCGCCACCGACACCAGGATTTACGACGGCTCCACGACATCGACTGCGATCCCCACGATCACTTCCGGTACGCTCGCGCCGGTCGGCGGCGACAGTGCCGCCTTCATAGAAACGTTCGACACCCGCAACGTCGGCACGAACAAGACGCTCACGCCGAGCGGCTTCGTCAATGACGGCAACAGCGGCAACAACTATGCGATCACGTTCGCGAACAACACCACCGGTGTGATCAATCCGCGGCCCATCACGGTGACGGCGAATGACGCGGGCAAGATCTACGGCGACGCCGATCCGGCGCTCACCTTCAATATAGGCGGCGCGGGCCTCGTCGCAGGCGAGACGCTTGCTGGTGCGCTCACGCGTGCTCCCGGCGAAAACGTCGTTGGCAGTCCCTATGCGATCAACCAGGCGACGCTGGCGGCCAGCGCGAACTACGCCCTCACCTACACCCCGGGACGCTTCAACATCGCGCCACGCGCGCTGACCGTCACGGCCGACAACAAGGTGAAGCTCCTGTCCGATCCGCTGCCGCCGTTCACCGCCACCTACGCCGGATTCGCGTTTGCGGATACCCCTGCGACTCTGAACGGATCGCTGATGTTCGCCACACCCGCGACTGCCGCTTCGCCGATCGGGCTCTACAGCATCACACCGTTCGGACAAAGCTCGACGAATTACAACATCGCTTTCGTCGATGGCGTGCTGACGATACCGCTTGCGGGGTCACTCCCTCCGGGCGCGCGGGACGCGATTGCCAGCGTGCATGCGGACAGCGGTGGCCTCGGCAACCCGCCGCGCGTCATCGACCAGCTCATTACGCTGGACGGTCCTGGCGTGCGCCTGCCGCCAGGCGTGCAGCCGTGAGGATGCGGATGCCTTCGCTGAAGGCGAATGCATCCGGCTACACGACGGCCTGCACGCTGGCCGCCACCACGGCTTTTGCGCAAGTGCCGCCCGACGCCGGCTCCATCTTCCGCGAGCAGCAGAAACCGGCGCTTGAGCTCCCGAAGCCCACGCCTGCGATCAAGTTGGAAGAGCCGGCTCGTCCCGCGTTGCCGCGCGAGGGCGTCACGCGCTTCGTGCTGAAGAGTCTCAGCATCAGCGGTAATACGGTGTTCACGCAGTCCGAATTGCTCGCACTGGTGCAGGACTACATCGGCCGGGAAGTCGGTTTCGACGATCTCGACGCGGCTGCGGCACGCATCTCGCGCTACTACCGCGAGCGCGGTTATATCGTCGCGCGCGCTTATCTGCCTGGACAGCAGATCATTGACGGTGCAGTCGAGATTGCGGTGGTCGAAGGACGATTCGGTAAGGTCGGCATCAACAACCGGTCGCGCGTGCGTGACGGCGTCGTCGAGAGATTTACGAGCGCGCTTCCCGGAAGTGTCGTGACCGAGCGCAATCTCGAGCGCAAGCTCCTGCTCCTCGATGACCTGGCCGGCGTGGATGAAGCGCGCGGCACCTTGAGCCCGGGCACGAACGTCGGCGAATCCGACCTCTCCGTGGAAATCACGCCTGCGCCGTCGATCGATGGCAGTGTCGAGCTCGACAACTACGGCAACCGCTTTACCGGCGCGTGGCGCCTGACGGGCAGAGTGAATGTCGCGAGTCCGCTGCGCCTGGGCGATGCTCTGAACGGATTTTTCACCAAAGCGTTCGATGGATTGGAATACGGCGGGCTCGGATACCAGATACCGCTGGGCGGGGACGGCCTGAAACTGGGCACGGCCTACAGCAAGGGCCATTACCGCCTCGGGAGAAGCTTCTCGGCGCTCGACGCAAACGGCGATTTCGACACCTACAGCGTGAGCGTGAGCTATGCCTTCATCCGCTCCCGCAACTTCAACGTGTACGGGCGCGCCGGCCACGCCTGGAACGATTTTCAGGACCGCGTGGGCGCCACGGCGAGCTCGACCGATAAATCGACACGGGTCTATACCCTCACGCTTCACGGCGACGCCCGCGATTCTTCGGGCATCACGCTGTACTCGATCGGGTATAACGGCGGACGGCTGGACATTGAAACGCCCGCTGCGCGTGCGATCGACGATGCAACCGCGCGCACCCACGGTCACTTCAACCGATGGAACCTGAACGCGCTGCGTATCCAGAGCCTGGGGGAGAGGCTCTCAGCCCACTTCCTGTTCGCAGGGCAGAAAGCCGACGGGAACCTCGATTCCTCGGAGAAGTTCATCCTCGGTGGCGCCAACGGCGTGCGCGCGTATCCGCAGGGCGAGGCGTCAGGCGATACGGGCTGGTTGGTCACCGCCGAGCTGCGGTACACGCTGGCCTTTCCATCTGTTCCGGGCGTGTTGCAGCCTTTCGTGTTCGTCGACGCCGGCCGTGTGAAGGTCAACGAGAACCCGTTCGCCGCGATCGACAACACGCGTCGTCTCGCAGGTGCGGGCATTGGCGTATCGTGGGCGAGCGGACGTGATTTTCAGGTAAAGATGATGATCGCCACCCGCATCGGCAGCGAACCGTCGCGCGCGTCCGATTCCGATCGGCACACGCGCGGGTGGGTGCAGGCCGTCAAGTATTTCTGAGCGGCGCGCCCCGCCGCGAGACGGGGTCGCACAAACCCGCTAGCCTATCGACATGACGGCATTCTGCGAGCTGCACGAGTCTGCGACCACCGGTTTCGACCCTGAACGTCTCGCGCGCAGGACGGTGGATCGCTTCGGCTAAGCGTGGACGAAACGAAAACTCTCGCGCGTTTCATCGCGCAGTCGCGCTGGAGCGACGTTCCTGACACGACGCGTCACGAAGCGAAGCGCGCGATTCTTAACTGGCTCGGCTGCGCGATCGGCGGCTGCCGCGACGACACCGTCGAACGCGCGCTGCGCGCGATCACTCCCTTCTCGGGCCCGCCAGGCGCGAGCGTCATCGGCCGTGCAGAAAAGCTCGACACGCTCAATGCCGCGCTGATCAATGGCCTTTCGTCGAACATACTCGACTTCGACGATACGCACATGAAAACGGTCATACATCCGAGCGTTCCCGTAGCCGCGGCAGCGCTTGCGTTCGCCGAGCATCACCCGGTCACGGGCGCCGAACTGCTGCACGCATTCATACTCGGCGTCGAAACCGAATGCCGAATCGGCAACGCGATGCCGCATCACTATGCAGCGGGCTGGCACATCACAGCAACGTGCGGCGTGTTCGGCGCGGCAGCAGCGGCGGGCCGTATGCTCGGGCTCGACGCGCAGCGCATGACGTGGGCGTTAGGCGTCGCGGCGACACAGGCCGCGGGGCTGACAGCGACGATGGGCAGCATGTCGAAGAGCTATAACATGGGTCACGCGGCTAAAAGCGGCCTTCTTGCTGCATTGCTCGCCGAGCGCGGTTTCACGAGCTCCGATCGCGCGCTGGAAGCGCCGCGCGGTTTCCTCAGGGTGCTGGGCGGCGAAGTGAAGACTAGCGAGATTTCAGGCCGGCTCGGAGAAACATGGGAGCTCTCGTGGAATGCCTACAAACCTTTTCCGTGCGGTATCGTGCTGCACGCGGCCATCGACGGTTGCCTGCAGCTGCGCCAGACACACGCGCTTTCCGCGCAGGACGTGAAACGCGTCGAAGTGCGTCTCAATCCACTCGCGCTCGAGCTTGCGGGCAAACCCGCGCCGGCGGCCGGCCTCGAAGGCAAGCTGAGCGCGCGTCATGCCGTGGCGGTCGCGCTGCTGCACGGCAAAGCGGGCGTCGACGAATTCACCGATGCCTGTGTGAACGACGCGCGCGTGACCGCCTTTCGCGAGAAAGTCGCAACGACGCCGGATTCAGCGCTCGACAAGGCGGCTGCGATCGTCAGGATCGAGATGCAGGATGGCAGCCGGTATACACGCGAAGTGCCGCATGCGATCGGGTCGCTCGAAAAACCCATGACTGATAGCGATATCGAGCAGAAATTCATCGACCTCGCGGCGGGCTCGATGACACAGAGCGCAGCGCGCGCCATCGCCGACCAGATCTGGTCGCTCGAAAACCTGAACGACTCGGCCGAGCTCCCGCGAGCCACGGCCCGCGTACCAGAAACCCACTGAAGCCAATATCAACACAAGGAAAAATCGACCATGCCTTATGCAACTTCAGACGGTGTGCGGCTGTACTACGAGGAAGCCGGCAAAGGCACGCCGATCGTATTCGTGCACGAATTCGCGGACGATCTTTACAGCTGGGAGCCGCAGATGCGCTTTTTCAGCCGCCGCTACCGCTGCATTGCGTACAACGCGCGCGGCTATCCGCCATCCGACGTGCCGTCCTCGCGCGCGAAGTACTCGCAGGCGATCGCCGCCGATGACATCGCGGCCGTGATGCGCCATCTGGGCTTGCGCAAAGCGCACGTCATCGGCTGCTCGATGGGCGGCTACGCGACGGTGCACTTCGGCTTGCGTCATGCGCGCCTGGCGCTGTCGCTCACCGCAGTCGGCGTCGGTTACGGTTCGGACCCGGACAAGCGCAAGCAATTTATTGCCGATAACGACATCATGGCGCGGCGGTTCGAGGAGCTCGGCACGGCCGAAGCGATCAAGCCGTACCAGATCGGCCCGTCGCGCATACAGTTCCAGAACAAGGATCCGCGCGGCTTCGCGCATTTCTGTGCCGAGTTTGCAAAGCATTCCGCTCTCGGCTCTGCGAACACGCTGCGCGGGGTGCAGGGAAAGCGGCCGACGATCTACAGTCTCGAGCGCGGGCTCTCGCGTCTCAAGGTGCCGCTGCATATGGTGAGCGGGGACGAAGATAACAACTGTCTGGAGCCCGGCATTTTCATCAAGCGCGTGTGCCCGTCGGCGTGCTTGACCGTCGTGCCGAACACCGGTCACGCGGTGAATCTCGAAGAACCCGATCTCTTCAATCGCCTCACGGCGGAATTTCTGGCGCAGGTCGATTCGGGACGCTGGCGGCCGCGCGATCCGCGGTCGTTCAACAAGTCGACCATGGCTAAGAAATAGACGACAAGCAGCCCTGGAATTCCGGGATCCGGTCAGCCGTTGATCTTGTTCCGCAGCCGCTCGGTATATTTGTCGACGTCGATCACGAAGCGCTCGTGCGTGACGTCCCCGACCTGTTCGACGTCGTCGAAGATCTGCACGTGAAACTTGAGCCTGCGGCGATCGATCTCGATCAATTCGACTTCCGCGCGCACGGTCTTGCCCATCGGGGTCGCCGCCATGTGGCGAATGGTGATGGTGACACCGACCTGTCCCTGTCCTGGCTTCAAATGAGGCGTTACGAGATTGTGCGACGCCATCTCCGCGAACAGGCACATCGAGGGCGTCGAGAAGACCTTGAATTCGCCGCGCGAAGTCGTCAAACGCTCGGTCACTTCCCACTCGACCGTATTCTTCATTCCGATTTTCAGTGTGTCCATTTCAGGTCTACGTCGTCAAAGGGAGCGTATTGTAAACGACGCGCTAAAAAAAACGGCCGGGTAAGCCCGGCCGCCGATCGCTGCTGGAAGTCGCTTACTTCCTGACCTGCTTGTCGTGTTTCTCGCGGTAAATCTTCTTGCTTTGATTGTCCTGCATGTGCTCGATCTTGCGCTTCTCCTTCGCCGTCACCGTGCCATCGGCCATCGCTTTGTTTTCGGCTTTCTGTACGCGTTGCTGGCCTTTCTCCAGACGGCGCGCTTCTTTTTCGTTCAAGGCGCCGGATTGCACGCCTTTGTCGATGCGCTTCTGCTGGTTTTCCTGGCGCTGGTCGATGCGCGGCGTGGAAGTGGTTTGGGCGAGGACGCCGGCAGAAGCGACGGCGAGCGCCAGTGCAAGTACGACGGATCTGATCATCATGTGAATCTCCCCCTTTCAATTTCGGGAATGGCCCCGACCGCGTTTAACGCGCATCCGGCCCGCTCCGCCGACATGCGCACGTCATTGTCGCCTACCAGGAAGATTCGAGCACAGCCGCCAGCAGGTCGCGTTCGCGCACGAATTCCCGCTTGGGATCGGCGTTGAAGTTCTTCAGCGAGTTTTCGAGTATGGCGGTCAGGCTCTCGCGCGGAAAATTCAGCTGTGAAAGCCGGGTCGGCATCCCGATAGCCTGAAAAGCGCGCTCGAGCGCCGCGGCCGCCCGCTCGGGCGCATCAGCCACGGGATCACCTTCGCGCCAGGCATCGAGCGCCTGCGCGATACGGCACATGGCTTCGGGATCGCGGCTGCCGAGCCGGCGCATCACACCGGGCGTGAGCGCGTTGTTCGCGGCGCCCTGGCTTATGTGACCGTGCAGGTTGAAGAGCGAAGCGGCGAACGCGTACACGACACGACCCACCCAGTGTTTTTCATTGAGCGCGCCGCCATCGTCCGCATCCCTGTTCTGAAGGAAAGCCGCGGCGCAAAGCTCGATGCGAGGCGCGGGATCATTCGCGTCCGCCAGGCGCGGCAGCGCCCCACGCGCCAGGCGCAGCGCCTGCAGCCGATCGCCTTCGACGAGCGGGCTCATGTTCGAGGCGCCCATGTTCATGGCGGAGCGCCAGAGCACGGCCGCACCGGTGTCGCGGGCAAGCGCGGGCGGCGCCGTGAGCAAGGCATCGCTGTCCCAGAACACCGCGCCCGGCCGCGTCTTGGGATCGAAGAACTCCATGCGATGGTCGAGGCCTTCGCCTTTCACGGCGGACCCGGCGCGGTTTTGCGCGGAAGTCGCCGCGGTGAGAACGTTGATGATCGGCAGCTTGGGCGCGAGCAGCTTGGGACTGATCGCCGGTGCATTCTCCGGATACTGCGTGATCAGCTCCTCGACCGGCCGCGTTTCGGCAAGGAGTATCGCCACGACGCGGGTTGCCTGTATGACACTCCCGGCGCCGATCGCGATCAGCATGTCCGCATTTGCCGCGCGTGCGGCATCGCGTGCTGCGAGCACGGCCGAAAGCGGCGACTCCTTCGCCATTTCGTCGAATACGCCGGCCAGCGTGTCGCCGAGTATTGCTCTCACGCGCGAAACCAGCGGCGTCTTGCGCGAGACCGTTCTCCCGCAGACGACCAGCGCCCGCTTCGCGCCGCGGCGCTTCAACTCTGAAGGCAGGTTCTCCAGCGCGTCCTTGCCGCTGTAGAGGCGGACGGGATAGCCGACGGCGCGGAAATCGTTTTTGTAGCTCATGTGTCCCTCACCCGATTATGAGCGGTGCGCTATCGGCGCATCCTACGTTTGCCGCTTGTGAACGAACCGTTCGTAGGTCTGTAGTGCCGCGAGCGCGTGACCCGCGTTGGACATTTCGTCGTAGACCGGCACGCCGAGCGCGATCGCGTGATCCCGAAACTCGCGCTTGCGTTTCTCGAGCGGCGGATCGGCGTCGGAGCGCAGAACGAGAAGAAAATGCGCCTGCCCGGGATAGTGTTCCTGCACGCGCAGCGCGACTTTGACGAGATTGTCGAGCACTTCGGGCTTGCTGCGTCCGACGAATGCCGACATGTTGAGGTGCATCACGAGCGCGTCGGGTTTGCCCGCGCTGTAGATGATATCGAGGATCTTCTCCGCGACGCGCCCATCGTCCTGCTGCAGCGTCCCGACCGGACAATCCACGGGATTCGTGATGCTCGTGCCCGGCGGCAGCTTGAGCGCCGCAAGTGCGTCTATCGTCGGCTTGTCGAACGGCGTCACGTCGAGACCGAGGCGCGCAAAGTAATCGGTCGCAAGCACGCTTGCGCCGCCGCCATTTCCGAAGAGCACGACGCGCTGTAGCGGGTGTGCCGGCTGGGGCGTCAGCATCTGAAAGAGCAGCAGCGTATCGACGAACTGATCGACCGTGTCGACGAGTATGCAGCCGGTCTGGCGCGACAGCGCGATCCAGACGCGATCGTCTCCCGCGAGCGAGCCCGTGTGCGACGCCGCGGCCTGCAGTCCCTGCTGGGTGCGCCCGCCTTTCAGGATGATGACGGGCTTCACCGCATTCGCGCGTTTGAGGATCTCGAAAAGTCGCCTGCCGTCCTTCGCGGTTTCGATGTACATGCCGATGACGCGCGTGGGCTCGTCCGCAAGATAGAACTCGAGCAGATCGCTCGGCGTGACATCGGCGCAGTTGCCGACCGTGACGAGGCCCGAGAATTTGAGCCCGCGGGCGAAACCGCGGCGTATGGTGTCGGTCCCGAGACCGCCGCTTTGCGAAATGACGCCGACGACGCCTAGCTCTTTCGAGCCGATTTCGGCGAACGTCACCTTGCCGCGCGGCGTATAGAGGCCGAGGCAGTTGGGCCCGATGAGACGCGCGCCACCGGCATGCGCTGCGGCGACCAGCTCGGCCTGGAGCTCCCGGCCTTCGTCGACTTCCCCGAAACCGCTCGAAATTACCTGTGCGAAACGCAGCCGCCCGTTCGCGGCCGAGAGCAGCGGCGGAATTTGCGCGGCCGGGATCGCGATGAACGCGTAATCGACCGGCTTCGGCGTCTCGGCGAAACTCCGGTACGCGGGCAAGCCGTCGATCTCATCAGCCGTCGGGTGTATCGGATAGATCTCGCCGTCGTAGCCGAATTCGCGAATCCGGCGGATGAATACGTTCGGGAATGCAGCACCCTTGGTCGACGCGCCGACGACGGCCACGGTCTTCGGCGCGAAGAGCGGCATGAACTCCCTGAGTATGTTGCGTTCAGTCATGCCAGCAGGAACCGCGCATCGACCGCGACGGCCGCGGTCTCCGACACGATCAGTGGATTCACGTCCGCTTCCTTGATCTCTTCGGCGTGCTGCATGAGGAGGCCGCTTTCTCCACCCATTTTGAGCAGCACGTCCACGATTGCATCCCGGGAAGCGGGCTTGCGGCCGCGCGCTCCTTTCAATACCGCCGCACCTTTGAGCTCGTCGATCATCTCTTCGGCATCGAGGCGCGTAATGGGACAGATGCGAAACGACACGTCCTGCAAGACTTCGACGAAAATCCCGCCCAGGCCGACCATCACGAGCGGCCCGAAATCGGGATCGCGAAAACCGCCGACGACGAGCTCCTGGCCGCTCGGGGCCATCTCTTCGATGAGCCAGCCGTCGACGCGCGCGTTTTTTATTTTTGGCAGCGCAGACATCGCGTGGATTGCATCGCGCACTTCGTTCGCGCTGGCGAGATTCACCCGTACGCCGCCCGCGTCGCTCTTGTGCAGGATCTCGGGCGAGACGACTTTCACCACGACCGGTAAGGCGAGTCCACGCAGCACCGTATCGACTTCGTCTGCGCTTTTCACGACCATCGTCTTCGGCACGGCGATGCCGTACTGCGCGAGCAGCGCTTTACCGCCGGCTTCATCGAGCGCCGTGCGGCCTTCCTGGCGTGCTACCGAAATCAGACTGCTGATCGTCATTTCATGTTTCCTGGTGCTCCTGCCGCCGGAATGAATACTCATTTTCTTTGTGTCCTTTGTGTCCTTCGTGTCGAGGCTTTTCACGGTTTTCTCTTGAGCACTTCGGGTATCAGCCCGGTGTGCACGTCGCCAGCGCGGAAAGGCTCCGACTTGAGGATGGTCACTACCGCCGGTATGTTGTTTTTCAGACCCTGAATCTCGAAGGCTTCGAGCGCGGCGACGAGCTTATCGATCGCGGCATCGCGCGTGTCGCCATGCGCGATGACTTTCGCGATCATCGGATCGTAATGCGGCGTCACGTCGCGGCCTTCGGCGTAGCCCGTGTCGACTCGCACGCCATCGCCTTGCGGCGGACGAAATACCGTGAGCTTGCCGGGTGATGGAAAAAAATTCTTCGGATCTTCCGCATAGACGCGGGCCTGTATAGCGTGGCCGTCCAGCTCGATTGCAGCCGGAAGTATTGCGTCGAGCTTCTCACCCGCCGCCGAGCGGATCTGCGCCTGCACCAGATCGACACCCGTAACTTCTTCCGTGACGCCGTGCTCGACCTGCAGCCGCGTGTTCATCTCGAGAAAATTGAACGAGCCGTCACTGCCGCGCAGCATTTCGACCGTCCCGATGTTGTCGTAGCCGATCTCGCGCATGATGCCGGTGATCTTGTCGGCCATCGCACGGATTTCCTCGCGCGCGATGCCTGGCGCCGGCGCTTCTTCGATCACTTTCTGATTGCGCCGCTGCGTCGAGCAGTCGCGCTCGAAAAGGTGTGCGGCGTTCCCATGCCGATCGCACAGGACCTGGAACTCCACGTGGCGCGGCCTTTCCAGAAGCCGCTCCAAATAGACCTCGGCGTTTCCGAATCCGCGGGTCGCCATCGAACGCGAACGCTCGACGGCTTCGATCAACTGCGATTCGTCCTTGGCGGGAAGCATACCGATGCCGCCACCGCCGCCCGCGGGTTTCACCAGCACCGGGAAGCCGATCGCGTGCGCCGCAGCCAGAATCGCGGCCGGATCTGCGGGCAGCACTTCCGATCCTTTCGACATCGGCATGCCATGGCGCGCCGCGAGATCGCGCGCCCGCGTCTTGTGACCCATCTCATCGATCCACTGCGGCGACGGTCCGATGAAGCGAGCGCCCGCATCGATCACGCGCTGCGCAAATGCCGCATTTTCCGAGAGGAACCCATAACCCGGATGGAGGCCGTCGGCGCCCGATTTCTTCAGCACATCGAGTATCGCGTCGATATTGAGATAACTCTCGCGCGCGGGCGCCGCGCCGATCGCGTAGGTCTCGCTCGCCATGGCGAGATACGGCGCGCCGGCGTCGGCTTCGGAGTACACCGCGACCGACGCGATGCGCATTGCGTTGAGCGCGCGCAGAACGCGCGCCGCGACGGCACCCCGGTTTGCTACAAGAACTTTGTTGAACATATCACTCCTACACCGCCCCACCTTGGCCCTCCCCTAAGAGGTTCAAGGAGGGAAACCTCGGTTTCCCTCTTTGGCGTCCACCGACGAGTTATCGAGGGTCCGCAGGGCCCTCAATAACTCGTCGGCCAGGAGCGCATGAGGTGCTGCCCGACGCCTTTGGTGATGCGCAGCTTGTAGACGTCGAGCATGCGGATCAGGTAGTCGCGCGTCTGCTCGGGCCGTATCACCGCCTGCGCGGCATAGACGGACGCGAGCCCCCACACGTCCGAGCCTTGTTTGATGTTCTCGAAAGCCTCGTCGAACCCGGGCTCGCCGGCGCCGACGCCATGTACGATCTTCGTCGCGAATTCGGGACTCATGAAGCTCACTTCCGCGGTGGGCCACGCCGCGATGTCGTCGGAGTGCCGTCCGCCGCCCATGCACACGTACGCGCGGCCGTAACTCTTGCGCACGATCACCGAGATGTGGGGCACGGTCACCAGCGTCATCGCGTTCATGAAGTTCATGATCTTGCCGGGCGCGCCCGCGCGCTCGGCCTCAGTGCCGATCTGGAAGCCCGGCGTATCGACGAGCAGCACCAGCGGCACGTTGAACGAATCGCACATGACGATGAAATCGACGATTTTGCGGCACGCATCCGCATCGAGCGCGCCGCCGCGATGCAACGGATTGTTCGCAATGATGCCCACGCTTTTCCCGCCGAGTCGCGCCAGCGCCGTCACAGCGCTTTTCCCGAAACGCGGCTTCAGGTCGAACAGCGTGTCCTTGTCGACGATCGCCTTGATTACGCGCTTCATGTCGTACACCTGCGTGCGGCTCTCGGGCAGGATCGAAAAGACCTTGTCCATGTCGGCGCCCGATCCTCGAGGAATCGGCGCATCGGGCGGCGGTTCGTTGTGATGGCTCGGCATGTACGAGAGGAACTTGCGCAGCGCCTCGAATACTTCGTCTTCGGTGTCGACGACCTGATCGGTGAGACCGGTGATCTCGGCGTGCAGCCGCCAGCCGCCCAGGTCCTCTGCGCTCACTTTCGCGCCCAGCGCCATCGACACGAGTCCCGGGCTCGACACGGCCATCGTCGCGCTCTTGTGCATGACCGAAAAATCGGAGAGGCACATGAGCCACGTCGACGAGCCGAACGAGGGCCCCAGCGCCGCCGCGGCCAACGGCGTCTCGCGCAGCCGCCTGAACTGCGTGGGATCGTTGCCGAGGAGCTGCCCCATCCCGCGCGAGCCCATCGCATCGGGCAGGCGCGCACCGGTCGATTCGCCGACGACGACGAGCGGCATGCCGCGCTCGATCGCAGTGCGCTTCATGTGGGCGATTTTCTTGCTGTTGGTCGAGCTCGTGGACGCGCCTTTCACCGTGAAGTCGTTGACGACGATCGCAACGTCGCGTCCGTCGATCTTGCCGTAGCCTGCGAGCTTGCCGTCGGTCTGCGTCTCGTCCGCCTGTTCGGGATACACGCCCGAGGATCCGAACAGCCCCGATTCGATGAACGAGTCCTTGTCGAGCAGCCGCGCGATGCGCTCGCGCGCGTTCAACATCCCCGCCGCTTTGCGTTTCGCGTATTTGGCTTCGCCGCCTCCCGCCAGCGCTTTGGCACGCCGCGCTTCGTATTCCTTCAACAGCGCTTCGAATGACATAAATACTCCACGATAGACGTACGGCGACGTGTCATGCCGCCTTACGGTTGAGTCTCCTGCTTGAGCTTCGCAACGGCGGACGCCAGTGCCGGAACGATCTTGCGATAGTCTCCCACGAGACCGAATCGCGCTTCCCTGAAAATCGCGGCTTCGGGATCGGTGTTGATGGCGACGATCGTCTTCGCGTTGCCGCATCCCGCCATGTGATGACCGGCGCCGGAGATGCCTACTGCAAAATAAAGGTCCGGGGTCACCGTCTTGCCGGTCAGCCCGATTTGCCACGACGGCGGGCACCAGCCGAGGTCGCAAGGCACGCGGCTCGATCCCACACTGCCGCCGAGAACATCGGCAAGAGTTTCGAGCACCCGGAAACCTTCCGCTCCTTCGAGCCCGCGCCCACCTGCAATCACGATCTTCGCGTCCTCGAGCCGCTTTCCTGCGGTTTCCACTTCGCGCGCGATCACGCGTGCTCGACCCTTCAGCGGTTCAGCTGCAACCTGCACGATCTCGCCTTTGCGCGCTGCGTCCGCGGCTGGAGTACCCACTCCGGCCTTCACAGTGGCGACCGCGGGCGACGTCGTGAACGATACGGTCTCGCGGACGTTCCCGCCATAACACGGCCGCGTGAAAAAGAGCTTGCCCGAGCCGCACTTCACTTCGATACAACCCATCGCGACGGCGCTCCGGAGGCGGAATGCGAGCCGGGGCGCCAGATCCGCGCCGACCGGTGTGTGACCGCAGAGGAGAGCGCTCGGACTGGTCTTACGTGCGAGTTCCTCCAGCATCGGGACCCAGACGTCTCCTCCGTACTGTGTCGCGTCTCGATTGCCGCAGACGTAGACGCGATCGGCGCCGTACGCGATGAGCGTGTCGGCGTTTTGAGGATCAGCGCCCACGAGTGCCGCAGCAACGGCCCCTTCGAGCGGCCCGGCGAGCTCCCGTGCGAGGCCCAGCAGCTCGAGCGTAAGCGGCGTCACCTCGCCGCTTCGCGTTTCCGCGATGACCAGCACCGCTGTTTTTCCGGCGGCCGTAATCACAGCAGCCGCGCTTCGCGCAGGCGCTGGATCAGAGTCGCCGCCTGTGCGTGCTCATCCTTACCGGCAATGATCTCGCAGCAGTTTTGCTTGACGGGCACATGCAGACGCTCGCGCACGCGACGCGCACGCATGACCGCGATTTCCTCCGCATGAAGTCCTATATCCGATGCCGTGCGCACAGTGAGCGGCTTGCGCGCGGCGCGCATGGTCTCGCGCAGGCTCGGTGCGCGCGCAGCGCCGAGCTCGTTCGAAACGGTGACGACAGCCGGAAGGTCGGCTTCGAGCGTCTCGTACCCGTCTGCCAGCACGCGTTCGACTCGAACGCAGCGCTCGAGGACATCGACTTTGCGCGCGAATGTGACCAGCGGAAAATCGAGCAGCTCCGCGATGCCCGCGCCGGCGATGCCGGCGTCCCAATCCGCGGCTTGCCGTCCGGCGAGCACGAGATCGACCGCGCCGAGCTGCGCGATCGCGCGCGAGAGCGCGAGCGCCGCCGTTTCACTCGTCGCGTCCTCGAGAGCGTCGTCGCGAACCAGCACCGCGTCGTCGGCACCCATCGCAAGCGCGTGCTTCAAAACGTTGCGTGCGCTTTCCGGACCCACGCAGAGCGCGGTGATACGTGCGGCTCCTCGCGCATCCCGGATGCGAAGCGCCGCTTCGACCGCCTGCTCGTCGAACGGGCTCATGACGAGCTGCAAGCCCGCGGCAGGAACGACTTTCTTCGACTGCTCGTCGACTTTGAGCATGCTGAAGGCCGCGTCCGGATTGGGAATCTGCTTTACGCAGACGACGATAAACATGTTTCAGCGCGGATGGATCAAACGACAGTCACATCGGTCGGCACGATTCCGTCGAAATGCTTGCGCTGGTAATTCCACGGGATCTGCGGCTGCACGCGGCCGGTTTCATCGCTCGCACGGGCGCGTATGCGGAATTTACCTGGCTCGTTCGCGGTCCAGAGATAGGACCATCGTACCCACAGCCAGCGCTCGCGCGGCTCCTCGAGATGTGCGTCGTCCCAGGTGGCGCCGTCATCGACGCTCACTTCCACCCGCGTGATGCTGCCCGTACCGCTCCACGCAAGCCCGCGGATCCTGTGCTCGCCGCGCTCGAGCGGCGAATCCTCGTCGAGGGGATCGACGATGATGCAGCGCACGCCCATGGACGTGATCATTTCCTTGTTCGGATCTTCGGGCGATTGTCCGTAAACGAAATAGTGATGCTGGTAATAGCACTGCGGCAGATGGTCGAGAACCTCGATATGCTCGAGCCACTTCACCCACCAGTTTCCTGACCACCCGGGCACGACCGCGCGCACCGGCGCGCCGTGGATGTGCAGCAGGTATTCGCCGTTCATCGACCACGCGAGCAGCGTATCGGGGTGCAGCGCCTTCGCGATCGGCAAACCCTTTTCGTAATTGATGACACCGGGGTCGACGAGCTTGAAATCCGAGCGGCCGACCGACCGGTACTGCACGGCAAGATCCGGTTGGCCGCGGTCGAAGCCCTGCATGCGCACGCTCACCGCACCCGATTTCACGCCGACTTTCTTCAGGACTTCCGCGAGTGGCACGCCGGTGAACTCGCCCGCGCTTACGGCGCACGTCGTCGTGGTCTCGTTACCAATTTCTTCGGTGGAAGGCACCGCGTTCTGCTCGCGCATCGCCGCGCGCTTATTCATGTCCTGCTGATTGATGCGCGAAGGCTTGCGGGTGCCGCTTTTCACGTAATCGAAGTAGCCCGCGTCGTTGCCTGCGCATTCAGTCACCGCGCGCACCGTGCGGCCCGGCAGCTTCCGCAGATCCTTGAGCGACATTTCCAGCGGCCGCTCCACTTCGCCTTCGATGCGCAGCGTCCAGTCGTCCGGGTGGATGGGATCGGGCACTTCGAGTTGATTGACAACATAGTACGCGTCGGTGGGCGTGATCAGGCCTTCGAGCTCCGTGATCGGCGCGCGGCCGTTGATGACGCGTCCCTGCGAATCCTTGCCTGCGATGAGACTCGGTCGCTTGCGGTCCGGCCATCCCATCACCCAATCGCCTTCGATTTCCCGACTCATGGTCTCACTCCGGTCTTGGCTTTCGGCCCGAGCTGAGTTTTCAGCCGCGGCTGCAGCGCTTCGACGAACTGGCACAGATAAGGCCGCGTCTCGCGCGGATCGATGAGATCTTCGATCGCGAACGCTTCCGCCGTGCGAAACGGCGAGCCGAGCTGGCGCAGCTCTTCTTCGATCTCGCGCTCGCGCGCTGCGGGATCCTCGGCGCTTTCTATGTCGCGCCGATACGCCGCCTTGACGCCGCCTTCGACGGGCAGCGAGCCCCAGTTGCCCGAAGGCCATGCGATCTTGAAATTGAGCCCGCGCCGGTCGATCACGCCGCCGCCCGCGACGCCATAACACTTGCGCACCAGGACCGTGAAGACCGGCACACTCACCTGGAATCCGATGTAGCGCGCGCGCACACCTTCGCGCAGGATCGCTTCCGATTCGGATTGGACTCCGACCATCAGTCCCGGCACGTCGGCGAAAAAAACGAGCGGTATATTGAACATATCGCAGAGCTCGACGAAGTGGCCCTGCTTGCGGGCCGCCTTGTAATCGACGATTCCGCCGAACATGGGATTGTTCGCGACGATGCCAACGACGTAGCCGTCGAGACGCGCCAGCGCGGTGACGACCGCGCGGCCGAAAGTAGGCTGGATTTCGAAAAGCGAACCCCGGTCGACGATCAGCTCGACGACTTTCTTCATGTTGTACGCCTGCCGCGCCGACCGCGGAACGATGTCCGCGAGCGCGTCCTCGCAGCGATCGGCCGGATCGCCGCACCGCACCTGCGGCGGCAGCTCCCACACGTTCTGCGGCATATAGGAGAGATAGCGCCGGATCTGCAGCAGGCAATCGCTTTCGTCTTCGGCGATGTTATCGATCGTGCCGGCGGTGTCGACAGCGATCCTGGTGCCGCCGAGTTCTTCCTTGGTGAGCTTGTCGCCGAAAGCGCGCTCGACGACCGGCGGTCCCGCTGCGAAGATCTGGCCCGTGCCTTTCACCATGATTGACCAGTGCGACAGAATCGCACGCATCGAAGGCCCACCCGCCGTGGTGCCCATGACGGCCGACACGACTGGAACGATACCGAGCAGATCCGCCGAGCGCTCACAGCCGTCCTGACCGAAACCTGGAACGACCGTATAGCCTTTGCGCCTGGCCGTGTTGACAGTGCCGCCCGTGCCATCGATCAGATTGACGAGCGGTATGCGGTATTCGTAAGCGAGGTCTTCGATGAAGCCGCCCTGGCCGCCTTTACGGCGATCGCTGCCAAAACCGGTGCCGGCGCGAATGGTGTAATCCTCGCCACCGACTGCGACTGCGCGGCCATCGATCCTGCCGATGCCCATCACGTACGGCGCAGGCTCGAAGCTCGTGAGCGCGCCGCTCTTGTCGTAGCTCGCGCGGCCGGCAAGCTTTCCCACTTCGCGAAAAGAGCCCGGGTCGAGCAAAGCCGCGATGCGCTCGCGCACGGTGAGCTTGCCCGCGGCATGATGCTTCGCGACGGCGTCGGCGCCGCCGCAGGCTTCGGCGAGCTGGCGCCGCCGGTGGATCTCGTCGATTTCAGCTCGCCAGCTCATGGGTCAAGGCAAAGCATCAACACGGAAGGCACGTCAAAAGAGAGAGCACGGAGGTTTTGTAACGAAAAGAGTCTGATCGAAACGAAAGCTGCAAATCGAATTTCCTTTGCTCCGTGCCCTTCGTGTCCTCCGTGTTCAATGCTTTTTCGTCAGCCTTCGAGTATCGCGACGGTCTGGTTTTCCGCGACAGGGTCTTTTTCCTTCACCAGGATTTCCTTGACGACTCCGGGATCCTCCGTGATCACGGGAATTTCCATTTTCATGGATTCGATCACGACCAGCGTATCGCCAACTTCGACGCGATCTCCGGGTTTCGATTTCACCTGCCAGACCGTGCCGGTGATTTCGGATTTCACCTCGATGCGTGCCATTACAGCTCCTCGATGCGGGATTTGTTACTGCCGCGGCGAGCGCCGCGAAGGACCTGAAGTATAGCATCGGCCCAGCGGACGCCCGGGCGTACGACGGCGTCTCACCGAGACGCGCGAGTTGGTCTAACATAAGCAACTCTACGCTCTCAAAACCTCCGCGTGTGGCACAGCGATCCGAGGCGGAAGAGCCTTGCAAAGCGCTCGCCATTTTTCTGAAAATCGTTCGCGCCGTTCCATAGGACAGGAAACGCATGATGAAAACGTGGCTCCTCGCTGCCGTACTGATTATCGGCATCGGATCGTCCGCATGGGCGCAGGAAGCGAAGCTCCCGCTTGTCGACGAGGCTGCCGGCGATGCATCATGGCTGCAATTCAAAAAGCGGCTGCAGACTGCGATAGACAAGCGCGACAAGCAGTTCCTGCTTTCGATACTCGACAAGGACGTCCGTAACCAGGGTGCGAAAGACCGCGGCATCGCGCAATTCCGCCGCCAGTGGGAGCTCGACACCGCCGACAGCCCCTTGTGGCGCGAGCTGCAGGCCGCGCTCCAGCTCGGAAGCGCCTACCTTAACCGCGACAAAGGGCCACGCGAGGTTTGCGTCCCGTACGTGTTGGGCAAGTGGCCGCCGGACTTCAATCCGTTCGATAACGGCGTCGTCATCACGCGTGAAGCGATCGTGCAGGCGGAGCCTTCCAGCGCGTCTGCCAGTCTCGGCGTGCTCTCCTACGACATCGTTCGCGTCGAAGACTGGGAAATCGACGACAAATCTGCCGCGAAACAGAAGTGGGTGCGCATCAAGTTTCGCAATCGCGACGGTTACGTGCCCGAAGAGCACGTGCGCAGCCCCATCGAACAGGCCGCCTGTTTCGTAAAAAGCGGCAGCGCCTGGCGCATGACGGCCTTTGCTCCGGCGGGCGGCGAATAGGTCGACGCGCGCAGTCGTGCAAGCAATCGATCGCGAATTGCCGGACGACCCGCTCTCTCGCGGTGAATAAAGCGGCGCGGAATTTCATCGGCCTTGATTATGGCGGCAACCGCACACGCCTTCGACATCCAGGGCCATCGCGGTGCGCGCGGCCTCATGCCGGAAAACACGCTGCCGGCGTTTACGCGCGCGCTGGAGCTGGGCGTCACCACGCTCGAGCTCGATTGCGGAATCACGCGTGACGGTGTTGTCGTCGTGAGCCACGATCCCGCGCTCAATCCCGATCTCACGCGCGATGAGGCCGGTCGTTGGCTCGAAGCGGCCGGCCCGGCGATAGCAGCGCTCTCTTATGATGAACTCCAGCGTTACGACGTCGGTCGTCTCAAGCCCGGCTCGGAGTACGCGCGGCGCTTCCCGCGCCAGCAGGCGGTAGACGGGACCCGGATTCCGCGCCTCGCGGACGCGTTCGCGCTGACGCGCGGCCTCAGGAACGATGCCGTCCGCTTCAACATCGAGACCAAGATTTCTCCGCTCAGGCCTGAAGAGACCGCGGCGCCGGACGTATTCGTGCGCGCGTTGCTTCAAGTCATTCGCGATACGAACATGGAAAGGCGTGTGACGATTCAGTCGTTCGACTGGCGCACGTTGCAGATCGTGCAGAAAAACGCGCCGGAGATACCGACCGTGTATCTCAGCGCGGAGCGGGTGTCACCGAACAACATCCAGGGAGAAGCCGCGTCGTCGCCGTGGACGGCCGGCCTGCACTTGAGCCAATTCGATGGGTCGGTGCCGCGCATGGTGAATGCGGCCGGCGGCAGAACCTGGTCGCCTTATCACGGCGATCTCAGCGCTGACGCGCTCAGGGAAGCGCACGCGCTCGGCCTCACCGTCGTGGCATGGACCGTCAATAACGAGACTGACATGCGGCGCCTCGTCGCGTGGGGTGTCGACGGTCTGATTTCGGATTACCCGGATCTCCTGCGGCGCGTGATCGACGGGGCGCTTCCCCCGAGCGCGCACTAGCTTCGGCTGCGGCGCTCGTGCTCTTAGACGCAGAGCTCGACGATCTCCGCTTCGAGCAGGCGCGCAAGCACTCCGGGGCGCCGATGTCACCGGCATGCCGGATGAGCTCCGAATCCTGCAGTGCGGCAAGCGCCTCGTCGCGAATGACGCCGTGGGTGTCCGAAATGACACCGATGCGTTTGATAGAATGACGATTGGATAGGGGGGCGGCCACTATGGAAGACTTCGGCAAACTCGTACTCCGGCTGGCTCTCGGAATTCTGATGCTGCTCCACGGCATCGCCAAAATCAAAGGCGGCGTGGGTTTTCTGACACCGATGGTCACCGGCATCGGTCTGCCGCCCTGGTTCGCTTATGGCGCCTATCTGGGCGAAGTGGTCGGCCCCATCCTCCTCATCATCGGTCTTGGCGCGCGCACCGGCGCGTTCCTGATTTTCGCGAACATGGTATTTGCAATCGTGCTGGTGCATATCCCGGAGCTTTTTACGCTGGGCAAGCAGGGCGGCTGGGCGCTCGAGCTGCAGGGCATGTATCTCTTCACCGCTTTCGCGCTTGTTTTCATGAATCCGGGCCGCTACGCCATCACGCGCCGGTTCTGATGCCTGTGCTTTGAATTCCTGAAAGCGCCGGGAGCGCTGCAGGGTCGGTTTATTTCTTCTGCGCCGTGAGCGAGCGCGCGAGCTTCAGATGCGCCTGCAACATGGGCAGCGTCTTTGCGGCGAACTGCTTCAACTCTTCCGAATCGCCTTTCTTCGCCTGCTTCTCGAAAAGTCCGATCGCCTTTTCGTGGTCCTTCACCATGTGCTCCGCGTACTCGTGGTCGAACTTCGGACCCACGAGTTTGGCGAACTTCTTCACGTCGCTCGCGTGTTTGCCCCCGGGCTGCGCAGGTGCCGAAACCCCGAGTTTTGAAGCGAGCGCTGCGAGCTCCTGGTTCCCCTTGGCGTGATCGTCGGCCATGCGCTGGCCGAACTGTTTTATTTCCGCGCTCGACGCATTTTGTTGCGCGAGCCTGCCGATCTCGACTTCGGCAAGGCCGTCCTCGCCGGCTTGTGTGATGAAATGACGGTCGTTGCCCGAGAGTTTCGTCTCGCTGGCTGTCCAGGCGCTGTGGCCCACTGCAAGCGCAGCAAGTGCAAAAAGGACGCGCATCATCGTATGTGTCATGGTGCCTCCTCGATCGGCGGCAAGCCCGAGAGCGAGCAGGGCTGCAAGGGGTGTGCCAGCGACGGGCGGATCAGCGGCACTGCGAATATTCGATGCCGTCTGCAACAATGATGGGATAACCGTTGTTGTTGCGCGTCACCAGTGTCTGGACGTGCTCGAACCCGCCGCCCTCGCTCATGTACAGCTCGCCGCGTTCGATTCTCCAACGGCCGCCGCCGCTCCCGTCGCTCTGGCTGTACACACTGCCCTGAGGCCCGCTTGAACCGCCCTCCCTGCGCGCGCCGCTCGAGTACCGGCCGTCGGGGCTGAAGCTCACACGCTTCGAGCTCGAGTAACCGGTCGTCTTGTTGTAGCTGAAACTGCACCACGCGCTCGACAACAACAGCTCGTTCGATACACCGCCGGCCTGTGCGGGCAAAGCAAGCACAATCAATGCGGCCGCGGCGGGGATGGCGAAATGTTTCATGGCAGACTACTCCGTGAATGAGGGCTCAGCCGGTGCGAGCGGGCGCGTCCTGCAGAACGACGCCGCGCGCGCTCGTTTCGGCGACGATGCTACCGCTGCGCGCGCCTATGAACATTTCATTGAGCCAGTTCACCAGCAGCGCCGTGTACGAGCGCTGCGCCGTCGTCTCCGACAGCCCGTGATCGGCGCCCTGGATGACCCGATAGGTGAGCGAGTGAGCGTGCTTGCATGCTTCGCGGTAATTCTCGATCGTCGGGTGTGGAACGGTGTCATCCTGCTCCGATTCGATGATCAGGACGTCGCCCGCGAACGCCGCGCACGCTTTGAGCGCGCGATTGTCCTGCGTACGCACATGACGGCGGCGATAGGCGTACAGATCGGGATCCTTGTGGAGCTCTATTTTCGGGGTGTTCCAGTCGGCGTCCTTGTAGAGCGCCGGCACCCTGAGTGCGAGCCACTTGACCGGCCGCATCGTCGTCAGTATCGCAGCGAGATAGCCGCCATAGCTGCTGCCGACGACGGCAATGCTCGAGGCGTCGACTGCGGGGTGCGTGACGAGCTCGTCGTATGCCGCCAGGACATCCATGAGATTGTCGTTGCGCGAGACTCTTTCCTGCTGCGGTTCATTGCGCGCGTGACCGCGCAGGTCGAAGGTGAGACAGATGCAGCCGAGCGCGGCGATTTCGCGTGCGCGTGCGAGATACTGCTGCTGGCTGCCGCCCCAGCCGTGCACGAAGAGCACGGCAGGAACCATGGTGCCCGGCGCGACCAGCGTGCCCGCGATGCGCTCGCTCTCGACGTCGATCTCGATGCGACTGTCATGCGTCGACATGGGGTTCGACCTGCGTGTATTTGGTAATGAATCCGACGTCCTCGTCCATGCCGCGGAAGTACACGGTCGCATTTGCCGGAGGCGGAGCGCTCTCCCCGTAGACTTCGACGCACCGCGCGTTGACTGCCTGCAGCACGGGCTCCGCCTGGAACATCTGCAGGGCGCCGACCTCGGCGCCGCTTGCGCCGCCAATGCGCCACGATTGCTCGAGCACGCCGCCGCACGAACTGCCCTGATCATCGCGTCCCTGCACCGTGTCGTAATTGCGGCGCGAGGCAAAGAACCCCGGGAAGCACGCGCGCGCAGCATCGTCGTACTTCCGTGCCTGACCCACGGCGCGGCGTGCGTCGTCCGGCACACCCAGCGCGAGCAGGGCATCGAAATCTCCGCGGGCGACGGTGAGAGCCGAGCCGCCGTACACTTCTGTGCCCTTATTGTCGGTCGTCAGCATTTGCGTGCCGCAATAGGTCGCGAGAAGACTCCCGACGCGCACCTGGCCCACGCTGTAAGTCGTCACTTCCGCCAGATTCTGTTCGAGCACGACACCGCACGTTGTGAGTTCCTCCGGGTCGATGCCGGCGAGTGCCGCATTCAGCTCGTTTGCGTCCGCCGCGACCGTCTGTCCGCGCCCGCCGATCGCAAGCGCCGGCTTCACGCGTACCGCCCCGCGCTCGAGCAGCCGCGCGCCCGCCCGCTGCGCGTCTTCGACGCTGAAGGCGCTATAGCCCGCCAGCACCGCATCGTGCACAGCGTCGGTGAAACGCGAAGACCAGCCTTCAGGCGCGCGCGCCTGCGCGCCTACGAGCGGATGCGTGATCGTCTTGGTTGCGATGAACTGGTGGGGTACCACGCCTCCGAAAAGATCGTCCTCGCTGCGCAGCGCGAGCGCGTCGACGACCTCCGAGGCGACGAGCGTCGTGCCGGGCACGAAATATAGAGGTCCCAGATAGCGTCTCGACGGATCGTATTCGCCTCCAAAGTCGTAGCGCTTCAACGCTGCCAGCTTTTTCGCGATGCCCATGCGGGTCACGGCTTCGTGGCCCGCGGCATCGGAGCGTTTGCCCGGCGCGTAACACACGACGAGGCCCGTGCGGTGCCGCGCGGCCGCCGTCATGCGCTTCGCCGCAGTGCGGCGCTGCCGCTGCGTAAGCGCCTGTAGATTGACCGCTCGTTCCGAGTCGAAGGGCATGAGCGCGGGTCCTTTCCGAATCAAGGCTTTGCTGCTCGCCTGAGAGTCATACGCAAGAAGCGGACCGGCATTCAGGAGAGCGCTGTTTTGCTGTCAATCGCTTAGAATCGGCGCATTACACAGCGGATGGGTTGCACGTGAAAATTTTGAAGTCGCTCGCATTCGCGGTGCTCGCCGCAGGATCGAGCGCACAGGCGCAAGTCGTATACAAATCCACGATGCCCGACGGCAAAGTGATTTACACGGAGAAGCCCGTTCCGGGAGCCACGCGCGTGGACACGATCGAGCCGCCGCCGGCCAAGACGGGCATGAGCTCGCTTACACCCGAAGAAAAAGCGCGCGCCGACGAGTTTGCGAAAAAGCGCGCGGCTGCGGCTGCGACCAAGGGCAACGATCTCGATGACGCGCGGCGGCAGTTGAAGCAGGCAGAAGCGGCGCGGGAAACAGGCAAGGAGCCCTTACCGGGCGAGCGCATCGGCACCGCCGGCGGCGCAAGCCGGCTCACGGAGGCGTATCAGGCGCGCCAAAAAACGCTCGACGACGCCGTGGAGACAGCGCGCAAACGGCTCGATCAGCTGCAATCGGGCCGTTAGAGGGGCCGCGCTCGCCTGAAGGCTCGGGCCTCGCTGCCCCACGAACAGAGGGAAACCTTCCACGGTTTCCCTCCGTAACCTCCCTTCCCCCACTGATGCTGCCAGCGCGATCGGACAAGTCCGCCGCCCTCTAGCTCACAGCACGCGGTTGAACCAGGCGAGCGAGAGCAGCGCCGAAACGAGCGTGAGCAGCGCGGCGATGGCGGCGAAGAGCGCCGTCACCTCGGTTTCTTTTTTCTCCATCACGAAGCGCGAGTTGAGCGTCTCGTAAACTTTCTTCAGGTCGGCGGCGTTGCCCGCGTAGAAATATTGTCCGCGCGTCATGTTCGCGATCGTCTTCAACGTCTCTTCGTCGAGACGCACGCGCATGCGCCAGCCTTCGAATCCCATGATTTCGCCGTCTGCAGTTCCGATGCCGACGGTGTAGACGCGCACACCGCGATCGGCTGCTACACGCGAGGCTTCGACGGCGTCAGGGCCAGTAGTGCGCTGTCCGTCGGTGAGCAGAATGATGGCCGCGTTTGTGTAAGAACCTGGCGCGACGGGCTTGGCACCCTGCTTTTCTTTCCCTGCGGGGTCGTCGAGAGACTTGGCGGCGAGCGCCTTGCGTCGCGCTTCTGCTCCGCCGCTCACCGACTCGAGCGTGATGCCCGCATCGGGAAACAGCGTAGCGAGCGAGACGATGATGCCGCTGCCGATCGCAGTGCCGCGCTGCAGCTGGAGGCGATTGATCGCTGCAATGCTGTCTTCGCGGCTGTGCGTCGGATGCTGCACGACGAGCGCGGTCGCAGCGAATGCGACGACGCCGATCCGCGTGCTGCGCGGCTGCTGCTCGATGAACGCGCGTGCCGCGGCCTGAGCCGCCGCGAGGCGATTCGGCTCGACATCGGTTGCGCGCATGCTGCCCGATACATCCATCGCAAGTATGACGGTCTCGTGCTGCGACGGCAGGCTGATGACGGCTGCAGGACGCGCAATCGCTATGATCATCGCAATGATGGCAAGCGCGAAGAGGGCAGGCGGTATGTGGCGCCGGAAAGTCGCACCCGTGCTCATCGCTTCGCGGACCATGTTCAGGTTCGCAAACTTGAGCGCCCACTTCTTTCTCCGGCGCAGGAGGTGCAGATACGCCGCGATGAGCAGCGGCACGGCGAGCAGCAGCCACAGCAGATGGGGCCAGATGAAAGTCATGCGTTTACAGCAAGGTGCTGCGGCAGGACTCCGCCGGCCGCGAGCTGGCTGCGGCGTTTCCGCAAATCGGCGAATCTCATGATGGCGTCGACGAGATCGCCGCCCGTGGACAGCTCGAGCGCGTCCACTCCGGCTTCGCGAAACGTCGCGCGGAGTGTCGCTTCATGGCGCTGCGCGACTGTTGCGAACCGCTTCCGGAAGCCGCGATCGTGGGTATCGACGAGAAGCTGCGCACCGCTCTCGGCATCCTGCATGAGAACGAGGCCCAGGTCCGGCATATCCATCTCGAGCGGATCGTAGAGGCGCACCGCAAGCACTTCGTGCCGCTGCGCCAGGCGGGCGAGCGGAGGTCCCCAGCCCGGCGCGCTGATGAAATCCGACACGATGAACACGATCGCGCGTCGCGCGATCAGCTCGTATGCGGCACGCATGAGCTCTTTCAGATTGGTTTCGCCCGAGCGCGCACGCGGCGGCCGCGACAGCATTCGATGCACGATGTGCAGCACCTGCTCACGGCCGCTCCGCGGCGGTACGACCGCGTCGACCGCATCGCCGTAAAAGACGGCGCCGACGCGATTGCCGTGGCGGGTCATCAGGCGCGCGAGCACGCTCACGAACTCGGTCGAAAGCGAGCGCTTGCGCACGTCATGCGAGCCGAAATCGACGGACGGACTCAAATCGAGCAGAAACCACGCCGTCACTTCGCGATCTTCGTAATACTCGCGCACGTGCGGCGTCTGCAGACGCGCCGTCACGTTCCAGTCGATGTGACGCACGTCGTCGTGGTATTGATATTCCCGCAAATCGGCGAGGTCCAAGCCGGATCCGCGAAAAAGCGTGCGGTAGTCACCGTGCAGCAGCCCGTCGAGACGGCGGATCACCGTCCACTCGAGGCGCTTGAGTATCTGCTCAGCCGATCCGGACATGAGTCTCGAGCGGCTTTTCCGGCGCCGGGATGTGCTCCATCACACGGCGGATCAGCTGATCAGCCGTGAGACCTTCGGCGAGGGCCTCGTAGGTGAGCACGAGGCGATGGCGCAGCACGTCGATCATCACGTCGAGCACGTCTTCTGGCAGCACGTAATCGCGGCCGCGCAGATACGCGAGCGCCCGCGCGCACTCGACGAGGTGGATCGACGCCCGGGGGCTCGCGCCGTACGAAATGTACTTCTGCATGTCCTTGATACCGCAGCGCTCGGGATTCCGCGTCGCTGCGACGACGCGTACTGCATATTGCGTGAGCGCCGGGTCGACGTAGCCGCTGCGGCATTCGCGCTGCAGCAGTGCGAGCTGATCGGTGGTCGCAACCGAAGTCACTACCCGCGCCGCACCCGTCACGCGCTCAACGATCACGAATTCTTCCTCTTCGCTGGGATAGCCGACGAGCACTTTCATCATGAAGCGGTCGACCTGCGCCTCCGGCAACGGATAAGTCCCTTCGGTCTCGATCGGATTTTGCGTTGCCATCACCAGGAAGGGTTCGGGCACCTTGTGCGTTTCGCCGGCGATCGTCACCTGGCGCTCCTGCATCACTTCGAGCAGTGCGCTCTGCACCTTGGCGGGCGCGCGGTTGATTTCGTCCGCGAGCAGGAGATTGGTGAACACCGGGCCGAGTGAGGTCGTGAACTCGCTCGTCTTCTGGTTGTAGACGCGCGTGCCGACAAGATCGGCAGGCACGAGATCGGGCGTGAACTGGATCCTGCGGAAAGTGCCGCGGATCGTGCGCGCAAGCGTCTTGATCGTCAGCGTCTTGGCGAGTCCGGGTACCCCTTCGACGAGGAGATGGCCTTGCGCGAGGATCGCGACCAGCACGCGCTCGAGAAAATGGTCCTGCCCGACGACGATTTTCTTGACCTCGTAGAGGATGCGCTCCATGAGCGTCGCGATTTCCTCGCGGCTGAGTTGCGCATTGTCCATGTCCGCTGTCCTCGAATAGCGCTAGAAAGGTGACATTCCCACGGCTGCAGCGGCATTTTCGATCGGTACGGCAAAGCCGATGCCGATGAAAACAGGCTGTTTGCTCGGATTCAGGATACCGGTGACGATGCCGACCACTTCGCCGTCGGTCGTGATCAAGGGCCCGCCCGAGCTGCCTGGATTCGCAGCCGCGTCAAACTGAATCAGATTGGTCAGCAGGCGCTTGCCTTCGGGCGAGCGATACTCGCGCCGCAAACCCGAAATGACGCCCGTCGACACGGAAGGTCCGATGCCGAACGGAAATCCGATTGCAACGACTTCATCACCGAGACGCAGATCTGCGGTCGAGCGCAGCGTCGCCGGCATGAGGTCGTCGGGCACGGTCGCGGCCTTGATGACCGCGAGGTCGTGCTCCGGCCGGACGCCGACCAGTATCGCGTCGGCTTCGAGGCCGTCGGCGAATACGACGTTCAGTCTTTTCGCGCCCGCTACGACGTGCAGGTTGGTGAGTATCGTGCCGTCTTCGAGTATGACGACGCCCGTACCGACGCTGCGCTCTTCCTCTTTGTCGAGATCTTCGTCGGCCCCGAGGCTGCGGACACGGACGACGGCGCCCTTGATGAGGTCGTAGGCTTCCGCGGCGCGCGAAGGCAGCGGCTTCGATTCGAGCGTGCGCAAAACCGCAGCGTCGATGTCTTTCTGCGTGAGTGTGCGCGGCACGGGCCGCAGCCACGCGTGTCCGTAAAGAATGCCGATCGCGAGCACCGCACCCGCTGCGAACAGCGCGCGCTCGTGCCGGCGCAGTCGTGCACCCAATCGGGACAACCGGGATGGCGTGGGTGGAGGTGCGGGCGGAGGTTCAGCAGTAGCGCTGCGCGATCGCTGCGAGCTGCTGTAGAGCGTTGTGCGTTTCATGTGTGTGCGCTCCCTGCCACGAAACGGGTTTTAGAAAGCAACATCCAGCTACAAATCAGACGTTACGCGAACCGATGGGTGCGCCGGTAGCCCAATATAGAGCTTACCCCTAACGGGTGCATCTGCACGACGGCTGAGTGTGGCACACATCCCCCACGATCATGCCTGGGGCGCAGGTCGCCGTTTCACCAGTCTGACACGCGATGCCGCACGACGGGCAGCGACCGATCGCCGAAACCTTGCAGGAGGCGCCGACGTGGGTTTTTTCTTTGGCTTCGGTGGATTTTTTCCGGTTCTTCTCCGACGAGAACGCGGGCCCCGCGGCCAGGCTTGCCCCAATGAATGCGATCAGCAAAAGCTTCGTCATGGTTCGCCTCCTTGAGCGTTGCACGGCTGACGCGCTACGGCTCAGCGCTCACGATACGCCATTCATCTTTCACGCGTCTGTCAGTAACTGGTCGGCCAGTTGCGCAGCAGGTGCTCTCCGATGCCGTTTTTCATGCGCAGGCGGTGCACCTCCAGCGTGCGGATGAGATAGTCGCGCGTGTCCCGCGGATCGATCACGGTTTGCGCTTCGTAAAGCTCGGCGAGACCCCACGCGGAAGTGTCGCGCTCGACTTCGGCTTTGAGCTTTTCGAAGCGCTCAGGATCGTCCTGGTAGCGCACGCCATAGAGCACGTTGACCGATACCGCAGGGTCCATGAAGCCCAGGTCGGCGCTGGGCCAGACCGCGACTTCGTCCGCATTCCTGCCGCCGGCCATATTGATGAACGCCTGCCCATAACTCTTGCGCATGATGACGGTGATCTTCGGCACCGTCACCAGCGTCATCGCGTTCATCCAGTTAATGACTTTTCCCGGCATGCCGCGAATTTCACCCTCGAGCCCGATCAGGAACCCCGGCACGTCGACCAGGAACACGAGCGGCACGTTGAACGAATCGCAAAGCACCATGAAGCTCGTGACTTTCTGGCACGCGTCAGCGTCGAGCGCGCCACCTTTGAAAAGCGGATTGTTCGCGATGAACCCCACGCTTTTGCCGTCGAGGCGCGCCAGCACGGTCGAGATGGATTTGCCGTAACGCTCTTTCAATTCGAAGGCGGAGTCCGGGTCCGCGATCGCACGAATCACCTTGCGCACGTCGTATACCTTGTTGCGCGATTCGGGAATGATTTCGAGCATGCCTTTGCAGGCTTCGTCCGCGCGTTCGGGGACCGGATGCTCGGGCGGCGGCGCCATGTTGTGGCCGGGCAGATAAGAAAGAAAGCGCTTGATCGCATCGAGCGCCTGTTCGTCGGTATCCACAGCCATGTCGGCGAGGCCCGATATGCCGGTCAGGAGCTTCCAGCCGCCGAGCTCCTCGGCATCGATCGGCTTGTTGATCGCGATGGAAGTCACGCCGGGGCTCGCGATCGCCATGATGGCGCCTTTGCGCATGACCACGAAATCGGACATCGCCGAATACCAGGTCGAGGAACCGTAGCATTGGCCGAGAAGCGCGGAACACCACGGCGTCTCGCGCAGACGCTGATACTCGGTGGCGTCCTGCGCGATGATGGCGCGCCCAGCGGCCCCCATGCGATCGGGCATGCGCGCGCCGCTTGATTCGCCCAGCAGCACGAGCGGCATGCCGCGCTTCGCCGCGACCTGCTTCACGTGCTTGATCTTCTTCATGTTGATGACCGCCGACGACGCGCCGAGCACCGTGAAATCGTTGGACACGAGCCCGATTGCGCGGCCGTCGATCTTCGCGAACCCGGCGATCTTGCCGTCGGCCGGCGTCTTGTGCTTCACCTCGGGCCTGATCGAGCGCGCGTAGCGGCCGGACTCGATGAAACTGTCCGCATCGACGAGATACTCGATGCGTTCGCGCGCATTCAACACACCTTCGGCCTTGCGTTTCGCGAGCTTCTCCGCGCCGCCCATCGCGAGCGCTTCGGCATCGCGTTCTTTCAATTCCTTGATGAGATCCTCGTGCGGCAAGCCAACTCCTTCGTGCAATTTCCTGCGGGCGACCGAGCGATCGCAAGATCGCCGAAGGAAGAGAGGTTACGGAGAGAAACCTAGGTTTCTCTCCGTTAGTTTTACTCCACCGCGGCTGGGCGCGAAGCGCGCAATGGTTTCATCGCCGCGGAGGGGAACCTCGGTTCCCCTCTGTTCGATCGAGTTCCTATTGCCAGACTAACGCTTCGCAGTGCGAAGCATGTGTCTGGCAATAACCAGTTGTTGTATCTGGCTGGTGCCCTCGAAGAGCCGAAACAGGCGAACGTCGCGATAAAAGCGCTCGACCGGATAGTCCTGCATGTAACCGGCGCCGCCGTGGATCTGGACCGCGCGGTCGGCCACGCGCCCCACCATCTCAGATGCAAAAAGCTTACAGCACGACGCTTCCATCGTGACCGATTCGCCCTGATCGCGCTTGCGCGCCGCATCGAGCGTCATGCTGCGCGCCGCGTAAATTTCGGTCTGGCTGTCCGCTAGCATCGCCTGCACCAGCTGGAATTCGCCGATCGGCTGCCCGAACTGTTTACGCTCGATCGCATACTTGAGCGCTTCTTCGAGTATGCGGCCCGCGGCGCCGACGCATACCGCCGCGATGTTGAGCCGCGCCTTGTCGAGCACCTTCATCGCGGTCTTGAAACCCGCGCCTTCCACGCCGCCGATCAGATTTTCAGCGGGCACACGCACATTCTCGAATACAACGTCGGCCGTCTGCGCGCCGCGCTGGCCCATCTTGCGGTCGGGCCTGCCTACAGTGAGTCCGGCGCTGTCGCGTTCCACGATAAAAGCGGAGACGCCGCGCGCATCCTTCGACGATGGATCGGTGCGCGCCATCACCGTGAAGACCCCGGCCTGCGGCGCGTTGGTGATGTAACGCTTGCCGCCGTTCAGGATGTAGTGATCGCCTTCGCACCGCGCGCTCGTCGTGAGCGATCCGGCGTCGGAGCCGCTGCCGGGCTCGGTCAGCGCGAACGAGCCGATCAGCTCGCCTGCCGCAAGCCGCGGCAGATATGTTTTCTTCTGTGCCGGGGTGCCGTCGAGCACGATACCGACCGACCCGATACCCGTGTTGGTACCGATGATCGAGCGAAAAGCGGGAGACGCTCTGCAGAACGCCATCGCCACCCGCACTTCCTCTTCCATCGTGAGGCCGAGGCCGCCGTACTCTTCGGGTATCGTGAGCCCGAAGAGACCCATGCGACGCATGTCCGCGAGTATGTCCGCAGGAATAGCATCAGTCTCGGCGACTTCGGCTTCGCGCGGAATCAGCCGCTCGCGCACGAAGCGTTCGATCGTGTCGAGGAGAAGATTGAAGCTTTCGGTGTCTCGAATCATTCGCAGTAAAACCTACGATGCGCGTTCCGCGCAAAAAATCGCTTATGCGCCTCGCGGCGCTATGTGTAACAAAACCCCGGCTCTGTGGTTCACTCTGCTTTTACGCCGGCATCGCGTATGACTTTCTGCCACTTCGTTATCTCGGAACGGATGAAAGCGGCGTATTCCTGCGGCGTGCCGCCGACCGGCTGCGCGCCCAGTGCGACGATGCGCTCATGCACATCGGGCAGCTTCAGTATGCGCTGCGTTTCCGCGGCAAGCTTGTCCACGATGACCTTGGGTGTTTTTGCGGGCGCGAGCAGTCCAAACCACGACAGGGCTTCGAAGCCCGGCACGCCCGCTTCGGCCACCGTCGGAATATCGGGTGCGGCCGGAGCACGCTTCGGCGACGACACTGCGAGCGCGCGGATCTTTCCTGCTTTCGCCTGCGGCAGATAAACCGGAATGTTGTCCATGGCAAGCTGGATCTGGCCTGCCATCACGTCGGCGAGCACACCCGCGCTGCCTTTGTAAGGCACGTGAACCATGCTCGTGCCGGTGAGCGTCTTCAAAAGCTCCATCGAGAGATGCGCCGTCGCGCCGATGCCGGGCGAGCCGAAAGTGAGCTTGCCCGGATTTGACTTTGCATAAGCGACCAGCTCTTTCACGCTTTTCACCGGAAGCGCGTTCGTGACGACGAGGAGATTGGGCACGACTGCGACGAGGCTGATCGGCTCGAAGTCGCGCTGAGCGTGCCACGCGAGCTTCGGGTACAGCGTGTTGTTGATGCTGTGCGTCGCCGCGGTTCCCATCGTGATCGTATAGCCGTCGGGCGTCGCGCGTGCCGCGATTTCGGTGCCGATGTTCCCGTTCGCGCCGGGACGATTTTCCACGATCACCGGTTGACTCCAGTTCTCGGTCATTTTCTGGCCGAGCGCGCGCGCGAGTATGTCGGTCGTTCCGGCAGGCGTATACGCGACAATGATGCGTATCGGCCGATTTGGATAGCCCGCGGCCGGATCGGCAGCAGCGGCGGTGCCACTGCAGATCGCAGCAATGGTGGCCACTGCGATGAAAGCTGTTGCTGGAGTTCTTGAACGCACCGGTGTTTTCAACCAAAGGAAGGGAGGTAACGGAGGGGAACCTAGGTTCCTCTCTGTTCGTTTGCCGCCCCCGTAGGGGAATGATGGCTTCATCATCATTCCCCCTTTATCCCGGCGGCCCTGATGACTTTGCTCCATTTGGCGATTTCAGCCTGCATGAAAGCGGTGTACTGCTCGGGTGTGTTGGCGACCGGATCGGCGCCGAGGCCTTGCAGCTTCTCGCGGATGTCGGGCGCGTTCAGGACGCGCACGATCTCGCTGTGCAACCGGTCGATGATGGGACGCGGCGTCTTGGCCGGCGCGGAGATGCCGTAGAACGTCGTCACTTCGTAGCCCGAAATCCCGCTCTCAGCCACCGTGGGTATGTCGGGGGCGACCGGTGTGCGTTTGGCGCCGGTCGTCGCGATCGCACGCAGCTTCCCGTCGCGCGCCTGGCGGATGACCGTGGGGACGTTGCCGAAATACAGTGAGAACTCACCGCTCAACAGCCCGACGAGCGCCGGGCCGCCGCCTTTGTACGGGATGTGCACCCATTTCACGCCGCTCATGTACTCGAAAAGCGCGGCAGACAGGTGGACGGTAGTGCCGATGCCCGACGAGCCGTAGTTGATGTCGCCCGGGCGCTTTTTCGAAATCGCGATCAGCTCCTTTACCGTGCGCGGCGGAAACGACGGATGCACGACGAGCAGGTTCTGGGATTCCGCGGCTATCGTGATGAAGGCGAAGTCCTTGATGGAATCGAAATTGAGCTTCATGAGCGCCGGATTCGTCGCGTGTCCCGGCGCGTTCAGCATGATCGTGTAACCGTCGGGAGGCATGCGCACGAACATGTCGGAGGCGATCGCGGTATTCGCGCCGCCGCGATTGTCGACGATGACCTGCTGGCCCAGGTATTCGCCGAGCTTGGGCGCGACGACGCGCGCAACGATGTCGTTCGTGCCGCCCGGCGGGAAGCCGACGATGAAGCGGATCGGCTTTGAGGGATACGCCTGTCCGAACGTAATGTTGGGCGCGAGCAGCAATGCAAACAGTACAGCGAAACGCGATTTCCTCATGGTTTCTCCTCGGAGTTGTTTTATCTCAGCCGCGTTTGGCGGCCGGGCGCTGCTTAGGTTCGTAGCCTTTCAGATACACCGGTCCCTCCATCGTGCCGTCGACCGCCTTACCGATGATGCCATGCGCAAGGTCTTTGATCGCGATGAAGATCACGTCCTCGTCCGGAGTCGACACCAGCGTGTGCGGCGCGTTTGCGGGAATGTAGATGAGCGTCCCGGCCGGAGCGACCACTTTCTTACCGTTCACCGAGCCTTTGAGCGTGCCTTTCACGACGTAGTTGAACTGTTCGTTCGGATGCGAGTGCATGCGCGAGCCCGTACCGCGCGGCTTGTGGATATAACCCACGAGCATGCGATCCCCTTCGACCACGCCGCCATGTGCACTCGAATACCCCGTGCCCGCCGGCACTTTCTTCACTTGATCGAGACGATAGTGATACGTGTCCGTTCCACCTTTGACGGCGCCAGCGGTTTTGGTTTTCAGAATTTTTGCTGCCATAGCTTCTCCAATGTTCGGGCGGTGGAGCGATCGTCAGATCGCCGAAGGAAGGGAGGTTACGGAGGGAAACATAGGTTTCCCTCTGTTCGTAATAAAAATAGTATCTTTAGCGCAGCTAAAGATAATCCACGATCTTCCATTCGCCCGGTTTCACATTCACGACGTTCTTGTTCTTCCCTGGGCGACGGTCAGCATAGACGCGACCTTCCTTCATCACGAGCTGGATATTCTGTTTCTGTTGGAGGCAGGCGATGTCCTTCAGCGGATCGCCGTTCACCGCGATCACGTCCGCGAGCTTGCCCGCTTCGATCGTGCCCAGCTCGCCACCCAGCTTGATCGCCTGCGCCGCGTTGCGCGTGGCCGTGAGCAGCGCATCCATCGGGCTCATACCGAGCTTCACGTAGATCTCGAGCTCGGCGGCGTTCGTGCCCATATGGGGCTCGAAACCCATGTCCGTGCCCATTGCGATCTTGACGCCCGCCTTGTGCATTTTCTCGAACGTCTCGAAGCAGAAAGGCTGCAGGTACTTCATCTTCTTCAGCACGAATTCCGCGGTGCCGACTTCGCGCCGGAGCTGGATCGCGTGATCCGTCCGATGCGAAAGCGTCGGCGTCACCGGCACGCCCGCTTCGCAGATCATGTCGATCGTCTCGTCATCGTGAAACACCATGTGCTCGATCGTGTCGGCGCCCGCCTTGAGCGCCATGCGCTGCGCCTGCGTCGTGAAGCAATGAACGGCGGCGATCTTGTGCAGCGCATGCGCTTCGTCGACGATCGCGTCGAGTTCCTCCTGCGTCATGTTGCGTATGTCCGGCTCTTCCTTGTCGGTACCGCCGCCGCCCGAAGCGCAGGTCTTGATGACGTCCGCGCCCGCCAGCAGGTTCTTGCGCGCGAGCTTACGCAATTCCCACGGTCCGTCTGCGGTATTGAAACCCCAGCGGTACATGGCGCGCGGCTGGATGAGATCGAGGTGCGATCCGGTCATGGTCGTGAATGCACCGATCAGCATGCGCGGTCCTTCGACGATCCCGGCGTTGATGGCATCGCGCACCGCGCACATTTCGTCGACGAGCAGGCCGCGCGGGCCGTTCATGCCAAGGTCGCGGAGCGTGGTGAACCCCATGTCGAAGCAGTTCTGCGCGTGAAAGAGGGCATACATCTGCTGCAGGTGCGGCATGATCTCGAACTGAGCGACGCGATGATTGTGAAACGTCATGCAGTTGAACATCGCGGTGTGGATGTGGAGATCCATCATGCCCGGCATGAGCGTACAGCCTTCGGCGTCGATCACTTCGGCGTCGTCCGGGATGTCGATCTGCCCGCGCGCCCCGACCTCCTTCACGTGCCGACCGCGGACCACGATCACCGGGTCGTTCAAAGGCGCGCCGCCGTTACCGTCGATGAGCGTTGCGCCCTTTATTATCGTGACCGCACCTTCGTCTGCTTTCTCCAGAAATTCCTGCGACTTCACTCGCTCTCCTCCTACCCAAAGCCCTTCATCGCCGCGACGAACTGCGCGTACGCAGCGGGATCGATGGCGGTTTGCGTCACGATTGCCGGCGCATAGTCGAACGCGCGGAACGTGCGCTCGATCTCATCCCGATCTATATCACGCGCGATGAACACGAGGCGCGAGCGCCGGTCGTCGGTCGGCCAAGCGTCGAGGACGACAGGCTCATGCACCACCGTTTGCACCGCCTGCACGACCACCGGCTCGCCTTCGACATTGAGTATGCCTTTCACCCGCAGCAGGTTCGCGCCGCGCAAGCCGGCGAGCATGTCGAGCCACATGACAAGGCCCGCGCGGCGGATCGTACGCTCGTGATACAGGCAAAATGCCCGCACGCGCGCGTCATGCGCGTGGTCTTTCACCACACCGTGCATCGCACGCGCGTGCTCCGCTACTTTAAGCCAGCGCTCGACTTCGGCGGGTTTCTTGCGCGTATCATGCACGCCGCCGCGCAGAAAAAGCGCGGGGTCAATGTCCCCGCGCACGACTTCGCAGATTTCCGCACCGGGATTCAGATGTGCGAGCCTTTCGCGCAGCATGCGCGTCGCGTGCGGGCTCGCGAGGTCGGTCTTGGTCACGAGCAGCGCGTCGGCGACCGCGGCCTGCTTCACGGAAACGCCTTGCGTATCGAGCTGCGCTTCGCCATGCACCGCATCGACAAGTGTCACGATGTCGTGCACCCGATAAATATGCCGCAGCGCCTCATCTGCAACGAGACTTTGCAGCACCGGCACGGGGTCGGCGAGGCCGCTCGCCTCGATGATGACATTCGAAAACGCGGGCACTCCGGGCTGCGCGCGTTTCGCATGGAGATCGCTTAGCGTCTGCACGAGATCGCCGCGTACAGTGCAGCAGAGGCAACCCGTGTCGAGCACCACCATGTTCTCGGCCGGCGCGGCAACGAGGAGGTGGTCGATCGGGACTTCGCCGAATTCGTTGATGATGACGGCGCTGTCGGCGAGCGCGGGGTCCTGCAGCAGACGATTGAGCAGCGTCGTCTTACCGCTGCCCAGGAACCCGGTGATGAGGGTGACCGGCAGCGTCACGCCGCCTTGGCCTGTTTTTCCTCGTTCTCGGAATAGCGTCCGGCATAGGCCAGACTATTCATGCGCGAGCGGTGCAGCAATGCGGCCTGCGCGGCCGCGACGTTCCCCGCGGCGCCTTTCCAGGCTTTGAGTGCCGCCGCTTGCAGCGCGCGCCCATAGGAAAAGGATAACGGCCACGGCAAGCGTTCGGCGTGGGCGCGGTTCATTGCATTGAGATGCGCAGTGGCGAGCTCATCGCTCTGACCGCCGGAGAGAAAAGCGATACCCGCGACTGCCGGCGGGACGGTACGCTTCAATGTGCGCATGGTTCGCTCGGCGACTTCGTCGACCCCGGCCTGCTGCGCGCCCTGCGTGCCCGAAATGACCATGCTCGGCTTGAGCACGGATCCTTCCAGGCTCACGCGGTTCACATAGAGTGCGTCGTAAACCGCGTTCAAAGTCCATTCGGTGACTTCTTCGCAGCGCTCGATCGTGTGGTCACCGTCCATAAGCACTTCGGGCTCGACGATCGGCACGAGACCCGCTTCCTGACAGATCGCGGCATAGCGCGCTAGGGCGTGCGCGTTTTCCTCGATGCACGTGGTACTCGGTATGCCTTTGCCGATCGTGATCACGGCGCGCCACTTGGCGAATTTCGCGCCGAGCTTCACGTATTCGGCGCAGCGTTTCGCGAGCCCGTCGAGACCTTCGGTCACTGTTTCACCGGGACAGAATGCAAGCGGTTTCGCTCCAGTGTCCACTTTTATCCCGGGGAGTATGCCGTTGCGGCTCAGGAGCTCCACGAACGGCGTGCCGTCTATTGCTTTCTGGCGGAGCGTCTCGTCGTACAGGATGACGCCGCTTACGTACTGGCTGAGCCCTTTCGCCGTGAAGAGCATGTCGCGATACGCGCGTCGGTTCTCCTCCGTGTTTTCCACCTTGATCGAGTTGAAGCGTTTTTCGATGGTTCCGGTGCTTTCGTCGGCGGCCAGCAGCCCTTTTCCGGGCGCGACCATGGCTTTGGCGATGGACGGCAGATCGTGTGTCGGCATGACAGGTCTCCTGCGGCTTTCGTTCGGGGGAGGTGGCTCAAAACAGCGTGAATGTGATTCTAAGGAAAGGAGATCTCGGAGGGAAACCATGGGTTTCCCTCTGAGGCGTTCACCGGGCTACGCGTAGGTTCAAGCAGCGAGCGAAGCGAGCAGCGTAGCCTACGCGTGGCGGTGCTCGCCGACTTTCACGATTTTCATCGTATTGGTGCCGCCCGCTTTGCCATAAGGCTCGCCGATGGTGAGCAGCATGTAGTCGCCGTCCTGCACGGCACCGCGTTTGAGCAGCTCGTCCTCGGCCATGTTGAGCGCTTTCTCGGAATCGCGCGTGCCTTTGAACCTGACGGGATACACCCCTCGAAACAGCGTCACCTTGCGGCGCGTCTCGGGAAGCGAGCTCATCGCGTAGATCGGCACCATGGTCGGCAGGCGCGACATGAGGAGCACCGTCTTGCCGCTCTGGGTCATCGCTGCGATCGCCTTGATGTTGAGGTTGTTCGCCGTGAATACGGTCGCGCGGGCGATCGCCTCCTCGACGTCCGCCGGCGCCGTTTCGCGGCGACGCTCGAGCGAGACGAGGTCCTCTTTCTCCGCTTCTACGCAGACTCGCGCCATCGCAGCCACCGTCTCCACTGGGAATAACCCCGTGGCGGTTTCGGCCGACAGCATGACGGCATCGGTTCCATCGAGCACCGCGTTCGCGACATCCGACACTTCGGCGCGCGTCGGAATCGGGTTACTAATCATCGACTCCATCATTTGCGTAGCGGTGATGACGGCCCGGTTTTTTTCTCGCGCGAGGCGGATCATGCGCTTCTGCAGCGCCGGAACGACGGCGTCGCCGACTTCGACCGCGAGATCTCCGCGTGCGACCATGATCGCATCGGACGCGTCCAGTATTTCCTCGAGCGCCGTGATCGCTTCAGCGCGCTCGATCTTGGCGACGATCAGACTGTTGCCGCCGGCTTTGAGCATGAGATCGCGCGCCCAGCGGATATCGTCACCCGAGCGCGGGAACGAAACACCGAGGAAATCGGCCTTGAGCTCCGCGGCCGTTTTAATGTCGCGCATGTCCTTTTCGGTCAGCGCGGGCGCGGTCAGGCCGCCGCCTTTGCGGTTGATGCCTTTGTTGTTACTGAGGACCCCGCCCTGCTCGACTGTCGTCGTGATGCGCGAACCGCGCACGCTCGCGACGCCGAGAACGATACGGCCATCGTCCAGCAGGAGCGTATCGCCTTTGTGTACGTCCCGCGGCAGGTCCTTGTAGTCGAGCCCGACGCTCTCTTGGTCGCCCAGCTCGAGATCCGCGTCCAGCACGAACTTGCCGCCGCTTCGCAGAGTGATCTGGCCTTCGCGAAATTTCCCGATGCGTATCTTCGGCCCCTGCAGATCGACCAGCACGCCGACGGCACGTCCGGCGCGGCGCGCAAGACTGCGCACGAGCTCGACGCGCTTGCGGTGCTCCGCAGCGGTTCCATGAGAGAAATTCATGCGCACCACGTCGAGACCCGCCTCGATCATGCGCGTGAGCGTCACCGCATCGCTCGATGCCGGTCCGAGCGTCGCAACAATTTTGGTACGGCGTGGTGTCATGTGCTGGCTGCCCGTTGCTCGAGTATTTCGATCGCCGGAAGCTTCTTGCCTTCGAGAAATTCGAGGAAAGCGCCGCCTCCGGTCGATATATAGGAGATGCGATCGGTTACGCCGTATTTGGAAACAGCTGCGAGCGTGTCACCGCCGCCCGCGATAGAAAACGCCTCCGATTCGGCGATTGCCCCGGCGAGCACTTTGGTTCCGTTGCCGAACTGGTCGAATTCGAAAACGCCGAGCGGCCCGTTCCAGACGATCGTGCCCGC
>DATLEF010000080.1:0-12692 GCA_035525455.1 Burkholderiales bacterium
CCTGCGATCATCGTTGGTATTGCAACCAGTGCTGCGTACGCGGCCAGCCGTTTCATCGTCTCGCTTTCATGCACCGTGATAAGCGAGAGGTTGACCGTTATCGCAGTCGAGAGCATGTCGCGCAGACTGTCTATGGACTGATTGATGCGGAACAGATGGTCGTATACGTCTCTGAAATATTCCTGCGTACCCGCGGTGACGGCAGGCACCCGGCCCCCGTACAGCTTGCCGGTTGCTTCATGAAGAGGCCCCACCGCGTGGCGCAGCACCATGACCTTGCGCTTCAACTCGTACAGCGCTTCGATGTTCTGCCGTGCCGGGTCGCCTTCGAATATGCGGGCCTCGACCCGCTCCAATTCAGCCTCCAGCGCATCGATCACGGGAAAGTAGCGGTCGACGACCGCGTCCATGAGCATGTAGAGGACATAACCGGGTCCTTCCTTGAGCAGATGCGGCTCGCGCTCGGCACGGTGGCGCACGTTGACGAAACCTTCTTTCGTGCGCTTTCTCACCGATAGCACGTAGTCGTTGCCGACGAAAACGTTGACCTCGCCTTCGAGCAGATCGGTCTCGGTGAGTTCCACGGTGTTCATCACCGCGAACAGGCAATCCCCGTATTCCTCGACCTTCGGCCGCTGGTGGCCGTGCAGCGCATCCTCGACTGCAAGCTCGTGCAGATCGAACTCGGCGCGCATTTCTTCGAGCTCGGACGGCGTGGCATCGCGCAAGGCCACCCATACGAAACGGTTGGGCTTACCCAGGTGCAGGTGAATTTCGTTCTTGTCGATATCGGCGATCTTCTTGCCGTTTTCATAAACGGCGCAATTGATGAGCATCTTTTCGCCTCCTATCGCGAATAATACTGCGCTTCCACGCGCGGCGGCCGGTCCGGCGCCCTGCCACGTAGAGCGCGCTGTACAATTCGACCGGCGTACGCATGAGCGCGTGCTGTCTCGAATGGCGAGCTCCTCGACTGGCGAATCCCATGATTTTGAAAAAGCTGATGGCCGCAGTACGCTCACCTGCACGAGCTCATGCTCGACCCGAAGCGGTGCTCCCTCTCGAAATCGAGGCGAAGATCGCTCGCCTGCACGCCCGCGCCGACATACGGCGCCATCTCGACATCCTCTATGGCGATGTCACCGTCGGCTCCGAGCGTTTTACCGATCTCTATTTCCGCTGTCTGCAGGCGACCGGCACCGCCGTCACGGGCTTTGCCGTATTACCGCGCTTCCAGACGCGTTACGAGCTTTTGCGCTTTTTCCTTGCGACGCTGGACGTCCCGGGTGCGCGCGCCGAATGCGGTGCTTACCGGGGCGCGACCGCACTTCTTCTTTGCCATGCATGGCGCAGCCGCCGTGCCTATTACGATGGCGAAAGCTTTTATCTGATCGACAGCTACTCCGGAACGCCTGAATCGAGCGAGCACGATTTCATTCCCGTGCGCGACGAGAGCGGTACCACGCGCATGGAATCCTTTTTTCCGCCGCACAAAAGCGACGTCACGGCGGAAATGGTCCGTAATCATTTGCGCGAATTTCCGCGGGCCCGCATCGAGCAGGGCTGGATACCGCACGTTCTGGATGCGCTGCCCGACACCGCCTGGGCGTTCGTTCACGTCGACGTCACGCTCTACACGCCGACGCTCGCCGCAATTGAATACTTCTATCCGCGGCTGAGCCCGGGCGGCGTCCTCCTCTGCGAGGACTCGGTGTTCTGTCCCGGTGTCCAGAAAGCCGTCGATGCCTACTCGTCCACTCACGATGTGCCGTACGTGACGCTGGCGTCTCGCGCAACCGTATTCACGAAGCCTTAGCAGCGTAGTCGCCACTCACGATGCTGGGCTCCGTTTTGAGAAGGCTCATCGGCAGGAAAGACGTGGGCAGGGACGCAGCCACGGTTACCGGATGGCTCGAACGTGCCACTGAGCTGCATCGAAACGGTGACCATTCGGCCGCTGCCACGCTTTGCCAGGCGCGCCTGCGCGTCAAGGCCGACGATGTCGATGCCCTGCAGATGCTCGCAGCCGCCCTGCTCGCGCAGGGCCGTTCGGCCGAAGGGCTCGTTCATCTCCAGGCAGCCGCCACGCACGCGCCATCGAACCCGACGCTGCACGCAAACCTGGGGTTCGTTTACTCCGCTACCGGTCAGATCGACGCGGCGATCGCCAGCTATCGGCGCGCCGTTGCATTGCAGCCGGGCGGAGAGGACGTCTCGCTGCGGCTGGCTGCATTATTGAAAGGAATCGGGCGCTACGACGAAGACGAAGAGTGCTGCCGTGCGGCGCTCGCAGTAAATGGCCCATCGGCCGCCCTTCTGCACGCACTCTTGGGCGCGCTGTTCGAGCAGGGACACGTGGCGGCGGCGATCGAGGCGCTGCGCGCATCCCTTGCGCTGGATGGGCAGGCGCCGGCGGTCCACAGCGATCTGCTCCGCGCGCTCAATTATCTCGACGGCCTGGACCCGGGTGAAGTATTTCGTGAGCACCTTGCATGGGACGAGCGCCACGCGCGATCGCTCGCCGCGTCCGTGGCGCCTTTCGCAAATTCCCGCGATCCGGTCCGACGGCTGCGCATCGGGTACGTGTCACCGTATTTTCGTAAACACGCTGTCACGTTTTTTCTCGAGTCGGTGATCGCAGCCCATGATTATTCCGCGTTCGACGTGGTTCTGTACGCCGACGTCGCCCGCCCGGACGCGTATTCCGAACGCTTGAAGAGTTACGGCGCGCAGTGGCGCGATACGGTGGGCAAAAGCGATGAAGCGCTGGCGCAGATGGTGCGCGACGATGCCGTCGATGTGCTCGTGGACTTGAGCGGCCACACGCCAGGACATCGCCTGCTCGCGTTCGCGCGGCGTGCCGCGCCCGTACAGGTCACGTGGAACGGTTACCCGAATACGACCGGCATGAGCGCGATGGACTACCGCATTACCGATGCGGCGTGCGATCCGCCGGATGAGACCGACGCGTTCCACACGGAGAGATTGATACGGCTTCCACGCATTTACATGTCGTGGACACCGCCGACCGATGCGCCCGAACCGGGGCCTCTACCCGCGGCCTCGGCCGGCCGGATCACGTTCGGCTCTTTCAATTCCTGCTTCAAGATCACACAGACTACGATAGAGCTCTGGTCTCGAATACTTCGTGAGGTGCCTCACTCGCGGCTCATGCTGCTTGCAGTGCCCGAAGGACACGCAGGAAGTCGCATCCGCGAAGGTTTTGAACGCTGTGGCATTGCGTCTGAACGGCTCGACATCCGGGCGCGCGTCGGACACGAAGAGTTCCTCGCCGCGCATCGCGAAGTTGACATCGCACTCGATGCTTTTCCCTATCACGGCACGACGACGACGTGTTTCTCGCTCTGGATGGGCGTGCCGGTGATCGTGCTGACCGGAGCGACACACGTATCGCGCGTTGGGCTCTCGCTTCTTTCGAACATCGGGCTTCCGACGCTCGCCACCTCGACCGCCGACGAGTACGTCGAAACTGCCGTTCGACTGACGCGGGACCTGAGCGCCCTGGCACAACTGCGTGCGACGTTGCGGCCGCGGATACGCCTTTCGCCGCTGGCGGATGGAGCGAGTTGCGCCAAAACGCTCGAAGACGCCTTTCGCATCATGTGGCGCGCGTGGTGCGCTCAGAACCTGTCCGATGATCGAACCGTGCCCGGCAAGCTCTCGAGCAGCGCGTCAGGGTTATCGCAACCCGGACATCAGCCCGGCCGCACGCCCGAGCGTTTCGTGCTCGTCCTGCTGCGCTCCTCGATTGGCCGGCATCTCGAAGTGTTCCGCGAGGTAATCGACGTGGTCGCAGCCGGTCTCCAGGACCTCGGTTACCCGACGACTGCGATGATCAATGAATTCGCTCCGGACGCGCGGCACATCGTGTTTTGTCCTCATCTGCTGCGCGCTGAGGACCTCGAAAGAGTTCCAGCCTCGAGCATCCTCTATAACTTCGAACCGCTGAATCCGCCGATATTCGACAGCGTCGGCATATTTTTGACTCACTATGCGCCGCGCTTCCAGGTGTGGGACTACAGCTCGGCGAACGTGGCATTTCTCTCCGCGAGAGGCTCCAGTGCAGTCCACGTCCCGCCCGGTTACGCTCCGGTTCTGAGCCGCATCGACCCCTCGCCCGTGCAGGACATCGACGTGCTCTTCTATGGCGACGTCAGTCCGCGGCGCGAGTCCGTACTGAAGGCGTTGGAGGCAACCGGTCTGAACATCACGATCGCCTCTGATGTGTACGGCACTGAACGCGACGCTCTCATCGCGCGCTCGAAGGTCATAATCAACATCCATACCCACGATGGAATCAAAGCACTTGAGACTCCCCGCATTTCTTACCTCCTAGCGAACAGCAAAGCGGTGGTAACCGAGCAGAAAGCGGATGTCGAGATCGAAGAGGATCTGAGAAACGCGATGGTGTGCGCGCCTTACAACGGGCTCGTCGAGGCTTGTGTCGAGCTCGTGCGTGACTCGCCGCGCCGGGCGAAGTTGCAGGAGGCGGGATTGCGGTGCATGCAACAACGAAGTGAGACCGAGATTCTGCGGCGTGCGCTTAATGTGGTGAGATAGGCTGCGAACTACCAGAAGAACTCACGCGCGTCTGCCGTAGCCTCCACGAAGAATCGCGGGAAAAACGTCTCGTCGACGGCAGTAACAGCGATCTCGCGGCCGAACAAATCGCGGCCCTCTCTGCGGCTGCGTTCGATATTTTCCTCTGACTTGAAGCTGTCGACGTTATATTCCTGATGCGCGAACGATTCGATCTTGCGCCTGATTCGCTGGGCGTCGCCGAAATAAGAAAGGTGCCAGCCTGCAGCCTCGATGAGACCGAGTGTCCAGCGCTCCTGCCGATGCCACTGCGCGCCAAGCCGTCTTGATGCGCCAACAGTCGTCACGACGGAGCCGCGCCACTCTTCGTTCCGCAGATTCGTAAGCTTGTGGCAAAACATGTACTGCTGGAGCGCAATGGGCAAGCTCGAAGCGAGCTCCGGCTGAGCTACGATAGCCTTCAGGAACTCCGGATTCGGAATCTCGTCCGCGTCGCTTATGACGAGCCAGTCGTCGTCGCTGAAGGAGCTGCATGCCGCATCGATGCCGTTCCGCTGCAGGTTCTCGAGCTTCCAATGCGCAGTACTGGTGTCGTATTCAGCGGGTTTCTGATGCAGGTCGAGACCCGTGAGATCGAGATGCATCGGGTAATACACGATCTTTTCGCGATATGCGCTCAACCTGTTTTCGAGCAGTGCCGGAAAATTGAACGGCTTGGTATTGCCCGAATGAGTGGCATCGGCTTCGACGATGACGAACTTGTCTACCACGCGGTCCAGCACGCGCAGCCTGAACTCGCAGATCTCCTGCTCGTCAAAAAACGTAAAGCTGTCGATAAGAAGCTTTCTTCTATCGGTCATGCACGCCTTCCTGATCAGAGCAGCAACCCGATAATAGCAGCGGTCAGGAGCGTCGCAAGCGTGCCCGACACGAGAGTGCGCACCCCGAGCTCGAGCACTTCGTCGCGGCGCTCAGGCACCATCGAGGTGAGCCCGCCCACCAGGATGCCGACGCTGCCGAAATTGGCGAAGCCGCACAACGCATAAGTCATGATGATGCGACTGCGTTCGCTGAGAGCCGCCGGCGGTAACGCAGCCATGTCCACGTAAGCTATAAGCTCGTTCAGGATCGTCTTGGTACCCATGAGCGCGCCCGCTGCGGCGGCTTCGCTCCACGGCACTCCGGCGAGCCACACCAGCGGAACCATGAGAAAACCGAGCGCGCGCTGGAGCGTGACCGGTGCGCCGCCGACTGCGGGCAGCCCCGCGAGCATGATGTTGACGAGCGTCACGATCGCGACCAGCACGAGCAGCAGCGCGAGGATGTTCAGGAGCAGCGCGAGGCCATCCGCAGTGCCGCGCACGATCGCGTCCATGCTGCTCTTTGCCGCGCTTTCGACCGCGAGCGTTCCGGGCGTGGGTGCGCCGTCGGGCGGGACCATGAGGGCAGCGACGACGATCGCGCCTGGCACGCTGATGAGCGACGCCGCGAGTATATGGCCCATCGCATTGGGAACGACCGGGCCGATCACGCTCGCGTAGAGCAGCATCACGGTGCCGGCGACACCCGCCATCCCGCACGTCATGACGATGAATAGCTCGCCTCGGCTCAAGGCTGCGAGGTAAGGCCGTATCAGCAGCGGCGCTTCCACCATTCCCACAAAGACGTTCACTGCCGCCGAGAGGCCGACCGCGCCGCCGACGCCCATCGTTTTTTCCAGGATGAACGACATCTTCTTCACGAGCCACGGCAGTACCCGCCAGTAGAAAAGCAGCGCAGAAAGCGCACTCACGACGAGGATCAGCGGCAGCGCACGGAACGCAAGCGTGAAAGTCGAGCCCGGACCCGTCGTCTCGAACGGCGCGGGCGCGCCGCCGAGAAACCCGAAGACGAAGCTCGTGCCGGCCTGGGTCGCCCGCTCGAGCACGAGCAGCGCGTCGTTCAGCGCGAGGAAAAACTGCTGCAGCAGCGGCGCCTTGAGCAGCAGCGCGGCAAGCGCGATCTGAAGCGCCAATCCGCTCGCGACTATGCGCCACGGCACGCTGCGGCGATTCTCGCTCACTGCCCACGCGAGCAACAACAGCACGATCAGGCCGGCGGCGCTCTGCACCCCGCTTTGCACCCTATTCGCGACGCCAGACGGTGCCTTGTGCGGTGTCTTCCAGCGCGACTCCGGAGTCCGAGAGCTCCTGACGTATGCGGTCGGCTTCGGCAAAATTCTTCGCTTTGCGCGCCGCGGCGCGCGCCGCGATGAGGGCTTCGATGCGCGCCGCGTCGAGGCCGCCCTCCGCCGGCAGCGCCTGCAGAAAGCTCGTCGGCTCGCGCTGCAAAAGACCGAGCACTGCGCCGAGCGACTTCAACAGCTGCGCATCTTCGCGCGCATGCGTCTTGTTGACTTCGTTCGCCAGCTCGAAAAGAACCGCGACGGCTTCGGGCGTGTTGAAATCGTCGTCCATCGCCTCGCGAAAGCGCGCGGCGCGTGCGTCGTTCCAGTTTATCGGCCCGCTCACGAGGTCGGCGCCTTTGAGCGCGGTATAGAGCCGCGTGAGCGCAGCTTTGGCATCGTCGAGATGCTGATCGGAATAGTTGAGCGGGCTGCGATAATGCGCGCGCGCGATAAAAAACCGCACGACTTCGGCGTCGTACCTTGCCAGGACTTCGCGCACGGTAAAGAAATTCCCGAGCGATTTCGACATCTTTTCGTCGTCCACGCGCACGAAACCGTTGTGCATCCAGTAGTTGACGAACTTCGAGCCGTGCGCGCCTTCGGATTGCGCGATTTCGTTCTCGTGGTGCGGGAACTGGAGATCCTGGCCGCCGCCGTGGATATCGAAATGCGGACCCAGGAGCGCGGTCGACATGACCGAACACTCGATATGCCAGCCCGGCCTGCCCTTGCCCCAGGGCGAATCCCATTGCGGCTCGCCTTCTTTCGCTTTCTTCCACAGCACGAAGTCGAGCGGATCGTGCTTGGCAAGGCCGATCTCGACGCGCTCGCCGGCGCGCAGCTCGTCGAGCGATCGACCCGAGAGCATGCCGTAGCCCGGAAACTTGCGCACCGAGTAATTGACGTCGCCGTTCGGCGAACGGTAGGCGAGCTCGCGCCCTTCGAGCGTACGGATCATATCGAGCATGCCGTCGACGTACTGCGTCGCGCGCGGCTCGAAGTCGGGCGGCTCGATGCCGAGCGCTGCTGCATCCTCGTGCATCGCCGCTGTGAAGCGTGCCGTGAGCGTCTCGACCGCTTCGCCGTTTTCCTGCGCGCGCTTGATGATCTTGTCGTCGATATCGGTGATGTTGCGGACGTACGTGACGTCGAAGCCCGCGGTGCGCAGCCACCGGCGGACCACGTCGAATACGACCATGAAGCGCGCATGACCCACGTGGCAGAAGTCGTATACCGTGACTCCGCACACGTACATGCGCACTTTCCCCGGCGTAATTGGAAGAAAGTCCTGCTTCTCGCGAGCAAGCGTGTTATAAATCTTCAGCATCCGTGGCGCGGATGACGACTAGAGAAGCCGGAAGTTGACAGTTGGGTGCGCGCGTGCAGGAGCGCTGGATTCTGGCCGTGCTCGCGCTGTTTGATTTGCCGGGTGTTCTTGGTAGAATTTCGAGGATTTTGCAACTAAGCAAGCCGCTGAAACATTCGGCAAAAGTATAACATGAGGCTTCCCCGCATCGCTGTGCTCGTCCTGACCGCCGGCCTTGCGCTCTCGACGAGCGCGTGGGCCCAGAGCGATCCCCTGCAGGACGCCAACCAACTCTTTCGCCAAGGTCAGTTCGATCGGGCCATGGAGCGCGTGAACGGCTATCTCGCGAGCCGTCCCAAGGATGCCCGCGGCCGCTTCCTGAAAGGCCTGATTCTCACGGAGCAGAACAAACCCAACGACGCAATCAAGGTCTTCACCGACCTGTCTCAGGACTATCCTGAGCTTCCGGAGCCATACAACAACCTCGCGGTGCTGTATGCCTCGCAAGGGCAATACGACAAAGCGCGCAACGCCCTCGAAATGGCGATACGCACGCACCCGAGCTACGCCACTGCACATGAAAACCTCGGCGACATCTACGCCAAAATGGCGAGCCAGGCGTACGACAAAGCTCTCCAGCTGGACCGCGGCAATCAGGCGGCCCAGAGCAAGTTGAACCTGATCAAAGACCTCTTCTCTCAACGGCCGCCAACCAAGGTCGCAGTCGCCAAGGCCGAGCCTGTGCCGACGCCGGTCGCACAGCCGGTGCCCGCGCCGCCGCCCGCTAAAGTAGCAGCCTCGCCCGTGCAGCCTCAGCCCACTCCCGCCCCACCCGCGAAGACAGCCGCTCCGGCACCACCCGACACGACGACGGCAGCAACCAGCGCGAGCACATCCGCGAAGGCTGCTCCGGAACCCAAGGAGCCTGCTAAAGCGGCCGCGGCATCGCCGCGCAACACCGACGACGTTGCGCGATCGGTCAATGCGTGGGCTCAAGCGTGGTCGTCCAACGATATTCCCGGATACCTTTCGCATTACGCAACCGATTTCCAGACCCCCAAAGGCATGTCGCGCAGCGCGTGGGACGCCGAGCGCAAGGCCCGCATTGCCAAGCCGCGCAAGATCGATGTGCAGCTTGACGGCGTCAAAGTCAATTTCGACGACAAGAACCGCGCCGTCGTGAGCTTCCGCCAGCATTACAAATCAGCTGGCCTCAACGTCACGAGCAGCAAGACCCTGGTCATGGTGAAGAGCGGCGACAAGTGGCTGATTCAGCAAGAAAGGACCGGCAGCTGAAGCGGCGCCACTCGGCAGCTTTCCGTTTAGCCGGCGCGGCACTCGCCGCGCTCTGGATCGCCGTCCCTCCCGCCGCCGCCATGAGCGGCAAGCCCGCACATCGTGCGCCTGCCGCAAGCGCTCCCGCTGCGAGTGTCGCCACCACTGAGCCCGATGCGCTGCTCGTCAAGACGCTGATCGCCATCAAGAACAATCAGCTCGAAGGCGCGCTTGCCGAGCTCGAAAATGTTCTGAAAATCTATCCGAACTTCCGCCTGGCGCACCTCATAAAAGGCGACCTCCTTTCCGCCCGGTCACAGCCGCTTAAGGCAATGGGTGGCGCCGCCGGCGTCCCGGCCGACCGCATCGCCGAGCTGCGCGAAGAGGCACGCGTGCGGCTCGCCCGCTTCCAGTACGAGCGGCCTGTCGACCGTGTCCCGCGCTATCTCGTACAGCTGCAGAACGACCAGAAATACGCGCTCGTGGTCGACACTTCCAAGTCGACGCTTTATGTCTTCGAAAATCACGGCGGAACCGCGCGCTACCTCGCCGATTACTACATCACCAGCGGCAAGAATGGTATCGACAAGATCCGCGAAGGCGACAAGAAAACGCCAGTGGGGGTCTATCACGTGACGAGCAGCATGCCGCGCGAGAAGCTCGCGGATTTTTATGGCGTCGGCGCATTCCCGATCAATTATCCGAACGAGTGGGACCGGCGCGAAGGCCGCAAAGGCAGCGGCATCTGGCTCCACGGCACGCCATCGGACACGTTCAGCCGGCCGCCACTGGCGAGCGACGGGTGCGTCGTGCTGACGAACCGCGATCTGGAGGCGATCCGTCAGCGCGTGCAGATTGGACTGACGCCGGTGATCATTTCGAGCGGGATCGAATGGGTGCAGCCCCAGGCCATGGAAAGTGTGCGCGAGGAGCTCGGCGGTGTCGTCGAAAAATGGCGCCGCGACTGGGAGAGTCTCGACACCGATCGCTACCTTGCGCACTACTCGCGCAGCTTCAATTCGGAAAGCTACGACTACAAAGGCTTCGCCGCGCAAAAACGGCAAGTGAACTCAGGCAAACAATGGGTCAAAGTGAAGCTGGATAAGCTGAGCATGTTTCTCTATCCCGGCAAGGAACGGCTTGCCGTCGTCACGTTCGATCAGGATTACACCAGCAGCAACCTGCAGAACCACATGCGCAAGCGCCAGTACTGGCTCAAGGAAGGCGCGAGCTGGAAAATCATTCACGAAGGCGGCGCATAGGATCCTGATTTCAGCCCCGCTCGAGCCGCTGCTTGCACGAGGCAGGCTTAAGCAGATGCGCGCTCGCACCGGGTGCCCTGCAGAGTGGAATTAGCCCCATAATACGGGCAGCGTCGTCGCCAGGCCTTTCAATCATGCTCAAAAATCTACTGCTCGCTCTCGGGTGCGTCATTTCGTTTGCCGCGGCAGCGGCGAATCCTCAGGTCGAAGTGCGTACCAACATGGGCTCGTTCACGCTCGAGGTCTATCCCGAGAACGCGCCGGTGACGGTCGAAAATTTCCTGCAGTACGTAAAGGACGGGCATTACAACGGCACGATATTCCACCGCGTGATTGCGGACTTCATGATCCAGGGCGGCGGCTTCACTCCGCAATTCGAGGCGAAACAGACGCGTGCGCCGATCAAAAACGAAGCCGGAAACGGTTTGCGCAACGAAGCCGGAATGCTCGCGATGGCGCGCACGCGCGATCCGCATTCGGCAACGGCACAGTTTTTCATCAACACGGTCGACAATGCGTCGCTCGATTTCCGGTCCGCCACGAATGAAGGCTACGGCTATACCGTGTTCGGAAAAGTCATAAAAGGCATGGAAGTCGTCGATCGTATTGCCAAGCTGCCGACCGGGCCGGTGCATCCGCCCCACGCTACCGTACCGCTGAAGACAGTGCTCATCGAACGCATGCGGCTCGTTGAACGGCCGTCAAAATAAGGATGTATCGTGGTCAAACTGCACACCAACATGGGCGTGATCGGCATCGATCTCGACGCTGCGAAAGCACCCGCAACCGTCGCAAACTTCCTGCAGTACGTGAAGGACGGCTTCTACGACAAGACCATCTTTCACCGTGTCATCGAAGGCTTCATGATCCAGGGCGGCGGCTTCGAGCCGGGGATGAAGCAGAAAAAAACGCGCGCCACCATCAAGAACGAGGCCGACAACGGGCTCAAGAACGACAAGTACACGGTCGCCATGGCCCGCACTTCCGATCCCCATTCGGCCACCGCGCAGTTCTTCATCAACGCCGCCGATAATGCGTTCCTCAACCACTCGGCCCAGACATCGCAGGGATGGGGCTATTGCGTCTTCGGGCGCGTGGTCGAAGGCAAGGACGTCGTCGACAAAATCAGGAAAGTCCTCACGGGAAGCAGCGGCATGCACCAGGACGTACCGGCGGACGACGTGGTGATCGAGCGCGCCGAAGAGGTCTAAAGCGGACGCTGCCCCCGCAGCCGATCCTTGTCGAATACCGCAGCAGATCCGGATTCGCGCGCTCAAGCCCTGAATCGGATGTCTTACAGCCTCTTCATCTCCGACCTGCATCTCGCAACCGACCGGCCGCGCATCGTCGAGCAATTCGTCGCGTTCCTTGCGGGCCCTGGATGCGGCGCCGCCGCCCTGTACGTCCTCGGCGATCTCTTCGAGTATTGGGCCGGCGACGACGATCTCGAGGACCCCCTCAATGAGGGCGTAGCCCGCGAGTTCGCAGCGTTGAGCGGCGCTGGAACCGACCTCGCGTTCATGCACGGCAATCGCGATCTGCTCGTCGGCCGTGAGTTTGCGAGACGTTCCGGTGCCCGGCTCATCGAGGATCCTACGCTCGTCGACTTGCACGGCACGCCGACCTTGCTCATGCACGGGGACACGCTATGCACCGATGACATGGAGTACCAGAAATTCCGCGCCTACGCACGCAATGAAGCCAACCAGACGCGGTTTCTTACGCAGCCGCTCGCGACGCGCCGCGCGGAGATCGAAGTTCTGCGCGCGCGCAGCGAAAGCGCCAAGCAGGGAAAAGCTTCGGACATCATGGATGTGAACATCAGTGCCGTGGAGGACGCGCTGCGCCGCGAGGCATACCCCCGCTTGATACACGGCCACACCCACCGTCCCGCGCGACACCTGCACGTCGTCGACGGCCACACGTGCGAGCGCTGGGTGCTCGGTGACTGGTACGAAAACGGCAGCTATCTGCGCTGCGACACAAATGGTTGCCGGGCTGTCGCCCTTTAGGAACTACTCGACTACTTCGAGCTCGAGGTCGAGCTGGTCCTGCGCGGCCACCGCGGCGACTTTGGCGTCGTCGCGGCGCGAAGCTTCGACGCCGTCCAGATATTCCTGCG
>DATLEF010000123.1:0-11126 GCA_035525455.1 Burkholderiales bacterium
TCAGCATCTTGGTGAGCTCGGGCACCCGCTGACAGTGGCCGCCGGTGTAGGGCGACTTGGCGTCGATGGCCGCTGCAATCAGCTCGATGAAGGAATCGAGCAGCTGCTTCTGCGCTTCGATGAGCTGGTGATTGTCGATCGAGACGGCCGCCTGCGAAGCAAGCGCTTCCACCAGGGGCAGGCGCGCGCTGTCGAAAGCCACGACCGCTCCTGTGGAATCTTTCGCGTTGATCAGCTGCATCACGCCGATCACCACGCTCTCGTGGTTTTTCAGCGGGACGGTCAGGAACGATTGCGAGCGATACCCGGTCAAGGCGTCGAAGCGTTTCGTTCCGGAGAAATCGAACTGATCTTCCTCGGAGTACGCGTCGGGGATGTTGATGATCTGGCCCGTGATCGCGCTGTAGGACGCGACATTGTGCAGGTTGGGCTTGCCGTCTTCCGTGACGAGTGGAACGGGCTTGAACTTGATTTCAGCGCCGGTGGTGCCGCCGTAGGCGATGCCCAGCGAGTCGTTGCGGACGATCTGGAAAGTGAGCTCTCTATCGTGGTTGTTGAGGTAGAGTGTGCCCGCGTCGGCGCCCGTAAACTCCTTTGTCTCCAGCAGGATGCGCTCCAGCAGCCGCGCGTAATCGCGCTCGGCAGAGAGCGCGATGCCGATGTCGATCAGCTTGAGATACGAACTTGCGCCGCCGTCCAGTGCGTCTCTATTCATGTCCATGATGCACCCCCTGCCGTCTGACTACCCCTGTGGCGCCATTGTAATTCGATCGCGCCGTCACGAGGCACGTATTATGACCTCTTTGGAAGAGAGGTCGCGTTGCTTTTCTATGACGGGTCGTAACGCGGCGGCGCGGGGTTGCGGGCGCGTTTCGGGACGCCAGGGCGCGCAACTGCCGTGCCTGACAGGGTCGCGGGGAGGCCGCGATTGCAGATCACCCAACGATCTTCGGGGTTTCGAACCTAAGCCCGCTCGACTGCACAATAGTTGATTGCCACTTCATGTGTGCCTTGCTATACGCTGTCCACTGTTTCTCAAAAAACTTAATAGCGTCGAGGCCATGCGGCTCGCAGTTAAATTCTTTCTTGCGTATTCATTGGTAATTCTGGTGCTCGCGGGAATCGCGGCCTGGAGCCTGCGCGAAGTGGCGAAGCTCACCATCGCCGACGAGGCGATGCCGCCGGTGACTGGCGCTGAAGCACTGCGCAGCGCAACCTCATTGCGCGAAGCGGTGCTCATGGCAAAACGCGTCGACCTGCGCAGTCTCGTTTTCAGCGACCCTGAATATGCTGCCGCGTCGAGTACCGCTACGAAGCGCATTGCCGAAGAGCTCGAGCGGCTGCGCGGCCAGATTACGTCGGATGCACAAAAAACGCTGCTCGCGCGGGCAACGGAAGACTTCGAGAAGTACCAGGCTGCCGTCGCCAAAGCGCGTACGCTGCGCACGGGCGGAGACGCGAAGAGTGCGGAGAAAATGCTGCGCATCGAGGCCGTGCCGGTAGCGGATCGCGTCATCGAAGATCTCGACGGCCTGGCGGTGCTCACTCAGGATGTGCTCGATCAAACTCAGGCCGAAGCGACGTCGGCGCTGGCCAAGGCGCGCACTGAAGTGGAGAAGCTGAGAACCCGCACGTGGGAGGCGGTGATTACCGCAATGATCCTGGCAGTGCTGGCGGCGCTGGCCGGGACGGCGTTCATCTCGGTGCGCGTGACACGATCGCTCCGCCGCCTGTCCAATGCGACCAGGGCGCTCGCGGAAGGCGCATTTCACGAGCCGCTGGCGGTCGACACACGGGACGAAATCGGCGAGCTGGCGAAATCGTTCAACAGCATGGCGGCACGCCTGCACGAGGTCGACGCGCTCAAGGAGAAGTTTTACGCGACTGTTTCGCACGAGCTGCGCTCGCCTCTGAACGCAATGCAGGAGGCGGCGCGACTGCTTGCAGACAACATGGCAGGACCCATCACGGCCAAGCAGGAGCGCCTCATCGCCATTTTTCAGAGGGGAACCACCCGGCTGCTGCGTCTGGTGAACGAAGTGCTCGAGCTCTCGAGCATCAACGCCGGCGCGCTGCCCATCGAGCGCCGTCCCTTCTCGATCGAAAAAGCGATCAGGCAGGCGATCGACGAGCTGCGACCCGAAGCCGAGCGTCAGGGCATTGCGCTGGCCGTGGAGATCGATCCTGCTGCCGGGAGTATGGTCGGCGACGAGGACCGTATCGTCGAAGTGGTGTTGAATCTCACGGGGAACGCCCTGCGCTTCACGCCGGCCGGCGGGCGCGTTAACGTAGCCGTGCGCGACGTCGGCGACGAAATACGGATCGCAGTCATCGATACCGGCATCGGCATTCCCGCGGCACAGCTTCCGGTGATATTCGAGCGGTTTCGACAAGCGCATAGCGGCAAAGGCGGCACCGGGCTCGGCTTGGCCATCGTGAAGTCGCTGGTCGAAGCCCACGGTGGACACGTGAATGTCGAATCGCAGGAAGGCAAAGGGAGCTGCTTTACGGTCACCCTTCCAAGGGAAGCGGTGCCAGAAGTGCTCGAATCCAAAGCACAGCACGCATGAACACCACTCGAACATGGGTGCGCTCCGCGGTTCTCGCGGCTATGCTGTGCGCAGGATGTGCGGGCGTCGCGCCCGAGGGAAGTGATGTGCTGGCGCGGGCTGACAAGAGCATGATAGGCGGCGACTACGAGAGTGCGATCCGGTTCTATGAAGAATTTGCTGCCGGACATCCGGGTCATGAGCAGGCCACGCGCGCGCGCGCCACGCAAATGGTCCTGAAGCGTATGCTGGCTGCACAGGCCGAGATGGGGCGCGCGCAGCGCGGCGGCGACACGGTGCGGCGGGAGCTCGGCGAGCGCCAGGCGGAAGCGGACCGGCTCAAGGGGGAGGCCGATCGCCAACGGGCGGAGACCGATCGTCTGAGGGCGGAGGTCGCGAAGCTGCGCGCGGACATGGAGCGTCTGCGCAATATAGATTTACAGGCGCTTCCCAAGTAGACATGGACAAGACTCTCCTGGTGATCGAAAACGACGAAACACTCGTCGATCTCATCTCCTTCTACTTTTCGGAGAACGGTTACACCATCTATTCTGCACTCGACGGCAACGAAGGCGTCGAGCTCGCGCTCGAGCACAAGCCGTCGGCCATCATCTGCGACGTAATCATGGGTGAAATGCACGGCTTCGACGTGCTGCGAACGCTGCGCGAGCGACCCGAGATGAAAGACACCGTGATCATCATCACGTCTGCGAAAGCGTATAAACCCGACATCGTGCGGGCGCGCGAGCTCGGCGCGACCGAATACGTCGTGAAGCCGTTCCGGACGGACGAGCTGCTGGCGCTCGTCGAGCGGCATCTGGCCACGCCGCGTTGGCCGGAGTAGTAAGTGCGAGTCAAATTCTGGGGAACGCGCGGCTCGATTGCGACGCCCGGACCTGCAACCAACATCTACGGCGGCAACACCTCGTGCGTGGAGCTGCGTTGCGCGGAGGAGCTCCTGATCTTCGACGCGGGTACGGGGTTGCGGCCGCTGGGACTCGAGCTCATGGCCGAATTCGGCGAACGGCCCTTCACGGTGCATCTGTTTATCAGCCACACGCACTGGGATCATATCCAGGGTTTCCCGTTCTTCATTCCCGCCTACGCGCCGCAGGCGACGATCCACGTATACGGTTCGACCGGTCAGGGGCGGCCGCTCGAAAAGATCTTGCGTGGGCAGATGGATTCGGACTACTTTCCGGTCGCGTTGGGCGACACGCGCGCTCGACTCCACATGCACGAGTTCAAAGGCAAGCCTTTCCAGATCGGCGAAGCCGCCGTAACCGCGATGTATCTGAATCATCCCGGAATGACGCTCGGCTATCGCGTGTCGCACGGCGGCAAAAGCTTCGTGTATGCAACGGACAACGAACCTTACCGGCACACTCTCGAGCATCTGGGCGGGCGCGCGGAAGAAGGCCGCGATTTCGGCCGCGGGCTCGATGCCGAATTCGTGCGGTTCATCCACGGCGCGGATCTGTACATCGGCGAAGCGCAGTACACTGACGAGGAATATCCGAAGCGCATCGGCTGGGGCCATTCGTCGATCAGCGCGACCGTGAACGTCGCGCTCGAGGCGCAAGTGCGCGCGCTTGCCTTATTCCACCACGACCCGCTGCACGACGACGAAGCGGTAGCCTCGATGGCGCAGACTGCGCATCACCTCATCCAGCAGCGCGGCTCGAATATCCAGTGCTTCGCGGCACGCGAAGGCCAGGTGCTGGAGCTGTAAAAACGAGGGCTCTAACCTGCCTTCATCCGCAGCTCACGTTCCGGTGAGCCCTATTTACCGCGCAAACGGCGCGCGAATTTCAGCGTGTGGGCGGCCAGTAGTGTTTCGGTGAGAAAGCACAGCAGCGCGAGGATGAAGCACACCACGCCGCCGATAAAGCCCCATGGCACCAATACTTCAGTGCGCGGCGAAGAAGTCTCGCCGACGAAGAGTGTCAGCACCGTCGCGCCGATCAGCGTCGCGGCCACAGTCAGCAACGCGAGCGACGCATTCACGACGAGCCCGCGCATTTTCAGGCGGTCGAGCTCAGCGTAACTGCTGCTTTCGTTCCGGATCGTGCCCGCATCGAGCCTTTCCTCGATGTCGCGCGCCCGATCGATGATGCGCGCGAGCCGGTTCGCGAGCGCTCCGATCAGCGTGGCGATCGCCGTCAGCATGAAGACGGGCGCGACCGCCAGCTGGATCGCATTCAGTGCCGCGTTGTGTTCCATACCAAGCTAAAAATCCGCATCGTCTGCCGCAACCGCCTCTCCGCGCAGGCGCTGCCTGCGGTGCTGCCACAGCGCGAACACGACCGAGCCGACCGACAGCGCGAGCAGCCCGCCCGAGATCGGACGGGTGATGAAAAGCAGCGGATTGGAATCGGTCATGATCGCGCGCACGAGGTTGATCTCGATCTGATCGCCCAGTATGACCCCGAGTATGAGGGGGGCAAGCGGCAGGCCGCCTTTGACCATCAGATAGCCGATCACCCCGAACAATGCGAGCACGTAAACGTTCGACATGGTGTTGTCGAGCGCATAAGCGCCGATCACGCATAGCACCAGTATGATCGGAAAGAGCATCCCTTTCGGTATGGTGACGATGCGCAGAAACCAGCGCACGCCGACGAACATGATTGCGATCATGATGAAGTGCGCGAGGATGTAAGCGGCGAAGATGCCGTACGAGAGCGTTTGCTGCTGCGAGATGAACAGCGGTCCCGGCTGGATCCCATGTATGGTGAGCGCGCCCAGCATGACGGCAGTCACGGCATCGCCTGGAATACCAAATGCCATGATCGTCACGAGCGAGCCGCCGACGTTCGAATTGTTCGCGGCTTCCGATGCGATGATGCCTTCCGGCGTGCCGGTCCCAAAGCGCTCCGGGTGCCGCGAGAACTTTTTCGCCTGATCGTAGGCCATCACGTTTGCCGCGCTGCCGCCGATCCCAGGCAGCACGCCGATCAGCACGCCGATGAACGACGTCCACAGCAGCATCACCGGCCGCGACAGGATTTCCCAGATGACTTTCGCGTGCGAGACAACGAGCCGCGGCGCGACGAAGCCGCCGGTCGGGTCGCGACGGCCCGCCCCCATTTTTTCGACGTCCGACATAATTTGCGCGAACGCGAACACACCGATCAGCACCGGCAGGAACGGGATGCCGCCTTCGAGAAAACGGATGCCGAGCGTCAGGCGCGGCGCCCCCATAACCGGATCGCTGCCCATGACGGTCACGACGAGGCCGATGGCCCCCGAGAGGAGCCCAAGGGTGATCGAGGCTCCGGTGAGTCCCGCGACCATCGACAGCGCAAAAACGAAGAGCGAGAAGTACTCCCACGGGCCGAACTCGAGCGCGAGCGCGGCGAGCGGACCCGTTGCGCCGACGAGGAAGATGGCCCCGAGCAATCCCCCGAAAAACGAGGCCCAGATGCCGAGCCACAGCGCGCGGCCGGGCTCGCCTTTTTGCGACATGGGAAAACCGTCGAACATGGTGGCGATCGACGAAGGTTTTCCGGGGATACCCAGGAGCGTCGAGGTGATGAGCCCGCCGGATTCACCGCCGACATAAACGCCGATCATCGCCGCGAGACCCTGCAGCGGTTCCAGGCCGAACGTGAACGGCAGAACCATGATGACCGTCATCGTATTGGTGATGCCGGGAAGCGCGCCGCCCACGACGCCGACCAGAGTACCGATCGCGAGCGGTACGAAATACTTCCACTGCAGCACGTTCTGAATTCCGTCGAGCAGCAGTTCGTACACGCGACGCGCCTTTCTAAAATCCAGTCCACCGCCCGCGCGGCAGCAGCACGGAGAGGTAATCCTGAAACAGGTGAAACGTTGCGATGGCGGTGATCAGCGCAACTGCGACTGCGATCGCCCAGCCTTTCGCATTGCGCGGGCGTTCGAGTAGCGGCTGCAGTGCGAGCACGAACGCGAACGTCGCGAGCCGGTAACCGATGAGAGGCAACACGCCGACGTACACGCCGAATACCGCGAAGCTCGTCAGAACCAGCGCGTAATTGGGGCCTTGTGTTGCGCCCGTCGCACCGGCCGGTTGCGCGCGCCTGCGCGCGCGCCATGCCTGAACGACGAGCGCTGCTGCGAGCAGCGCGGTGATGCCGAGAATGATGCGCGGGTAAAAGCCGGGTCCGATCGGCACGAGCAGCGAAGGACCCGGCAGGTTGTACGTGAGCGCAAGGAGCACGAGGCTCCCTGCGAGGCAGACGAGCCCGGTGATGAGATCACGGCTCATTCAGCGCGCTTCTTAACGCTTCAGCAGCCCGAGATCTTTGGCGATGTCTTTATTCAGCGCGTCGTTACTCTTCAGAAACTCCGCGAAACCCTTGCGGTCGAGATAGCGCACGTCGGTGCCCTGGAGCTTCATGGCCTGTGCGAAAGTCGGATCTTTCGCGGCTGTGGCGCACGAAGATTCGAGCTTCATCACGATTTCGTTCGGCGTGCCTTTGGGCACCATCAGGCCGCGCGATACCTCGTAAACGACGTTCACGCCGAGCTCTTTCAGCGTCGGCACGTTCGGCATCTCCGGGTGACGCTTCTCGGTGCCGATCGCGAGGAACTTCAGCTGACCGGCTTCGACTTTGCCTTTCTGCGTGAGGTTCGAATCGGTGAGATCGGTGTGGCCGCCCAGGATCGCATTCATGCGCGGCGCGAGGCCTTCGTACGAGACGTATTTGAACTTGACCTTCGCTTCCTTCTCGATGAGCGCGGGAAAGAAATGACTCGTCGAGCCGAGCGTTGCGCCGACGCTGATCTGCCCGGGACGTGTCTTCGCATCGGCGATCAGGCCTTTCAGGTCCTTCCACGGCGTTTTCGGGCTCGCCGTCAATACTGAAGGCGTGGCGGAGATGAGGCACACCGGCTCGAAGTCCCAGTAGTTGATGTCCGTGACGCCGGTGTAATAAGTCGAATGGATGTAGTCGTGCACCGCGTACAGCGTGTAGCCGTCCGCCGGAGCCTCCTTCGCTTCGCGCGCGCCTTTGGTGCCCGACGCGCCGCCGATGTTCGCGATGACGACGGTGCCGCCGAGCTGCTTCTGCAGGAGCGGTGCGAAAGGCCGGAAAATATTGTCGGTATCGCCGCCCGCCGCCCACGGCACGATCATCTTGATGGGTCGATCGGGATACGCTGCCAACGTTACGCCCGCGTTTGCGAGCAGGACAGCAACGACTGCGGTCAAGAAGATACGCATGATTCCTCCTTATAGTTTGGTGATTAGCCGAGTGATATTAGCAAACGCGCTGACGGGCTGGGTAGGGTGAGTCCCTACGGATGGCTGGGAGCGGGCTAGTATCCGACCGCCTGGCCGTCAGTGCGGCGCTCGGATGCCGCGAAGTAGCCGTCGTCCATCTTGTAGATGAGCTGTGCGCGGCCGAAGTCGAACGACCAGCGATCGGCCTGCTGCAAAACGTGTCCGCGCGCGCGCAGCCCATCGATGACGTCGGCTGCCATACCGTGTTCGATCCCCACGTCGAGCGCGTTGTCGATTCTCCAGCGCGGTGCGTCCGCCGCGGCTTGCGGATTCTGGTCGTAGTCGACGAGCCGCGTCATCACCTGGGTGTGTCCTTGCGCCTGCATCGAGCCGCCCATCACGCCGAAGCTCATCAACGGCTGACCGTTGCGCGTGACGAAACCCGGGATGATCGTGTGAAAAGGGCGCTTACGCGGCGCGACCACGTTCGCGTGGTCGGGCCTCACGCTGAAGCCGGAGCCGCGGTTCTGGAGGCTGATGCCGGTACCCGGCACGACGACACCCGAACCGAATCCGGCAAAGTTCGACTGGATATACGAAACCATCATGCCCGACTCGTCGGCCGCGGTCAGATACACGGTGCCCCCTTTGCTCGGGCGTCCGAACGAAGGGGTGCGCGCCTGCTTCATGTCGATCAGCTTCGCGCGCTCTTTGAGATACGCCTTGTCGAGCATCTGCGCGGGCTTCACGCGCATCGTCGCCTGGTCCGACACGTATTCGTAAATGTCGGCGAATGCGAGCTTCATCGCCTCGATCTGCAGGTGAAAGCTGTCGACCGAATCGACGGGCAGCGCGGCGATGTCGAAATTCTCGAGTATGCCGAGCGCGATCTGTGCGCCGATGCCCTGACCGTTCGGCGGAATTTCGTGCAGCGTGTAGCCGCGGTAGTCGATACCGAGCGGATCGACCCAGTCGTTCTTGTGTGTAGCGAGATCGTCGAGCGTGAGCGAAGCGCCGTGCTGTTTTGCGAAAGCGGTGATTTTCTCGGCGAGGTCGCCGGTGTAAAACGCGTCACCTTTAGTTTCGGCGATGCGCTGCAGCGTTTTCGCCTGCGCGCGAAAAGAAAACTTTTCCCCGGGTTCCGGCGCGCGTCCGCGCGGCATGAACGCATCGGCGAAACCCGGCTGCGACTGGAGTATCGGCACCGCAGCGGCCCACTGCCGTGAGATCGTGGGCGTCACCATGAACCCGTCAGCCGCGTACTTGATGGCAGGCTCGAACAGGTCGGCAAAAGGGAGCTTGCCGAATTTCTCCGAAAGCGCGCGCCATGCGCTGACACAGCCCGGCACGGTGACCGACTCCCAACCGCGCTGCGGCATCGCCGGCTCGTTCTTGAAGCGCTCGAGCGACCAGCCCGAGGACGAACGGCCCGATGCATTGAGGCCGTGCAGTTTCTTGCCGTCCCACAATATGCAGAAAGCATCGCTGCCGATGCCGTTGCTGGTGGGCTCCAGCACCGTGAGCGCAATCGCAGTCGCCAGTACTGCGTCCACCGCGGTGCCGCCTTTCAGCAACATGCGCAGACCCGCCTGCGCAGCGAGCGGCTGCGAGGTCGCCACGCAATTGCGCGCGAGCACCGGCATGCGCTGCGAGTAATACGGGAACTGCCAGTCGAACGATTTCATGAGGAAGGGAGCTGCGGAAAGCGCCGATTATACGGTCCTGCTACTCGCAGCCGCAGTTCGCGGCCGCCGCAGGCGTAGCCGCGCCTCCACTCGCGACCGGATGGCCATCGCGCTTCCACCAGTCGAGGCCGCCCATCAGCTCTTTCACCTTGAACCCGAGTCGCGTCATGTTCAACGCGCCTTTGGTCGAAGCATTGCAGCCGATGCCGTCGCAGTAGGTGACGATCAGTGCGTCGGTGCTCAAAGCGGCCGTAGTCGTTTCGCTCATGCTGCGGTGGGGGATGTTGATCGCGCCGGGAATATGACCGAGCGCATAAGCCTGCGGCGAGCGTGCATCGATCACGGCGACTTTCTGGCCGTTTTCAATCGCGACCTTGAGGTCCCAGGCATCGATTTCGTAGGCGAGCTTGTCGGCGTAGTGTTTGAGCTGCTCTTCCATGCGGGGCCTCCTTGGAGGACTCTTGCTACTGCGGTTCTATATGTGCCTGCCTTGCGACCGTCTTCCACTTCTCGATTTCTGACCGGACCGACGCGGCGTGCTCCTCGGCACTGCTGCCGATCGGCTCCGCGCCATTCGTGACGAGCGCTTTGTGATTTTCCGGATCGCGGATCGCTGTGACAAGCGCGGTGTTCAGCTTGTCCACGACGGCTTTCGGCATGCCCGCGGGCCCGACGAACCCGAATGGGCTGCGCACGACGAAGCCAGGCAGGCCGGATTCGATCATCGTGGGTGTGTCCGGGGCGGTCGCGGCGCGTTTTTCGCCAGTCTGCGCGATCATGCGCAGCTTCCCGCCCTGGACGTGGCCAACCAGGATGGGAATGCTCGCGAACTGCAGCTGTATGTGTCCCGCCAGCAAATCGATCACCGCAGGTCCTGCCCCTTTGTACGGCACGTGCACGAGCTGGATTCCCGCAGTCGAATTCAGAAGCTCGGCCGCGAGGTGGCCGACGGTGCCACGACCCGACGTCGAGTAGAAGATCTGACCCGGCCGTGCTCTTGCGAGCGCGATCAGCTGTTTTACGTTGCGCGCAGGAAGCGACGGATGCACCACCAGCCCTGAGGGCACGTCGACGATGATGCCCAGCGCGGTGAAGTCCTTCGCGGTGTCGTACGGCATTTTCCTGATCATCGCGGGGTTGATGACGAAGCTCGCGGCAACGATGCCAGTCGTATAACCGTCGGGCGCGCTGCGCGCAATCACTTCGCCGCCGACCGTGCCTCCCGCCCCGGGCCGGTAATCCATGACGAGCGGCTGGCCCAGCACTTCGCTCATTTTGGGCTGCAGCAGGCGGAAAAAAATGTCGCTGTTGCCGCCCGGCGCAGCGGGGTTGACCATGCGTACCGGTTTAACCGGGAACGTTTGCGCATACGCGCCCGCTGCGAGCGCGCAAAACGAGAGCGCGCTCAAAACTCTATGCCAGATCATCACTCCGGCTCGATTCCCGCCGCGCGTGCGACTTTGATCCATTTCTCGATTTCCCTGCGGTTGAACGCGTCGTGCTGCTCAGGCGTGCTTGCCGTGACGTCAGCGCCCTGCTTCGCGAGATTGTCTTTCACGGCGGGATCGTTGAGCGCTTTCACGAGCGCGCCGTTCACGCGGTCGACGACGGGCCTGGGCAGGCCGGCGGGACCGAACATCGCGAATCCGCTCGAGACGACGAAACCTTTGAGTCCCTGCTCCT
>DATLEF010000134.1:0-6074 GCA_035525455.1 Burkholderiales bacterium
CGCGATCGCGTGTAGTTCAGGGTCCAAAACAGGCGCTCAAGCATGTGTTGCAGTGTTTCATTTTAGCAACAAGCGGCTATCCTTTTGGCCTGTAAAGCATGTTATGATTTCGGCATGTTTGCTTTGGCATCACCGTACGTGATATTAAGTGAACTTTAGGGGAGATTCTCTTTTGCATCCGGCTATTAGCGCACCCGTACTTCATCGTAAATCAGGAGGAACAAGAAAATGAATTCAGCATTGCGGATTACTGTCGCGGCCGTTGCCACGTGCGCCGCGCTTTTGCCGGCCACCGGGTCCGCGGCTACGGCAGAACGTAAGGACGGCTACCTGACCGATACGCAGGGCGGCATCGTCCGTGCGATCGGAGCAGGCGTCTGCGTTCGCACGAGCCAGTGGACACCGGCCCTTGCAGTTGCCGAATGCGATCCTGACCTGATTCCGAAGCCGGCCCCGCCTGCGCCGAAGCCTGCGCCAGCACCGAAGCCCGAAGCTAAGCCCGAGCCGAAGCCTGAAGCGAAGCCGAAGCCGGCCAAGCCGCAGATGATGAACGTCGAGCGGAAGATCGAGCTGCAGGGTATGCCGTTCGACAAGGCCGAAATGACTCCGGACAACGTGAAAGAGCTCGACGAGTTCCTGGCTGATCTGAAGCCGGTGACCCTCGGCGCCCTGATCGTGACCGGTCATACGGACCGCATCGGCAGCCTGAAGTACAACCAGCGTCTGTCCGAGCGTCGCGCAGTCGTGGTCAAGGACTACATCGTCAGCAAGGGTATCGATCCGAAGCTGATCTTCTGGGAAGGCAAGGCATTCAAGCAGCCGATCCCGGTGACCAAGTTCTGCTCGAACAAGATGAAGCGTAAGCAGCTCATCGAGTGTCTGGCGCCGAACCGTCGCGTCACCGTCGAAGCAGTCGGCGTAATGCCCGCCCCGGCGAAGAAGCCGGCGGCCAAGCCCGAGGCAGGTAAGCCTGAGGCCGGCAAACCGGAAGCGAAACCGGCAGCCAAACCATAAGCAACAGCGTCACCTTCAAAAAGCCCTGCTTCGGCAGGGCTTTTTTTTGTGTCTAATGCATCTATGAGATCCGCGGACACGATCATCGACGCGCGCTGGGTCATACCCGTGGAACCGGCAGGCCTCGTGCTCGAGTCGCACTCGCTGGTGGTCGCAAACGGTGAGATCGTCGCGGTCGCACCCACGTCGGAAGTGCATGCGCAGTACACGGCGGCACGGCGCACTTCGCTTCCCGACCATGTTCTGATTCCGGGCCTCGTCAACCTGCACACGCACGCGGCTATGACGCTGTTGCGCGGCCTGGCCGACGACAAGACCTTGATGGACTGGCTGCGAAACCACATCTGGCCGGTGGAGACACGCATGGTCTCGCCGGCGTTTGTGCACGACGGCACTTTGCTCGCGTGCGCAGAAATGCTGCTGGGGGGCATCACGTGCTTTAGCGACATGTATTTCTTCCCTGAAGCGGCTGCGCAGGCAGCGCTGGAAAGCGGCATGCGCGCAAGCATCGGCATGATCGTGATCGAGCTGCCCTCGCCTTACGCAGGCGATGCGCGCGACTACCTCGCCAAGGGACTTGCGATGAGGGACGCGCTACGCGACGAGCCGCTGCTCTCGTTCTGCATGGCACCGCACGCACCGTACAGCGTTTCCAACCCGACGCTCGAGCGCGTGGCAACGTACGCAGCAGAGCTCGATCTGCCGGTCCACATGCACGTGCACGAAACGGCCGACGAGATCCGCGAAAGCATGAGCGCTTACGGCATTCGTCCTCTCGCACGGTTACAGCAGGTGGGGCTCCTCGGACCGAGCCTCATCGCGGTGCACGCCATCCATCTCGACCCGCTGGAAATAGCGCTGCTGGCGCAACATGGCTGCAGCGTAGCGCACTGTCCTTCGTCCAATCTGAAACTCGCGAGCGGTATCGCCCCCGTCGCACGCCTGTTGGCCAGCGGCATCAACGTCGGCATCGGCACCGATGGCGCGGCGAGCAACAACCGCCTGGATCTGCTGGGTGAGATGCGCCTTGCCGCGCTGCTTGCAAAAGGCGCGAGCGGTGAGCCCACCGCAGTACCCGCGCACACGGCGCTGCACATGGCTACGCTCGCGTCTGCAAAAGCTTTAGGCATCGAGCGGCGCATCGGCTCACTCGTGCCGGGCAAAAGGGCCGACATGACCGCAATCAGTCTGGCAGGCGTCGAGCTCGCGCCATGCTACGATCCTTCATCGCATCTCGTATATGCCGCCGGTCGCGAGCACGTGACGCACGTGTGGATCGACGGGGAGATGCGCGTGGAAAACGGCGGGCTCGTCGACCTCGATCCGCGGGAGCTGGAGCTGAAGGCGGTGCACTGGCAGGAGAAGATCCGTAGTTAGGTTTTCGCCCAATCGAAGTACCCTGTGACCATGCAATCGTGAACGTCGATCCGCTCGAGCTCGAAAAATTCAGCGCCCTTGCGCATCGCTGGTGGGACCCGCAGAGCGAATTCAAGCCGCTGCACGACATCAACCCGCTCAGGCTGGACTACATCGATCGTACCGCCGGTCTCCATGGAAAAGCCGTGCTCGACGTCGGCTGCGGCGGCGGCATCCTCAGCGAAGCGATGGCTGCGCGCGGGGCGCACGTCACCGGAATCGACCTGGCCGACAAGCCGCTCAAAGTCGCGCAGCTCCATTTGCTCGAATCCGGGCGCGAAGTCGAATACATCAAAGTCGCCGCGGAGGAACTTGCACGTGAGCGGCCGCAGCACTACGACGTAGTCACGTGCATGGAGCTTCTCGAGCACGTCCCAGATCCCGCAGCGACAGTCCGCGCATGCAGTGATCTCGTGAAACCCGGGGGCTGGGTCTTTTTTGCCACTATTAACAGAAATCCGAAGTCGTACTTGTTTGCAGTCGTCGGTGCCGAATACGTCCTGAAAATGCTTCCGCGAGGCACTCACGAGTACGCAAAGTTCATCAAGCCATCAGAGCTCGCGGCGATGTGCCGAACATCCGGGCTTGCAGTCGCTGACGTGATCGGAATGAACTACAACCCGTGGACGCACATTTACACCCTGGGCCCCAACGCCGACGTGAACTACATTCTGCATTGTCAAAAATCTTAGGTACGCAGGCAGCGAGCTGTCCGCGCTGCGCAATGTCACGATGATAAAAGCAGTTTTCTTCGATCTGGACGGTACGTTCGCGGACACGGCATCAGATCTCTCGTACACGCTGAATCTCATGCGCGCGGCCCGCGGGCTTCCACCCGTTCCGGTCGCTGCGACTCGGCCTGTTACGTCCACCGGCGCACGCGGCCTGCTGCGCGTGGGTTTCGCCATGGCCCCGGACCATCCCGAATACCTGGCGATGCGCGCCGAGTTTCTTGCCCTGTATGCAGAGAATCTCTGCCGCGAGACGACGCTCTTTCCCGGCATGGCAGCGCTTCTCGACCGCATCGAGGCGCGGGGAATCAAATGGGGTATTGTCACGAACAAGGGCGAGCGCCTCGCGCGGCCGCTCATCGATGCTCTGGAGCTCGGCCAGCGGTGCGCGTGCGTAATCGGCGGTGACACCGCTCCGCGCATGAAGCCTTTCCCCGATCCCCTCCTCGCCGCGTCGCGCTGCGTGGGCGTAGACGCGCACGCCTGCGCCTATGTCGGAGACGACCAGCGCGACATCGAAGCCGGCCGCGCCGCCGGCATGCGAACGATCGCGGTCCGGTACGGCTATCTCAACGGCGGCGAGCCGGACACGTGGGGAGCCGATGCCGTCGTCGATTGCGCCGAAGACGTGCTGCTCCATCTTTAACGCCGTTGCGCCCGGCGGAACCTTTGACCGAGGCACTCGTCCAAATCTTGCTTGAAACAAGTGCGGCAGACCCCATGTGGGATAATGTCTCTGCCGCGGATTTCGTGGCAGCATCGCAACGACTCCGGGGGCGACCTGGTTTCGACGTGGGTTACGAAGCAGCACAGGGCATGCCAAGGTCGAGTTACCTTGTTAAACAGCTCGAAACTATCTAAACGCAAACGACGAGCGTTTCGCTCTAGCCGCCTAACACCGGCTAGACGCTGCACTAATCTGCTGATGGGTTAGGCCTGTGATCGGACGAAGCGCAAGCCGAGTCTGTAAACAGGTGCAGCGTCATTTACATCAGCCTCTCTGCACGGTTTGGTCGCTTAGCCGTGCGGATCCGTCGAAGCGGCTAGCCGAGTGTCAGCCTGCCGGTTGGCGGTCACAAGGCGAAACCCAAATGACCAGGCTAAGCATGTAGTCCTGACTGTGGAGGGCTTGCGGACGCGGGTTCGATTCCCGCCGCCTCCACCAATTCGAGCCATCGGCGATCCGCCGGGGGCTTTGTATTCCATCCCCCGCAGCCGCGTGCTACCGTTCACGCCTATACGCTCAATCGAATGTGATCATGACGCTGCAGGCTTTTCAAATCGGCTTAAAACAACAACTCGAGCAGCGCCTTTTGAAGCCGGCCTTCTGCGCGGTCGTAACGATCAGCGCTGCGCTCACTGCCTTCCCCGCTCACGCCGACACCGCCTACGAATCCGGCTTGCTCGTAGCTGCGAGCACGGCCACAAAAAAAACGACGTCCACGCGCCCGGCACCGGATGAATCCTCGCTGGCGGCGCGCGCGAACGCACCCTTTGTCACGGTAAAGAGCACTGGCCCGGGCCAGGCGGGCTACATCCATTACTTCGTGATCACCGGCCCCGACAACGAGCCCGAAAGCCACGTCGGCATCGAGCTGCCCGGAGATCGCATCGCGTGGTCGTTTCCCGAAACCGGCGTGGCTGTCGTGTCATTCGCACGCTCAGGCTCCATCACGGCCAACGGTAAAACGTATGCCTTCGAGCACCTCTACGGGATACGGCCTTTTCCTGACGAGCGCTCCATGGAGACGCTGCAGACAGCGCTCGCCGCACGCGTCGCATACTGGGTGGCCGAGAAAACACCTTATTGCGATGAGCAGGGCGACACGGGTCGTATGTGCGTGAGTTGTCTCGGGTTCGTGCTGCGGGTTTTGTATCCGGGATCGACACCGCTGCTGCCTGCGCTGCCCGCGGACTTCAAGAGCGTGCGCAAGTTCACCTACACCACCGAAGACCTGCTGCTTTATCTCGCCGGCGTTCCACTCAATGCTTCGCCTGAAGCGCGGATGAAACGCATCGAGTCGCTCACCGTCCCCGCGGACATGCGCGAGCAACTCGTGCGTCTTACGGGTGAAGTCGACGCAGCCACGCCTGCCGTTACTGCAGCAGCGCCCGCGCCAAATCCGACCGCCGTAAAACCGCGAGGTCGCTCTCTCGCAGACGTGCCCAAGCGCGTTCTGTCGCGCAGACGCTCGTAAGCTAGCGGCGCTGGATCACTGGCGTCGGTCGGCCGCAAAAAAAGGCACCCGAGGGTGCCTTTCGTTCGCATGGGGAAAACATCAGCCTTTCGTGCGGCTGCGATACTCCCCCGTTCGCGTATCGATTTCGATCTTGTCTCCGGTGGCGCAAAAAAGCGGCACCTGAACCATGAACCCGGTTTTGAGACGCGCGGGCTTCAGCACTTTGCCCGACGTGTCGCCTCGAACTGCCGGCTCCGTATACTCGATTTCACGCACGACGGTCTGCGGAATCTCCACTGAAATCGGCCGGCCGTTATAGATCACGACTTCGACCGGCATGCCGTCCTCGAGGTAGTTCAGCGCGTCGCCCAGGTTTTCCTTGTCCACTTCGTACTGATTGAAGTCTGCGTCCATGAAGACGTATGCGGGGTCCGCGTAATAGGAATACGTGACCTCCTTGCGGTCGAGCGTGACGACGTCGAATTTTTCATCGGCGCGATAGACGGTCTCGCTGCCGCTCCCCGAGAGAAGGTTGCGGAGCTTCATCTTGACGACCGAGGCATTGCGGCCGGATTTGCTGAAATCTGCCTTGAGCACGACCAGCGGATCCTTCCCGACCATGATCACGTTGCCTACCCTGACTTCCTGTGCGGTTTTCATGACAGCCCTGTATGTCGTTGCAAGTAAACCAGCTATTTTAGCTTTTCCGCGCAGAACCGCGCCAGATTCCCGG
>DATLEF010000137.1:0-15482 GCA_035525455.1 Burkholderiales bacterium
CAGCCACACGTAACTTTGCGCGCGATTGCGGACAGCGAGCGCGTGCGCGAGCTGATACGCCGCAACGTCGAAGACTGCCGGACGAAAAAAGGAGTGCGCTCGCTCGATCTGCAATAATCGTAGCGCCACGCGTTTGCGAGCGCGAGGTCACGCTGCTATCTTCGCGTGAGCATCGAAAAACCCGAACGTACTGGAGGAGACAAGTGAAAAAAATCTACCTGGCGGTCATCATCGCGGCCATAGTGGTGATGTCATCACCGCATGCTTCAGCCCAGGCCTGTCCCGATAAAAACATCCAGTACTGGCAGGCGTTTCCCGCCGGAGGTGAATCGGATATTTCGGCACGGCATCAGCAGGCGGTGCTCAAGAAGAAATGTCCCGCCATCGAGACCATCGTGCAGTACAAGCCCGGCGCGGGCGGCGGTCTCATGTGGGCGCAGATGAACCAGTTGCCCGGCGACGGCTACAACATCGTCGGCATCAACCTTCCGCACATCGTGCTGCAGCCGCTCGAAGGCCTGGTGCAGTACAAGACCGATGACATCACGCCGGTCTACTGGTTTCATTACACGCCGGATGCGATCGTCATCGCGGAGCAAAGCCCCATCAAGACCTTCCAGGATCTCGTCAAGACCGCGAAGGCTGAACCGGGCAAGCTGACCTTCGGCGGATCGGGACTGAATTCCGCGAACCACGCCGCGCACGAGAGGTTGAACATCGTCGCCGGCATCAAGTCGACCTACGTGCCGTTCAAGGGCACGGGCGATCTCACGCCGGCAGTGCTGGGCATGCATGTGACCGGCGCGATGTCGTACTCGGCGTTCGCCATCAACAACAAAGGGCGCGTGCGCGCGATCGCGGTGGCGCTCGACAAGCGCCACCCACTGCTGCCGGACACCCCGACTTTCAAAGAGCTCGGGATCAACTGGGTCGACGGCGCCTACCGCGGCATCGGCATGCCGAAGTCGACGCCGGCCGACGCGCGCAAGCGCATGTCTGATTTGTGGGCGACGCTCAACAACGACGCCGAGATGAAGGACCTCGCTTTCAAAAACGGTTTCGAGCTGGTGAATGTCGGCGTCGACAAAATGGGACCTTTCATGGCGGAGCGCACAAAGGCGTACGCCGAAGTTGCAAAGCGCCTTGGGCTCAGCAAGTAACGCTCGAGTAGTGTGAGGTAACGCAGTGAACAGGAACACCGGCGCCTGCCGCCGGCAGATCATCGCGTGCATCAGCGCCTTGTGCAGCGTTTCGTTCTCGTTTGCGGCGACCGCGCAGCAAAGTTATCCCACGCGGCCGATCCGGCTGATCGTGCCTCTCGCGCCGGGCGGTCCGAGCGACATACTCGCGCGCTCGATGGCGCAGGCGATCACCCCCGGGCTCGGACAGACGGTCGTCGTCGATAACCGCACCGGCGCCGGCGGCACGATAGGCATCGACATTGCCGCAAAATCTCCGCCGGACGGCTATACCATGCTGCTGGTAGCGGTCGCGACCTACACCATCAACGCCAATCTGTATTCCAAGCTGCCTTACGATGCGCGCAAGGACCTCACGCCGGTCTCGATCCTGGCGGGCGCGCCCTACATACTGACGGTCCATCCAACGCTGCCGGTGAAGTCGCTGAAGGAGTTGATCGCGCTCGCCAAAGCACGGCCCAAGGATCTGAACTACGGTTCCGGCGGCACCGGCACGGGCCCCCAGATGGCGATGGAGCTCCTCAAGCTGCAGACGGGCATGAGCATCGTGCACATTCCATACAAAGGCACCGGACCGGCGCTGACCGAGCAGATGGCGGGACAGGTCCAGATCGGCCTCTTCAATATGATCGCCGCACTGTCCGTGGTGCAATCGGGCCGGCTCCGCGCGCTCGCCGTGAGCGGCGCGAAGCGCTCGCCCGCGTTGCCGAACGTCCCCACGCTCGACGAGTCGGGCGCGAAAGGCTTCCAGGAAGTGGGCGGCCACATGATCATGGTGCCGGGCGCCACGCCGAAAGACATCATCACCCGGCTCAATCGCGAGTTGCTCAAGGCATTGCAGTCGCCCGACGTGCTCGCGCGCCTCAAGAACGAAGGCGCCGAAGTCATCGGCAGCACGCCGGAAGACGCCGCGGCGATCATACGGCGCGACCTCGACAAATGGGCGGACGTCATCCGCCGCACCGGCATCCGCGCCGATTAGTGGAGCGGCATCATGATCGCCGTCATTTTCGAAGTGTGGCCGGCCGCGGGACGCGCACAGGACTATTTCGAGCTCGCCGGTGCGCTCAAGCCCGACCTCGAAAAAATCGACGGCTTCATCTCGATAGAGCGCTTCGAGAGCGTAACGACGCCAGGCAAATATCTTTCGCTGTCGCTCTGGCGCGATGAAGACGCAGTACGCGCGTGGCGCAATCTCGAAAGCCACCGGCGTGCGCAGGCGCAAGGTCGCGGCGGAATCTTTGCCGACTACCGGCTGCGAGTGGCCTCCGTCATTCGCGACTACGGAATGAACGAGCGCGGTGAGGTGCCGGCCGACAGCCGCACTGTGCATCGTTAGCGACTCGTAACGACGCCGAGCGCAATTCGAAGAGTCCCAGTGGCAAACGCCTCGCCGCTCCGCTGCACGATCGACCATCTGGTCGTAGCTGCGTCGTCCCTGGAAGCGGGAGCGCAGTATGTCCGGGACACACTGGGCGTTGAGCCCGAAGCGGGCGGCCAGCACGCGCGCATGGGAACACACAACCGCCTGCTCAAGCTGGGTGAAACCGTCTATCTCGAAGTCATCGCAATCGATCCTGCCGCGCCTCCCCTCGCGCACGCGCGCTGGTTCGATCTCGATCGACGCGCTCCGCACGCGCCGCCTCGCCTCGTCACCTGGGTCGTCAGAACCAACGATATCGAAACAGCTGCCGCCCGCTGCGGCGTCGAGCTCGGGATCATCGAGACGATGACACGCGGTTCGCTCAGCTGGCGCATCACGATACCCCGTGACGGCTCGCTCCCATTCGACGGCGTCATGCCTGCGCTCATTCAATGGAACGTGGATGAGCATCCTGCAACGCGCATGGCGGATCGCGGTTGCATCCTCGCGGCACTCGAAGGACACCATGCTGAAGCGGTGCGCATACGCGCCGCGCTGCAGGCGCTCGGACTGAGCGACGTGAGCGTGGCGACGCCCGCACCATGCGAGCCCGCATCGCTCGCAGCCGCGATCGATACGGGCAAAGGACGCTGCATCCTGTCGAGCAGGAGGGACGGGTGAATCAACAGGTACTCGACGAATTGCTCGCGCTCAAGGAACGCGACCTCGCTACGCGCTCGCGCCTGTTGCAGGAAGGCAGGCTTTACGGCGAGTACGCCGAGGAGATGCAGCAGGTCCATCGCGGCAACGCTGAACGGCTCGATGAGATCGTGACAGAGCACGGGTGGCCCGGCATTGGGCTCGTCGGACTCGAAGGCTGCCGCGCAGCATGGCTGATCGCACAACATTCGATCTGCACGCCGGACCGGCAGCGCAAATTCCTGGCGCTGCTCACAGCGGCTGTAGCCAGGGGCGATGCGCCCGCCCAGCAGGCCGCGTATCTCGCCGATCGCATACGCTTCAACGAAGGGAAGGCGCAGATCTACGGTACCGTGCTCGACTGGAACGATCAGGGCGAGCTCACCTGCACCGTCGAAGATCCGGAATCGGTCGACAAGCGCAGGCGCGAGCTCGGGCTGCCGCCGCTTGCGGAATACCTCGAAGCTCAGAGAAAAGCGGCCGACGCCGAAGGTGCTCAGCCGCCAGGCGATCGAGACGCGTATACCCGCAAGCGCGATGAATGGGCAAGACGCGTGGGCTGGTTGTGAACGCGATACGCTATCCGTTCAGCCCCAAGTGATCATCGCCGCCCATTCGAGGTCATGCCACCGTGAAAAGAACCGTCCTACTGATCGCCTCGCACGTCATTGCACTCGCCGCGGGTTTTGCCGCAGGCATCTACGTGCTGCCGATACTCACGGCCCCTGACGCGCCCTCGAGCGCCGAAGTACGGACCGCGTCCGGTGGCGCGACATACACGGGCCAGTTCCGCAAAGACCTCAAAGGCAGCGACTTCGTGCACTGGGGCGAGGGGACGGTGTCGGTCGGACGCCATCAAGTAGCACTCCTCGGCCGCGTCGCGCCGGGACCCGACTACAAGCTCTACCTCGCTCCGCAATTCGTCGATACGAACCAGGATTTCCTGAAGGTGAAGGAGCGCTCCGTGCGTGTCGGAGACGTGAAGACCTTCGACAACTTCATCGTGCCGGTGCCGCAATCGATAGATGTCTCGAGCTATACCACGGCCGTCGTATGGTGCGAATCGTTCTCGATGTTCATCACAGCGGCGCAGTACCGCTAAAGGGTGTTTCGGCGCCGGCGCGCGACCAGCATCACGACCGCGCCGACTGCGAGCACGCCCAGTCCCACGAACGCGTGCGTGCGGTGGTAGGCGAGACTCGAGTACAGCAAATACCCGCACATCAGCACGAAAATCGCCGGTACGACCGGGTAGCCGGGTACGCGGAACGGTCGCGGCGCATTCGGCTCCTTCGCGCGGAGCACGAACAGCGCGACACCGACCAGCAGGAAAAATCCCCAGAACACCGGCAGCGAATATTCGACGAGGCCTTTGAATCCGGCGTTCTGGATCGCGCCGAATACGACGAGCGCGAGCGCAATCAGCCCCTGCACCAGCATCGCCGTGCGCGGCGAGCCGCTTGCTTCGTCCCAGCGGCCGAGGAAACCCAGCACCGGCCAGTCGCGGCCCAGCGCGTAGTTCGAACGTGCACCGACGATCATCGAGCCGTTCACCGAGGTGAGCGCGGCGATCGCGATCATGATCGAAATCAACTTCTCGCCGCCTGTTCCCCACACCGCTTTCATGAGGTCCGCCGCCACCGCGTCCGAGCGCGACATGGCGTGGTAGCCGAGCCCTTTGAGGTAGGCGAGGTTTACCAGCACATAGAGCAGCGTCACCAGCGAGATCGCGAAAAGAAGCGCGCGCACCATGTTGCGATCGCGGTCGCGCACTTCGGCCGAGATATACGCGGCATCGTTCCAGCCGCCGTAGGTGAACAGCACGAACACCATAGCCGAGCCAATCCCCGCGCCGATGTACCACGGCTGACCCGACCCTGCCGCAGCGGCGGCTGCCGGTGCGGGCGCCGGCGCCAGCAGCAGTCCGGCTACGACGATCAGTACGAGGCCTCCGACTTCGAGCACTGTGAAGATGTTCTGTGTGACTTTGCCTTCGCGTATGCCGACATAGTTGACGAGGGTCAGCACGCCTACGATCAGCGCGGCCCAGATCGCAGAGGAATAGGCGCCGAGGTTGATCACCCGCGTCATGTAATCGCCAAAGAGATAGGCGAAGACGGCGATCGAGCCCGCGACGATCACCGTCATGCGCGCCCAGCCGTACAGGAACGCGAGCGAGGAGCCGAAAGCGCGCTGCAGGAAGTGATACTCACCGCCCGCGGAAGGAAATGCGGTCGCAAGCTCGGCGTAACACAGCGCTCCGAGAATGGAGAAGATACCGCCGATCACCCATACGGTAATGAGCAGCCCCTCGGTTTCGACAGCACCGGCGACGATCGAAGGCGTGCCGAAAATTCCGGCGCCGACGATCAGGCCGACGATCATCGCGACCGCATCGAACAGCGTCAGCGAGGGTTTCGGTGTCCCGGTCTGGGTAGCCGCGCTCATGTCTAACGTCCCGCTACTTCGTCGCTGGCGCGCCGCAGCTCGCCGGGTGCGACGAGCCGCGCGCTCCACTTCGCTTCGCGCACGCCCGCGCCTTCACCGATGCGCACCGTCCCGGTGATCGTGTCCTTTTCGACCCGGCCGCGGAATTCGTGGCGCATGTTTCCCGGGCTGCCTTTAGGCTGCGTGGTGAAAGTCACCTGATCGCCGTTCAGGCGGCCGCGCAGCGGCGCGCTTTCGCTACCCGCGCGCAGCGTGCCTTCGAGAATCTGGAAGGTCTGGTCGAAGGCAAGCTCATACGGCACTTCCCTCCCCGCCACGTTCAGGTTCGTCTGCCATTTGCCTGCGACTTTCGCCGGCACGACCCAATAGTAGAGATAGCTCACGCCGGGCGTGCCGACGGTTTTCTCGGGCACCGGGATGTCGCGCTGATCGTCGGGATACCACGCGCCCATGTGATAGTCGTGCGCGACGACGCGGGTGCCCGGCTTCAAGGCGATTATCTTCGGCCGCAGCTTGAGATTCATCTCGGGCAGCAGGTAGCTCGAGATGACGGTCGCCTGGGTGAGATCGGTTTCGAACAGGTTCTGCTCGATGAAGCGCGCGCGATCTGCAACGCCTTCGCTTTGCGCGGTCTTGTTGGCGAGTCTGAGGAGGTAGGTGTCGAGATCGACGCCAAAGCCGCGCGCACCAAATTTTTTCGCTGCGGTAATGACAAAACGACCGTCGCCCGAACCGAGATCGATCAGGAAATCATTGGGCCCGATCTTGGCCATGCGCAGCATTTCGTCGACGACGATCTGCGGCGTCGGCACGTACACCACGTCCCCGCGTCCTTCCTGGCTTAAAGCGGGTGCCGAGAACAGAAGGGCCGATGCTGCTGCCAGCCAGATTTTGTATCCTTTCATTCAAACCTCCACGTTCAGAAATTAGCCACTCGCGGCGCATCGGCCGCAGCGTCGATATTGATTTTGCCTCTGGCGACACGCATCGCATTCCAATCGAGCGTCGAAGCCGCACCGGATGCGCGCACGGTGCCGCGTATCGTGTCGCCGGACACGCGTCCGGCGAGCTCGTGACGGATTTCGCGCCCGCCTGCAGTTGCAATCAGCGTAAGCCCGAGCGCCTCCCCGCGGAGACTCGCCTGCTCGAGACGCACCGCGTTGCCGCCTATGCGTCCTGAGCCCCGCACGGCCTGGAACGTCTGCTCGAGCGTGAGCTCGCAATCGACGATAGCCGCTTCGAGCGGCATGCGCCACTGCCACCGCCCTGCTGCATTCGCGGGCACGATCCACAGATAGACCTCACTCATCGGTGGCCCGTACGGCTTGTCTCGAACCGGCACGCGCACGTGAGCGTCCGGCTGCCAGTTGCCGAAATCGAAGTCGTGCGACACGACGCGGGTGCCCGGCTTGAGCTGCTCGAATATGCGCGGGCGCAGCTGAATGTTCACCTGTGGAAACAGATAGGACGTGAGCACCGTCGCCTGCGCGATGTCGGTGATAAAGATGTTGCGCGTGTGAAACTCGACACGATCTTTCACGCCCTGGCGCTCGGCATCGCGCCGCGCGTCCGAAACCAGCGCGCCGTCGAGATCGACGCCGAAGCCGCGCGCGCCGAATTTTTTGGCCGCGGTGATGACGATGCGCCCGTCGCCGGAGCCGAGATCGATCACGAAATCGCCGGGGCCGACTTTGGCAAGGGTAAGCATCGCCTCCACAACGTTCATCGGCGTAGGGACATAAGGCACATCGGCTGCCTGTGCAAAAGCAGCCGGCGATGCGAGCACAGTGACGAGCAGCGCCGCAGAAAACCCCCAGCCGAGCGTAAGCGATGACCGCGATGCGGTGCTGGTCGTCATTTCACCTGGTCGCTCAATCTGGTCGCGCTCCAGGTCAGGCGCGTCTGCTGATTGCCGACGCCGCGCACGACTTCACCTTCCATGGCGCCGCCGAGGACTCGGCCCTGGAAATACAGGTTGGACTCGTTGTCACGGTCGCGGCCATCGACGACTACAAAGCTCACGCGATCGCCCTCGAGCCTCGGCTCCCATAAGCCGCCGGGTTGACCTTCCATGCGCGTATAGCCGTCGAGCTCCTGGTATTTCTGGCGCAGCGCCATGTCGAATTGAGGCCCGTTGCCGGCGACACGTACCTGCCAGAGTCCGGACACGCGCGCCGGCACGATCCACAGAAAGACATTCTTGCGTATCGTCGTCTTGCGGTCGGGGCGCCAGTCCTCGAAATCGAAATCGTGGGCAACGAGCCGCGTACCGGGTTTCAAACCGAGCATGCGCTCGCGCAGCCGTTTCATGACGCCGGGCAACAAATACATCGTCACCACCGTCGCCTGCGAGAAGTCGGTCTTGAAAAAATCCTGCTGCAGGAATTTAACCTGGTCGAGCACATTCGCCTGGCGCGCGCTTTCCTCGCTCTGGTAGATGAGATGATCATCGAGCTCGACGCCAATCGCGCGCGCGCCGAACTTGCGTGCGGCGGTGATGACGATGCGTCCGTCGCCGGAGCCAAGGTCGTACACCACGTCGGACGGGCCGACACCGGCAAATTTCAGCATTTCATCGACGACCACCTGCGGCGTCGGCACGAAAGGCACATCGAAAAACTGCGATTGGGCAACGACAGGCACGGCTATAACCGCAAGCAGCGCCAGGCATCCGCCTATGAAACGCCGGCGCGTGATGCCTGAGAGCTCGTGAACGTTCAAATTACCTGCCCCCCTTACTTCGTTGCGGTGCGCACCGCGCGCCACGTGCTTTCCTGCTGCCGTGGTCCCTGACCCCAGCGCACGCTGCCTGCAATAGTGTCGCCGGCCACGCGGCCTTCGTAACGATAGACGAGATCGTCGTCGATCAGCACGAAAGCGATGCGCTCGCCCGCGAGCCGCGCCTCGAAAGCCGGCAGAAATCCTCCGGCGACGCGCGCACCGCCGTGCACTTCCTGGAAGCGCTGCTCGAGATCGAGCTCGTACTCGCGCGCGCCTGCAGGCAATCCGGCAGCAAGGCGCCACTTGCCCCGCACGTTTGCAGGGACGACGTAGAGATAGAAATGCTTGGAGACATTCACGTGCCGGTCGGGTTTCCACTCGGCAAAGCCGTAATCATGCGCGACGATGCGCGTTCCGGGTTTCAGCTCGGCGAGGAGCTTCGGCTGCAGCCGGTGAACGAGCCCGGACAGCAGGTACATCGTGACGACTGTCGCATCGCTTATGTCGGCCGCGAAAACGTCGCCTTCGCGAAAGCTCACGCGCTCGCTCACGCCGGCGCGGCTCGCCAGCTCGCGGCTCTCGGCGACGAGCTTCCCGTCGATCTCGATCCCGACGCCGCGCGCACCCCAATCGCGCACTGCTGCGATTACCACACGCCCGTCGCCGGAACCGAGGTCGTAGACCACGTCGCTGGCCCGAACATCGGCGAGCCGCAGCATTTCATCGACGTTGAGCGGCGTCGAAGGAATATAAGGCGTTGGAATGTCGAGCGTCGCTGCTTCACCGCGGCTCGCAACAGCCGCGCACAACACGAGTGCCGCGACAGCTGATGTCACGCGATCGCGCACGCTTCGCGCCGTCACTGCGGCGGGATGAGCGTCGGGGCAGGCAGCGTAAAGTGGCGCGGCTCCCACACTTCGACGCGTGCGGCGCTCCACGCCTGCTGGCGAACGCCGCCGGGTCGCTGCGCGCGCAACGTGCCGTCGAGCGCATGATTCACGATCCGGCCGCTGAATTCGTACCGCGTAGCGGAGGGGTCCAGCTTCGCCACGAAGCTCAGCATGTCTCCTGCGAGCTTCGCCTCTTCGATCGGAACGCTTTTGCCGTCGCTCGAGAGCGTGCCTTCGACTTTCTGAAAGTTTTGCGTGAGGGCAAGCTCGAAATCGCGGGCTGCGCCGTCTTCGCCCGGCGCGCGCCACCGCCATTTGCCGGCTGCTTTCGCCGGCACCACGTAATAGAACACCTTGCTCTTCTTGTCCCGGCCGACCGTCTTGCCGGGTGCATCCATCGTGAACGCGAGGTCCGGCGGCCACTCCCCGAAATCGTAATCGTGTGAAACCACGCGCGTGCCCGGCTTGAGGGTCGAGAGCAGCTTCGGACGCACCATCAGATTGACTTCCGGCAGCAGATAGATCGTGACGACGGTGGCCGGACTCACATCGGTCTCGTACAGATCGCGCGCGAAAAACTGGGCACGGTCCGCGACACCCGCTTTGGCCGCGAGGCGGTTACTTAGCGTCACCAGCCGCTTGTCGAGGTCGACACCGAAACCGCGCGCGCCGTAACGCTGCGCCGCGGTAATGATCATGCGGCCGTCGCCTGAGCCCAGGTCGATCACGTAATCGTTGGCATTGACCTTCGCGACTTCGAGCATCTTGTCGACGACATTCTGGGGCGTCTGCACGTACGGCGTGTCGCCGTAGTCCTGCGCGCGGACAGCCAGCGAGATCAGGGCGCATGCGGCACAGACGAGCGCTAGACGGTGCACGCGCCCGGCGCGGTTGGTTCGTTCGTTCATTCGTTCCTCAGTTGATCGGCCCGGCAACGATGCTTCGCAGCGCGGGTGGATGCACTGCCGAGGCCGAGCGCGCTGTGCGCGCCGCGTTCCAGTCCATGCGCGACTGCAGCTTCGCTCCGGAAAGGTCGGCCGTGCCCGCTATGGAAGCGCCTGCGGCGTTTCCGGTGAAATGATGTTTGATCGGAACACCTTCGAGCTCGGCAGTGAAATCGAAGCTCACGCGTTCCCCTTCGATCTTGCCGTTCTGTAGCGGCACGCTGCGGCCGCCCACGCGCGCCGAGCCGGTGAGCGCCTGATAGGTCTGCTCGAGCGCGAGCTGGTAATTGACCGGTTTACCGCGCACCTGCAGCTGCGATTGCCAGCTGCCCGCCACTCTTGCCGGCACGATCCAGAGATAAATGTCGCTGTGTCCGCCGGAACCGCCGTACTTGTCGTTCGCCACGACCTGTTCGTGCAGGTCGGGTTTCCAGTCGCCCATCGAGAAATCGTGCGAGACGATGCGTGTGCCGGGCTTCAACTCGAGTATTTTCGGGCGGAGCTCGAGATTTACCTGCGGCAGCAGATACATCGTAATGACCGTGGCGGGTGTGAGATCGGTCTCGAACAAATCGCGTTGATGAAAGGCGACCTTGTCCGCGACACCGGCTTTGCGTGCATTCTCGTTCGCTTCCGCGATGCGCGTGGGATTCAAGTCGACGCCGAAGCCGCGCGCACCGTGCTTTTTCGCCGCGGTCACGACGATGCGTCCATCGCCGGAGCCAAGGTCGATCAGATAATCCTGACGGGCCACCTGACCGATATCGAGCATGCGTTCGACGACGTTCTGCGGTGTCGGCACGTAGGGGACGCTTGCGCTCGCCGCATGCGCGATTGTAAGCGCGGCTGTTGAGAGCGCCAGGGCGCATCCTGCGATAACGCTGTTTAACGCATGGTGTATGAAACGGGGAAAGGGACGCATCGGGCGCTGTGTTAGATTTGCAGCCGCCGATTATAGCCTCTCCCGTGCATGCTGCTCTACGCGATCATCTTCATTTCAGGCGCCGCGATACTCGCGCTGGAGCTCCTTGCTTCGCGCATCATGACGCCCTATTTCGGCGTGAGCCTTTATATCTGGACGGGAATACTTTCGATCACACTCGTCTCCCTCGCGCTCGGCTACTGGCTTGGCGGCAGGCTCGCAGCCAAGGCGGGCGCCGGCCGGCTGCTGCAGCTTTTCACACTGATGCCGGCGCTTGCGGCAATTGCGCTCGTGGGTGCATGTCTCGCGTATCCGGAGCTTTTCCCGATGCTCGCAACGTGGCACCTCGTGCTCGGCGCGTTCGTCGCATGCCTCGTGCTGCTTTTTTTGCCGCTGGTGGCGGCATCGGCGATGAACCCTCTGCTCGTGGCGATTCGTATCCACGCTCAGCGCACAGCACGGGCGGCCGATGCCGGCGCGGGCAAGGTTTTTTTCGTGAGCACGATCGGATCCGTGGCAGGCGTCTTTCTGACCGCGTACGCGCTCATTCCATTCATCAGCAATTTCGCGGCGGTGCTGATCGTCGCGATCATTCTCGCGTCGCTCGCGCTCACTGCGGTGATACTGGCGCAAGGCGCATTCGCGGGGAAAGGCGCCGTGGCCGTGCTGGCAGCCGCGGCCGCAATATGCGCCGCTGTGTTGCTGTGGAATGCGGATGCTTACACCGGACGCGTCGGACCCTACATGTATAACGGCGCTTTATGGCGTCTCGAAGCGAGTCACAGCTCGCTTTTCGGCACCGTAAAGGTGCTTCGCAGCGATGCTGACCCGCAGAGTGGGCGCTTCGTGCGCATGTATTTCCAGGACGGTCTCACGCAAAACACGGTGGATTCGAACCATCGCTCCACTTCGTTCTATACCTATGCGCTGGAAGCGCTGGCGCGCGGCTTTCGTCCGCGCATGCAGAATGCGCTCGTGCTGGGACTGGGCGCAGGCATGGTGCCCATGCGCCTGGCGGATCTTGGAGTGCGCGTCGAGACGGTCGAGATCGACGCCGTGTCACGCACCGTGGCAGAGCGCTACTTCGGGTTCGATCCACGGAAGGTGCGAAGTCACGAGGCCGACGCGCGCACGTATTTGCGCGGCTGCGCAGGTGCATACGATCTCATCGTGATCGACCTGTTCCACGGCGATGGCACACCGGATTATCTCGTCACGCGGGATTTTTTTCGCGACTTGCGGACGTGCCTCACTCAGGACGGCATTGCCGTATTCAATACCTTTGCCGATCTCGAGCGGCCTCAGGGCTACGCGCATTTCCTCGCGACGCTCAAAGTGGAGTTGCCTCACTTCGCGCTGTATCGGCCCCACTACCCGGGCTCCACGCATGTGAACAGCTTCGTCGTGGCGTCAGGTCGACCGTTGCCCGCGCTGGAAAAAGTGACGTTCGATTACGTGCCGTCGGGACATCAGGAGACGTTGTGGAACATGCTTTCGGCGCCCGTGCCGCTCACGCCCGCACTGCTCGCGGGAGGCCGCGTGATCTCGGATGCGATCAACCCGGCTGCGCACGACCATGCACAGCTACAGCTCGTTTACCGAAAATCCGTCGTCGAGGGAACGCCGGCGGCGATGCTTATCAATTAGATTCGTTTCGCGGTCCAACGCGCCGTGCGCCCGTTGCCGATGTCGACTGTGCCCTTCATGTCGTCAGCGCCGACCGTGCCCGTGAAGTCGCGGCGTGTGCCGCCGTCGAGCAGCGTGAAGCTGATCTGCTCGCCTTTGATCATCGGGTACGCGAGCCTGACCGATTTGCGCACGCCCTCTGCGGCTCCACTGATGATCTGATATTTCTGCCTGAGCGCGAGATCGAACTGCTCGCCGCTCTCGAGCTGGACCTGCCATTTGCCCTGCACGCGCGCGGGCACGATCCACAGATTGATGGTCGCGCGCGGCACGCCGTTCACTTTCTCTTTCTCCGGCACGTCGAACACGATCTGATCGTCCGGCTGCCATTCGTCGAAGTTGTAATCGTGGGAGACGATGCGCGTGCCCGGCCGCGGCTCGACGAACATCTTCGGCCGCAGATTCACCATCATTGAAGGCAGCAGATAGAGCGTGATGACGGTCGCGCGGGAAAGGTCGGCCTTGAACACGTCCTGCACGTAAAAGGCCGCACGATCGGCGACCCCCAGCCGCTTCGCTTCGGCATTGCTGTAGCTGACGAGCTGGGAATCGATGTCGACGCCGTAACCGGCCGCTTTGAGCTGCGTCGCCGCCGTGAGCACGATCACGCCGTCACCGGAACCCAAGTCGACGACGAAGTCCTTCGGGCCGACATTCGCCATGCGCAGCATCGCGTCGACGACCACCTGGGGCGTCGGCACGAACGGCCCGCCGGTGCGTTCGGGCTCTTTCTCGGCCGCCGCCGCAAACGACCAGCCTAAAAATAGCGCGACACATACTGCTCCCCGCAGCACGCGCCGCGCGACGGACTCCTTCACCTGCCGCACATCACGCCTCATCCGTCACCTTCTCGTTATCTAGAGTCCCTAACATGATGAAACACGTGTGCGTTGCTGCCAGAATGGTCGATACCGCGAAGCGGGGCGCAGCTGATATCGCGAATATCAGCAAGCCACGCGACAAAGGTAGCGGCCATTCTGGCTGCAACCCTTCGGGCTGGCACGACTTTTCGCCCAACTCTGCGTCGTGCTCCTTGCCGATATTCGCGATATCGGCTTCGTCGCCCTCCTTGATCTGAGCGAAAATCGTGACAGCGCATCACGCGTTTCATCATGTTAGGGACTCTTAGGCTTCACGAACTTCAGAACGAATTCGTCATTGCGAACCGTATTCTTTTGCACCGGCACATCGCGCGTGTCCTCCGGGCTGCGCAGGAAGTCGCCCGCAGCGACAAGCTTGAAACCCGCGGCTTCCACTTCCTTGCGCAGGAGGCTTTCCTCGATACGGTGCAGGCTTTTGCCCACCGTATCGCCCGCTCCGGGCTTGGCTGAATGGTCGGCGACGATATAAATCCCGCCGGGTTTCAGCGCGTTAAAAATCGCTCTATTCATTTTCGCGCGGTCCGTGCCGAGCCACGTGGTGTCGTGGTACACGAAGTTGAACGTGACGAGATCCAGATTGCGCAAATCGGCCGGAACGGGATCGTCGAACTCGCGAGTAACGGGAATGATGTTCTCGAAAGCCCCGCGCTTGATGCGCTCGGCGAGCCGCCCCTTCACGAAATTTTCCAGCATGAAAGCATTGTTGTGCGCGTACACCAGGCCGTCTTTGCCCACCGCACGCGCGAGCAGCTCGGTGTTGTACCCGGCGGTCGCACCCATATCGAGCACGTGCATGCCCGGCCGTACACCGTAGAACACGAGCAGTTTTTCGGGCTGCCGCCGCTGATCGTTGACGCGATCGGCGTCGCTGCGCTCGGGATTCGCCACGAGCCATGTGTAATCAGGCTCGGGTTCGAGAGCGGCGCAGGCTGTAATGAGCACTATCGCCATCGCCGCTGCTGCGCGCGTGAGCACAAAATTCAGGTCTCGATACATAGCTAAGCCTCTCGCGTTACGAATTTTTTAAGGTTTTGGCCGGTACACCCCGCGTCATTGTGTTACAGAATTTTGTTCTGTCCAAACGCCCGCGGCACAGTAGAATACGGTCCCTTACGACCTGGCCCAAGATTGCCGTGCGTATGCGAACACATTTCTTCCTGGCGCTCGTTCTCGCCGTGGCTGCCGCGCCCGTCGGCGCGCGTATCTACGGCCTTGTCGACGAGAACGGCGTCGCCCACCTGACCGAGCTTCCGGTGGAAGGGTACATGCTCTTCAAGAATGACGCACCCGCAGCAGCCTTGCAGATCGATCCGGCCGCGCCCCCCTCCACCGGCGTTGCTGCCCGACGGACGGCGCGCGCACCGGCACCAGCACCGATTCCTGTGCGCGTCATCCGCCAGCCCTATTCGGATCTGGTTGCGAAAGTTGCACGCGAGCAACAAGTCGATGCAGCGCTACTCCACGCGGTTGTGACGGTCGAATCGGGCTATAACCCCCGCGCCTTGTCACCCAAAGGCGCGCGCGGATTGATGCAACTCATGCCCGGCACGGCACAGCGTTTCGGGGTCAAAGACAGCTGGAATCCGCTGCAGAACCTTCGCGGCGGCGCGCGCTACCTGCGTCACCTGCTCTTGGTCTTCAACAACAATCTCAATCTGGCCCTCGCCGCATACAACGCCGGCGAAGGCGCTGTCATCGATTCCGGCCGCGCCATTCCGCCCTATCCGGA
>DATLEF010000161.1:0-18631 GCA_035525455.1 Burkholderiales bacterium
GAGCCCGCGGCTCTGCACGAGCTGCTGCGCACGCGGATGCAGCACGTGACGTAACGCTCGTCATTCCGGACGCGCGTGCGACGCCATTCCAGCGCGAGGCTGGAATCCAGGCAGAAGTCTGAAGAGGCTCGTCATTCCAGACCCTGGATTAAGACACTCCAGGGCAGGGTCACCGCGACGCACACACGTCTGGAATCCAGGCACAAGATGTCTCAGAAGCGCCTGGATTCCAGCATCGCGCTGGAATGACGGTCAATCGGTCTAGACTTTTTCCGCGGTTGTGGCGGCGTCCTGAGCCGTTGTGCGCGTCAAATGCGGCGGAATCTCCTGCACTTCGTCCGTGATCACCGTGAACTTCACGAGCCTGTTGGGCCCGAACGAGGTCGACAGTGCGACGTCGGTCGCATCGCGGCCGCGCGCCATGAGGATGCGGCCGATGCGCGGCGCGTTGTGCCGTGCGTCGCACGTATACCAGCGGTCGCCGAGATAGACCTCGAACCACGCGCTGAAGTCCATCGGGTCCGGCGAGATCGGTATGCCGATGTCTCCGAGATAACCGGTGCAGTAGCGCGCCGGGATATTCATGCAGCGGCAAAACGCGATCGCAAGGTGTGCGAAATCGCGGCACACGCCTTTCTGTTCCGCGTGGCCGTCGCGCGCGCTGCGGGTCGCACTCGCGTGCGGGTAGCCGAAAACGATTCTGTCGTGCACGTAATCGCAAATCGCCTGCAGGCGCCCCCAACCCGGCGGCACGTGCCCAAAAAGCTTCCATGCGAGGTCGGTCAGGTGATCGGTGTCGCAGTAGCGGCTGCCGAGAAGAAATACGAGCGTGTCCTTGGGCAGGTCTTCGATCTCGTGCTGCTTTGCGCCGATCCCGAGCACATCGGGCTCGCCCGAATCGCTGATGACGAAGTCGGTGCTGATCGTAAGGACGCCGGGCGGCGCGACGATACGCGTGCAGACGTTTCCGAAGCCGTCGACATAAGTGTCGGGTTTCACGTCGCCCGAGTACGCGATGTCCTGCGGTGTCAGCAGGTCCTGCATGCGCGACGGATGTATGCTCAGCACGAGCAGCATAGGCGTCGGCTGGGGACAGTCGTACGCAAAATCGAAACCGGCGCGTATCAGCATGGGGCGTGCATCTCCAGGTGATCGTTATCAGCCGCGCAACCAGCGCGGCGAAGGTCGAAACGAAGTCTCGTGCCGGTCGCGGCCGGAGTCCTCGGTGATATGCACCTCGACCGCCATCGGCAAAGCGTCGGACGCGAATCCCGTGTACGTGCCCCAGATCGGAACCGCCTGCTGGGGACTGCGCGCGACGGCGACGCGAATCAGGTCCTGGTTGCCGACGATGCCGTTGGTGGGGTCGAACTCCATCCAGCCCGCGCCCGGAACGTAGACCTGCACCCACGCGTGGGTCGATCCGCCGCCCGAGTACTCGCGGTCGTGGCGCACGTTCAGGTAGCCGGTGACGAAACGCGCGGCGAGGCCGAGCGAGCGTACCGCTTCCATCATCAGCACCGCGAAGTCGCGACAGCTTCCGCTCGCGAGCTTGAGCGTTCGGGACGGCACCTGCACCCCGGGTTCAGGACGCGACGTGTATTTGAAGTCCGAATGGATCGCCTGCGTGATCAGTGCGAGCAGATCGAACGTCGCGATGCTGCCGGCTTTCGGGATGAAGCGCCGGACCCAGCGGTCGACTTCGTACTTGCGGTCCGCGTACTGACGCTCGATCGAGCGCAGCAGGTCGGGCATTTCTTCCGCGTCGTAGGAAAACGGGTAAGTCTCCGCGTGCGCGTCGATCGGAAAATCGAGCGGCTGCAGTGCCGAATGAACGAGCCTGATCGTGCTTTCGAAGCGAAGCTCAGTGGTACGGCACCGGAATTCCACGACCGTCACGCAGTTGCCGAACACGTCGTGCACCCAGCGCACGCTTTCCGGCTCCGGCGTCACGTCGAGGTTGCAGTCGAGCAGGTGCTGGTCGTAGCTGTCGCGCGGGCGCACCATGAGCCGGTGCTCGCCGAGCGCGACGGACTGGCGGTAGCGGTACGTTGTCGTGTGGCGGACGGTCAGGATGGTCATGGGGCAATGATCGGAGCAACTTCAGTGCCACCGCAAGCGCGTGTTTTTTCGGCGCATGTGCCCCGGGAATGGGCGGTGCTGAGCCTGCAACGCGGGTTCACGTCGATCGTGTAAACGTCGGCGCAGGCAAGCGCTGGATCATCACGTTGACGAGCGCGGGTTTGCGCAATGCGACTGCGCGCGCGAGAGCACCCGGCAGATCGGCTGCACGAGTGACGAGCTCGCCGTGCGCGCCGAGTGCGGCCGCCACCTGGTCGTAGCGCGTCGGGGCGAGCTCGGTCGAATGCGCGCGCGCTTTCCCGTAGGCACGCAGCTGAATCTGGTGCTCGGCATTCCAGCACGCATCGTTGCCGACGACGATCACCGGCGCAACGCCTGCGCGTATCGCGGTCTCGAGCTCGAGCAGATGAAATCCACACGCACCGTCGCCGGTCGTCGCGATTACGGTTGAATCGGGTCGTGCGAGTTTCGCCGCGATTGCGAAAGGAATCGCGCTGCCGATCGATCCGCCCTGGCCGTTGATGATGCGCGTCGATGCATGCACGCACGCCTGCGCCCACTGGCCGAATTCGCCACCATCGGAAACGAAGACCGCATCAGCCGACGTATCGATGACTCGCTGTACTGCGCGGCCGACTTCGACCGGATGCACGGAGCCTTGGCCCGAGTCGAGTTGCGCCCACTCCGGCGGCCGAAAGCGCACGGCACCCTCGACGTCATCTCGCCACGCTTGTATCTTCATGCGGCGCCCGCGATCGATGAGAACCTGCGCTGCGGCGACGGTGTCTGCGTTCGCGGAGAGCGCCACCTGCTCGCGTCCGAGCACGTCGAGCGCGCGCTTGAGCGCAATGGCATCGGGATCGATGACGACGAGGCGGCACTTTGCATGGATCGCCGGCGCTTGACCGAATCGCAGCGTGAAGTCGGGTTCCTTGCCCAGCAGCACGATTGCGTCGGCGCGTGATACGACCTCGGCGAGCGCGCCCAACGCAGGGTCGTTGAGCCCGCGTGGGCTTTCCATGCAGAGCACGGGTAAGCCGAGCGCTTCGGCGAGCTTCTCGCGAATACCGCTCGCGCGGCCGTTCGACATGACCGCGCCTGCGAGCACGAGCGGACGCTGTGCCTGCGAGAGCAGTGCGAGCACGGCATCTGCGGTTGCCGCATCGAGCGCTCGAGGGGGCTCGTGAAAATGGGTGACGTCGCGAACCGTTTCGACTTTCGCTTCGAGCAGATCGACCGGGAGGCTCAGGTGCACCGGCCCAGGCCGGCCGGAACGCGCGATGCGCAACGCGCGCGCGATGTCTTCGGCGAGCCCATCGGTGCGCTGCGCGGTCCACGATGCTTTCACGACGGGCGCTGCCATTTCCGCCTGCCGCATTTCCTGGAACGATCCTTTGCCCAGCTCGCGCAGCGGCGCGTGCCCTGACAGCAGGACGAGGGGTGAATCGGAAGCCAGCGCGGTGTACAGCGCGCCCACGCCGTTTGCGTGCCCGGGTCCGCCGGTGAGGAGCGCGATTCCGGGCTCGTGGGTGAGGCGTCCCCAGGCGTCGGCCATGTGCACCGCTGCATTTTCGTGGCGCGTATGAACGATCGCGAGATTCGCATCGAGCGCCGCGTCATACAGCGGCATGATGTGATTGCCGGACAGCGAGAACAGATGCGTCACGCCGGCGCGTGCGAGCGTTTGCGCGACGATATCGGCACCCCGGAGATTGGGCATGTGTGTGTGTTCTCGATCCCGTGTAATCGGGTTGGATTGTGCGCGATGCGAAGCGGTGCGGCTACGCCGGCGCGTAATTTGCGCACCCTCACGGCGAGGGGTCGCCGGGAGCGGCCGCCTGGCAGCGTGTCGGACTGTCCAATCGCTGGCACTCTCAGTGGAGGAAAGGAGGTTTCGGAGGAAAACCTTGGTTTTCCTCTGAATCGTTCACTGGCCTGAGGGCTGCCGAATGGCAGCCCGAGCCTTCAGGCGAGCGCCGCCCCCCCTAGGCGACGCTTCTCAGATTCGCTGTGCGCTGTTCTTCGATAAATTGCTGGCAGAGCAGCTTTCCATCCTCGGTGATTTCGATCACCTTGGCGCCCAGGCACTCGCGATTGACATGCCGGACCTGCACCATGCACTCCACACGCCGCTGGGGATAGAGCTCGCAGGTTAGCCGCACGAGCGCGCCGACCGGCAGCTCTTTGTTGGCTCTTATCAGAAAGCCCCTGCTGCACATGTTCTGGATGACACAGGGCGCCGACCGGTCACCGACACTCATAGTCCCCTGGCAGCTTACTGACACGCGTGCTTCGGTGCGCAATTCGGCGTTCTTCATCTACGGGGCCCTTTTTTCTAGACCTGCAGGTTTACCAGTGTCACGCCTTTTTCGCGGCTGCCCGCGATCGCGATCGCATCGCAGCCGTAGCGCTCCGCAGCGGCATAGATCGTTTTTCGCGGATGATCGGTGCTGACGCAATAAGACTGGCAGCGCACCTTCGCTATGGCGGCCGCTTTTCTGACGACTTTCATCCATTGGTCGACCTGGCGGCGGTCGGGCGGTGTCTCGATCGGTATGGCGCTGTCGCCCGGACCCGGCACTGAGGCTGTGGCCGTTTCCGAAGGAACGACGAAGCAACAGGTTATTTCGACCGCGGCCTCGGCCATCATCGCGACGAGCGTGTCGATCGAGCCCAGTGCAATCGTACCGTCGTTCGTCAGCAGAATGTTCCTGAACATGTGCCTTCCGCGCAAGACGTAAGGACGACAGGGAGTTTACGCGCTCGTGTGCCTGAAGTACAGCCCCGAACCAGGACATTGAACGGGAAACCCGCCTTCGACGCCGTCACATCTTGATATTCGCCTCCTTGATGACTTTCGCCCAGCGCGCGATGTCGTCGCGTATTTCCTGCGCAAAAGCCTGGGGCGTGTTGCCGACCGCTTGCGCGCCGTCCACGCTGAACTGCGCAACGATCTCGGGCAGATTGAGCACTTTCACCGTTTCATCGTGGAGCAGCGTGATGATCGCGGCGGGTGTACGCGCGGGTGCCGCGAGCCCGTACCACGAGCCGTTTTCGAAGCCGGCAAAGCCGGACTCGTTCATTGTCGGCACTTCCGGCAGTATCGAAATGCGCTTCAAGCTCGCCACGCTCAGCGCGCGCAGCCGGCCGGATTTGATGTGGGACATGAACACGCCCGGGTTCGCGAACAGCAGATCGGCTTCGTTGCCGAGGAGCGCCACGTTCGCGGGGCCGGCGCCTTTATAGACGACATGCACGACGTTGATCCCGGTCTTCAGGCGGAAAAGCTCCATCGCCAGGTGACCGGCGGAGCCGATGCCCGACACCGCCCACGTGGTCTTCCCGGGATTCGCTTTGGCGTAGTCGATCACTTCCTGCACGCTGCGCGCCGGAAATCCCGCGCGCGCAACCAGCATGTTCGGCACCGCAGCGAATTTGGTGATCGGTGCGAAATCTTTCACCGGATCGAACGGCATTTTCGGCATCAGGCTCACGTTGACCGTCATCACCGCGACTGCCGCGACGAGCAGCGTGTAGCCGTCCGGATTGGCCCGTGCGACGATTTCGCCCGCGATGACGCCGCCTCCGCCGCCGCGATTTTCGTAAAGAATCGACTGACCCAGACGCTCGCCCAGCTTTTGCGCGACCGGTCGCGCGATGACGTCGGTGCCGCCGCCCGGCGCAAATGGAATGACCCAGCGGATCGGCTTATTGGGATACGACGTTTTCTGTGCGTGCGCCGGGTTGACGCCGATGAGTGCGAATAGCACCAAGGCCACCAGGCTGGTCAAAGGGCGTGCGTAACTCATCATTGATTTCTGTTTCATCAAGACCGCACCCATCACGCCGGCAGTTTGTCGCCATCGGGCGGCGGCGCGACTTCGAACGCGTTGCAGATACCGGACACGAACGCGAAGAAATTCGCGATCGCCGTCAACTCCACCAGCCACTTCGCGCTGTACCGTTCCTTGAGCGCGGCGAAGGTAGCCGGATCGGCGCGATTCGTGCGCATGAGCTGGCGGATATACGTGGCGACCTCGCGCTCGTCCGCTGCGAGCCGCGCCAGGTCGTCCCGCGCGCGGATCGCGTCGATCACGTCCTCGCGTATGCCGTTCTTGCGCGCGAGCGCGACTTGCGCGCCCCACACGTAGTTCGCTTCGCGTTCGCGCGCGGCCGTAAGGACCGCGATGAAGCGCAGCCTGGGCTCGACGATCGTGTCTTCACGCACGAAAGTGACCATTGGCAGCAATCGCTCGGCGAGGGCGGGGCTGTGCAGCAGCATGCTGAACGGTCCACGAATGTGGCCGAATACTTTCAGGACTGCGTCCGCGACGCCCTGGTGCTCTTGAGGCAGCTCGGACTTGGCGGTGATGGGTGTGAGGCGCGGCATGATCGACTTTCCTGCAGTGTTGGCAATGACTAAGCATACATCGTGATCAACGATGTTCGTGCGGGGTCAGCGCGAATGTTCTTGCCACGCGAGCCTATAAGCCTCATACTCGCGCGTCTCGCGCAGTGTCTTTCTTTTGAGCTGCCGGCACTTCAGTAAATCGGCACTTCAGTAATCGCGTTCACGATCCTGCGTATCGTCACGCGATGCGCTCGCGGTAAATCAGAAGCCGTACTCAGCTTCGCCCGGCCCGTACCGCAGCGGGCGGCGACTCCCTCATGCATTTGAACAGGCGCAGGCGGCGGGCCGCCCTGCTCACAATGGAGCACGTACATGGCAAAAGAAGAGATGGTAGAGCTCGAAGGCGTCGTCAATGACGTGCTCCCCAACACGATTTTTCGCGTGACGTTGACCAACGGCCACGAAGTGACGGCATACGCTTCAGGAAAGATGCGCAAGCACCGGATCCGTATCCTTGCCGGCGATCGCGTGACGCTCGAGATGTCTCCGTACGACCTCACCAAAGGCCGTATCGCTTTCCGCCACAAGGACGAACGGCCGCCGACCGTGGCTGCTGCGCGGCCGCCCCAGTTTCGGAAGCGCTAAGGGTTCATTCGCTATCGGGCCCCGCGTTTGCTCGCTTTGCCGGTTTCGCGGAGGTATCTATGGCGACTTTAGCTACGAGCGACGTATGGGATTTCAAGCGGGACGAGAGCGGACGCTGGGGATGGCGCAGGCAGTCGCTATTCGGCGAAGTCCTGATAGAAGGACGCCTGCACTTCGGGGAATTAGGTGAATGTCTTACCGATGCGCAACGTCACGGTTACGCGACATTGGCTCCCATCGTCGAAGCGCCGCCCAGCCGCGCGAAGCGGCGCTTGATCAGATGAGCGTCAGAAAACGGGCGTCAAACGCAGCGGGGGCGCTCCACAGCTCGCTGAAGGTGCACTCTTCCGCGGCTTCGCACCACTGGCTCGACTGGATGTCGTAGAGCTCGATTCGGCCCGAGCCGTCCGCGCGCGCGACGATGCGCGCAAACCCATTGCGCACCTGGCGCGGCCCCAGCACGATACGGCCAGCCATCTTGAGCGGGTGTGCGATCGTTGGAAGCATGATTCCTCCTTGTCGAGATCCGACTCTACGCGCTTTTAGGGGCCGCCGGTGAACTATCGCGCACGGTGCATGCTCGCACCTGCGACGTGCGCGCGGCTCACAGCAACTTGATGCCATCCAGGTCGGCCGCGCACTTTTCGCGCACAATGGTGACGAAGTCCTGCACGTACTTCTTGCGGCCGCTCGGCGTGCGCGCGACCGCGTAAAGACTGCTCCACAATCCTTTCGCACCAATCCGTTTCGCGGTCACGTAGTCGTGATCGACGTAGCTTTTCACGCCCCAATTCGGGAGGGCGGCGATGCCACGCCGGCTCGCGACGAGCTGCAGGATTGCGATGGTGAGCTCCGCCGTGCGCCGCTGCAGCGTGATCCCCGCGGGCGTGAGCACTTCCCTGATGAGATCGATCCGGCGCGGCGGCACGGGATAGGTAATCAGCGTTTCGCCGCGCAGATCGGCCGCGTCGATACGGCGGCGTCCACGCAGCCGGTGTTCGTTCGGGAGCACGAGCAGGATCTCGAAGCTGAAGAGCGGAATCGACACGTAACCGCGGCCTTTCGGCCGCTCGGAACCGATCACGAGATCGGCCTTGTCGTTTGCGATGAGTGCGAGCGGGTCGGGGTGAAATCCGGCGACGAGGTCGATTTCGACCTCAGGCCAGCGGCGCCTGAATTCGTCCATCACCGGCATCAGCCAATCGAAGCACGTGTGGCATTCGAGTGCGATGCGGAGCTCCCCGCGCGCGTCGTCCTTCAGGCGAATCACGTCGCGCTCGGCTTCCCCGATGCGCGCCAGCACGTCGCGCGCGAGCGCGAGCAGGCGCTCGCCGGACTGCGTGAGGCGCAGGCCCTGCCGCGAACGGTCGAACAGTGTGATGCCGTAATGCGCCTCGATCGCGCGCATCTGGTGCGAGAGCGCGGATTGCGTGAGGTGCACGCGCTCGGCGGCCGCGGCGAGCTTGGTCGATTCGGCGATCGCGACGAGCGAGCGCAGGTGCCGGACTTCGATCATGGCCGCAGTGTATGAATTCTATTCATTACTCGTTGAAAATGGATCGCTTGATTCATTCTACGCGGCGATTGATACTGCGCGCCACTTCAACGAAAGGTGCAGCGGACCATGGCACGCACTCACATACTTGGTTTTCCGCGCATCGGCTTCGAGCGCGAGCTCAAGTTCGCGCTCGAAGCGTTCTGGCGCGGCGACACGGACGAAACGCCGCTCAGGGAGACCGGGCGCGCCCTGAGGACACGGCACTGCGAATTGCAGCGGACGGCCGGACTCGATCAAATCGCGGCGGGCGACTTTGCCTTCTACGACACGATGCTCAGCCAGACGGCGCTGCTCGGCGCCGTCCCGGCGCGCTTCGCTTTCGATGCGAAGGCGCTGACGCTGGCGCAATACTTCGAGCTCGCGCGCGGCAACGCGAGACAGCCGGCCATGGAGATGACGAAGTGGTTCGATACGAACTATCACTATCTCGTGCCGGAGCTCGGGCCTGAGACGCGCTTCGATGGCGGCACCGAATGGCTTTTCGAGGAAGTGACCGAAGCGCTCGCGCTCGCTCCCCACGTGAAGCCGGTGCTCATCGGTCCCATCACGTTCCTCGTGCTTTCGAAAAGCGTGACCGCGGGATTCGATCGTCTCCAGTTGCTGCCGGCGCTCGTGCGGGCCTACGAGCGCATATTGGGCCGACTGCGCGCGCTCGGCGTCGAATGGGTCCAGCTGGATGAACCTGCGCTGTGCACCGATCTCGAACCCGCATGGCTCGATGCCTATGACACCGCGTACCGTGGCCTCGCGGATACGGGATTGAAGATTCTTCTCGCGACGTATTTCGGAAGCGCAGCCGATCGTGCGGAGCGCATCAGCCGGCTCCCGGTGCACGGCGTGCATATTGATCTCATGCGCGATCTCGTGCGCGCGCCGCAATCGCTCGACGTGTGGCAGCGCGCGCTGCCGGAGCATATGGTCCTGTCGGCGGGCGTGATCGACGGCCGTAACGTCTGGCGCACCAATTTGCGCAAGACCGTATCGATGCTGCGGCCGTTGCACGATGCGTGCGGCGATCGGCTCTGGATCGCGCCTTCGTGCTCGCTCTCGCACGTGCCCGTGTCGCTTGCGTCCGAGATCCAGCTCGATGCCGAGGTCCGGCCGTGGCTCGCGTTTGCGACGGAAAAGCTCGGCGAGGTCCGCGTGATAGCGCGCGCGCTCAACGAAGGCGAGGCCGCCGTGGCGGAGGCGCTCGACCAATCGGATGCGGCGCAGCGCTCGCGCACTACCTCCAGACGCGTGACGAACGCGCACGTGCGGGCGCAGGTGGCGGGCGTGACCGACCGCATGACGGAGCGGGACAGCCCATTCAAGGCGCGCATCGCCAAACAGCGCGCGGCACTCGCGCTGCCGCTGCTGCCGACCACGACCATCGGCTCTTTTCCCCAGGTCCAGTCGCTGCGTGCAACGCGTGCGGCTTACAAGCGCGGCGAGATCGGCGCGCTCGACTACCTGCAGCACATACGCAGCGAGATCGAGAGTGCGGTGCGCAAGCAGGAGGCGCTGGGGCTCGACGTGCTCGTTCATGGCGAAGCCGAGCGCAACGACATGGTCGAGTATTTCGCCGAGCATCTCTGGGGCTATGCGATCACGCGCGAAGGCTGGGTGCAGAGCTACGGCTCGCGGTGCGTAAAGCCGCCGATCATCTACGGCGACGTCTGCCGGCCGGAGCCGATCACGGTCGACACGATTGCGTATGCGCAGTCCCTTACCGACAAGCCCGTCAAAGGCATGCTGACGGGGCCAATCACGATGCTGCAGTGGTCGTTCGTGCGCGACGATGAAGCGCGGGAGAGCGTCGCGATGCAGATCGCGCTGGCGATACGCGAGGAAGTGAGCGATCTCGAAAAGTCCGGCGTGCGCGTGATCCAGATCGACGAGCCGGCGCTGCGCGAAGGGCTGCCGCTCAGGCGCCGCGAGTGGCCGGCTTATCTCGCGTGGGCCGTGCGCGCATTCAGGCTCGCGGCGGCGGCGGTCAGGGACGACACCCAGATTCACACCCACATGTGCTACTCCGAGTTCGGGGACATCCTGCCGGCGATCGCTGCGCTCGACGCGGACGTCATCACGATTGAGACTTCGCGCTCGAAAATGGAGCTGCTCGAAGCGTTCCACGCATTCAGCTATCCGAACGACATCGGGCCGGGTATCTACGACATCCATTCGCCGCGCGTGCCTTCGATTGAAGACATGCTGGCCTTGTTGCGGCGCGCAGCGGACGTGATTCCGCTCGAGCGTCTGTGGGTGAACCCCGACTGCGGGCTCAAGACGCGCGGCTGGAAAGAGACCGAAGGCGCGCTCCGCAACATGGTTGAGGCCGCGCGAGTACTGCGCGCGGAGGTGGAAGGCAACGCACGCAATCCGGAGCGATCGGTCGCGACCACACGGCAAAGTCAACACGCGAGTCCGGTGACGCACGAATAGCCGGCGCGCCACGTTTTCCCGATTCTGCTACGCTCCCGACTCGATACCGATCGAGGAGCGGCAATGGCGGACGGCGACAGAAGCGAATCGAAAATCGTGTCAGCGTATCGCGCGCGTACCCCGCGTGCAGAGGCGCTCAACCGCAAAGCGCTGGGCCTCCTTCCAAGCGGCATCGTCCACGATTCGCGTAGAACGTGGCCGTACTCGATTTACGGCGATCGGGCGCTGGGCTCGCGCAAGTGGGACGTCGACGGCAACGAGTACGTCGACTATTACGGCGGTCATGGTGCGCTGCTGCTGGGACACCAGCATCCGCAGGTCGTCGAAGCGATCGAACGCCAGGCGCGCAAAGCCCTCCATCTTGCCGCGGCCAACGAGCTCGAAGTCGAGTGGGCGCGCCTCATCCAGGCGATGGTGCCGTCGGCTGAGCGCGTGCGATTCACTTCCTCCGGCACTGAAGCGACTCAGCTCGCGATGCGCCTTGCGCGCGCGGCCACCGGCAAAGGCCGGATCGTGCGCTTTCAAAGTCATTTTCACGGCTGGCACGACCAGGTCGCCTCCGGCGTCAACGATCATCTCGACGGCACACCGAGCGTGGGTGTGCTTGAGGAGGTTGCGGCGAATACCGCGCTCGTTCCGCCGAATGACATCGCTCAGGTGGAGCGCGTGCTCGCACAGCACAAGGACGTCGCGGCCGTCATGCTCGAACCGACCGGAAGCAGCTCGGGCGCGGTCCCGACGCCGCCCGAAGTGCTGGGAGCGCTGCGCGAGATCACCAAGAATCACGGCGTCCTGCTCATATTCGACGAAGTCGTCACCGGTTTTCGCGTCGCACCGGGCGGCGCACAGTCGCTCTACGGTGTCACACCCGATCTGACGACGCTCGCGAAAATTCTCGCGGGCGGCATGCCCGGCGGCGCAGTGTGCGGACGCAAGGACATCCTCGACTGGCTCGACTTCGAAGCGGCCGCTGCGGCCGGGCACGAACGCGTCAGTCACCAGGGCACGCACAACGCGCATCCGATCAGCGCTGCGGCAGGCATTACCACGCTCGAAATCATTCGCGATTCCGATGCTTGCGCGAAGGCGACCGCGATGGCTGCGATTTTGCGTAAAGGGATGAACGAAGTGCTCGAAGAGGAAGGCGTGCCGTGGTCGATTTATGGCGACCATTCGTTCTTTCACATCTATAGCAATCCGAAAGGCCACGCGATACGCCCGACTGCATTCGATGCGGCGACGATCACCATCGACGCGTTGAAAGGCAAGAACGAGCGCATGCTCGACAAGTTGAGGATCGCGATGCTCGTCTACGGCGTCGATCTCAAGGGATATCGAGGCGGTATCGTGTCGGCGGCGCATACGCAGGCCGATATCGATCTGACGGTCGACGCGTGGCGGAAATCGTTGCGTGCGCTGAAGGACGAAGGCGAGCTCGAGAGTGAGCCTCGACGCCGCGCGAGCGCTGCGGTGTCGTAACCGTGGCTGCCGAGCGCCCTGGCGAACGTTGCGCGCGGCGGCAAGGCGCTCCAGGAACGGTCAGGACAGGTGGCGCGCGATCCACACCAGCGCAAGAAACGCCGTCCCCATTCCTGAAAATCCGAATGCGAGCGACCACCACACCCAGTCGCGCTTCATGGGCACACGTCTGCGAGGGGCAAATTCGTCGGGAAACGGCGGGATGTCGCGTTGCGCGCCTGGAGGTAGGCGCATTTCCGGTGCGAGGCTGGCGGTCTTCATGCTTGCGCTCTTCATACGTGCGCCCAGCATAATCCTGCGCTGAAGAAAACATATGTCCGGAAAGTCACATCGCAACGAATCTTGGTAGTTGCAAGATGTGCACTGCGGAGCGCGCGTCGTGTACGGTTTATCCTAGTTGAGCTGCAGGTTCGCAGCCTTCACGAGCTTCCGCCACTTCTCGATATCGGACGTGATATTTGCCGCGAACTGCTCAGGTGTGCCGCCGACGAGCTCCGAGCCGTCGGCAGTCAAACGTTGTCCGACCTCCGGCGCCTGCAGAATCTCTCCAACGGCAGCGTTCACTTTCGCGACAATCGGCGTCGGTGTTCTGACCGACGTGACAATCCCGTACCACTGCGCCACTTCAAATCCCGGGAGGCCGGATTCGGCGACGGTCGGCAGATCGACCACTGGCGAGCGCTTCGGCGCCGTGATCGCGATCCACCGCAACCGACCGGCCTGGACTTGCGGCCGCACACCGAACATCGAGTTGAAGCCCACCTGCACTTCGTTCGCGAGCATGGCCGTGATGATGCTGGCCGCGCCCCGGTACGGCACGTGGACCAATTTGATTCCTGCCATGTGGTTCAACAGCTCGCCGGCGACGTGTTGCAGCGAACCGACTCCCGACGATGCGAAGTTCAGTTTCCCCGGATTGGTCTTTGCATACGCGATCAACTCCTTCACCGATTTCACCGGCAAGGATGGCGGGTGATACACGACATAGAAGAGCGAGGTGACCTGCACGATCGGGCGCAAATCCTTCCTGAGGTCGTACGGCAGCTTCTGACCGCTCGCAGCGCTCACCGCCTGCGATGCGGTGATGAGGCACAGGGTATAGCCGTCGGGGTTCGCGTTGGCGGTGGATTCGATCGCGATCGCGCCGCCCGCGCCCGTGCGATTGTCCACCACGACCTGATGGCCCCACCGCTCCGCGAGCTTGGCCGCGACCGTGCGCGCCGTTGTATCGGTCCCGGCGCCGGCGGGATATGGCACGATCAACCGAATGGGCTTCGCCGGATAAGTGCGCTCGCTTTCTGCTGCGTGCGGCGCGGGAATGACGCCGACACAGCAGGCAGCAAGCGCCAGCAGTTTTGCAAACGATCGCGAAGCGTGACGTCGCGCGCCGCATGCCGGTGCCGTTCTGCCTTGTCGTCCCATTACTATTCAGAATACCTGCGCTGCCGTATTTAGGATATGCGCCGTGGCGAAACCCGGTAAAATACACACAACTATCGCTAATCCTCAAAAGCAGGGCAGCCGACCGCCCACTCCAGAGCCCGGGATCATCAGCGGGTACCCCATCCACCAACCGCACAACATCCACCTCGAGCGTGCCGCATGAGCGCGCCTCTTTGCTGGGGGACTTATGAAACTTGCATACATTTATTCAGTGCGCGCGAAAGGCAGCGACTTTACCTGGAAGTGGCGCTCCGCTGACGGCGCGCAGGATTCGAAACAGGCGTTCCCTTATTACTACGACTGCGCCGACGATGCGCGCAAGCACGGCTACACCGCCGAATACGACCGCGTCGGCGGGGAGCACACGCCGCCGGCTCATGGTGAACAGACCAGCGGAACGCAGTAGACCTTTGCTCGATCAGGGACCCCATGGCTAATCAGAACGCTTTGACGTTGACGGACATTCCGTGGCTGCGGCAGGCCGCAAATAAGGCCGGCGCGCACGACGTTCCGACTACCATTGCCCACCGGTTGTTGACCGGCGGCCTCGTCGAGCTGCACACCGACCGAATTACCCTCAGGATCACCAAGCGCGGCCAGCTCGCGCTCACGCGCCTCGGCTAACAGCCTGTCGGACTCGTCCGATCGCGCTGGCATGATCAAGCTCTTTTGCGCCATCGGCGCACTCGCACTTCTCGCTCACGACCCTGCGTTTGCGGCCGACACGGCCTCGCAGCGGCTCGAGCGCTTCGCAGCCGAGGTCCACGAACGCGTGCTCGACCTTTTTCCGGTCAGTGAAACCACGGGAAAAGGCGCAGGACCGCGACAGGACCGGCTCGAGCTCACCTTCAGCGCCGCACATCGCGAACGCCAGCGCGCGCACCATCTCTGGGTTCTCCAGCAGCTCGAAACGATTCCAATTGCAGAGCTCACGGCGAGCGAGACGCTCACGCACCAGCTCCTCGCCTATCGCACCCGCGATTCGCTCGCGTGGCTCGCCCATCCGTTTCACCAGCACTTCACCTTCATACAGATCGACGGCGGTGTAGCGCCGAACCTGATCCGTCTCGTGCAGCGTCAGCCGTTTCGTAACGAAGCCGACTATCGCGCGTGGTTTACGCGGTTGGGCCGCTACCCCGAATTTATCGACGGTATTGCCACCGTAATGCGCGAGGGTATGACGACGGGCGTCACGGTACCGCGCGTCATTGTCGAGCGTGCGCTGCCGCAGGTCGAGGCGCTCACGCCCGCCGAGGTGGAAAAGAGCGCGCTCTGGAAGCCGATGACGGCGTTTCCCGATTCGATCGGGAGCGACGTGCGCAGTCGGCTCGAGAGCGAGTATCGCAAGATCCTCGCCGACGGGATGTATCCCGCCCTGCGGAGGCTTGCGGCGTTCGTTCGGGACGAGTATCTGCTGCGGACCCGCACTACCGACGGGTTAGGCGCCTTGCCAAATGGTGCTGCGATGTATCGCGTCGCCGTGCAAAGCGAAACCACGACGGACATGACGCCGGATGAAATCCATGCGCTCGGCCTGCGTGAGGTGGCGCGCATCCAGGATCGCTTGCTCGCAGCCGGCAGGAGCGCGGGCTTCGAAGGACCCATCCGCGATGTGCGCGCCTGGGTCGGAAGCAATCCGCAGAACTATCCGTTCGCTTCGGCAGAGGACGTTATCGCGTATCTGCAACAGGTGCACGCGCGCATCGTTCCGCAGCTGCCAGAGCTTTTCAGCCGTTTACCGAAGGCTCGTCTCGAAATCCGCCCGACCGATCCGGTGCTCGCCGCGTCAACGCCCGCGCAGTGGCATCCGCCGTCGGACGACGGCACGCGCCCGGCCATATTCTTCATGCCTATCGTGAATGCCAAAACGGTCTCGACCTTCGGGCTTTCGTCGCTGCTCGCACACGAAGGGCTGCCGGGTCACCACATGGAAGGCGGCATCAAGCTCGAGAACGAAGTGCCCGAATTCCGCCGCAGGTTCTGGGTCACTTCATTCGGCGAAGGCTGGGCGCTCTACGCTGAAACGCTCGGACACGCGCTCGGGCTATACGAACAACCGCTCGAGCTCATGGGCCGCTACGCGAGCGAGCTCTTTCGCGCATGCCGCCTCGTCGTGGACACGGGACTTCACGCGAAAGGCTGGACACGCCAGCGCGCAATCGCGTATCTCGTCGAAGAGTGCGCGTCGACTGAAGGCAATGCGACCCTCGAAGTGCTGCGCTACATGGTCTGGCCAGGCCAGGCGCTCAGCTACAAGATCGGCGAGCTCACGATACTGGCCACACGCGCAAAGGCCGAGCAGCGGCTGGGCTCACGCTTCGACGTACGCGCATTTCATGACGCGCTGCTCGCGGAAGGCCACCTGCCGTTGAGCATGATGCAGCAACGCATGGATGCGTGGATCGAAGAGCAGGCGAATAGGTAAGAGCGCCGCGAGGCGCATAAGCGTGTCTTTGCGCCCGAAGGAGCGGCGTAGAAGTTTCCGGCGAATAGCACGCCGTTGCGCCCGAAGCGAAGTGACGGGGCGGCGTAGACCTTTGAGACAAGGAGTGCACATGGCTGGAAGCACGCTCGTTTACAACCCGGTTGCACCGCCTCCTGCCGAGACCCAAGCGTCGCGGTTCGCGCTCGACCGGCTCGCCGGCAAGACGATCGGCTTCATCGACAACTCGAAACCCAACTTCAATTTTCTCGTCGAAGATCTTTCGGAGCTGTTGGTGACGAAGTATGGCGTTGCGCGCGTCGTCAAGCGCCGCAAGCGCAGCGCCTCGCAAGGCGCGCCGGATGAGGTCATGCGCGAGCTCACCGAACAGTGCGATGCGGTGATCACAGGGTCAGGCGACTGAGGCTCGTGCACGTCGTGGAGTGTCCACGACAGCGTAGAAGTGGCGAAGCGCGGCAGGACCGCGCTGACGGTGTGCTCGGCGAGCTTCATCGGACTCGGCCGGGCACAGCAGAAAGCGCTGGGATCGCCCGATTTGCCGATCGCGGTTGTTCCCCATCCTTTCGGCACGCGTTCGCGCGAGGAGCTGCGCGAGATCGCCTCGAGCTGCGCCGACGAGATTGCGCGCCTGCTGTGCGAATCGGTACCGCGTGCTTCGAAGAGCGCGTATGAACAAGCTTCTATTGCGCGCGCTCAGCTGATCGAGGTCCCCGACGATCTCGAGGAGATCAATAAGTACTTCATCCAGCGACGCTGGGCCGACGGTCTCATCATCGCGCCGCCGACCGCGGAGCGCGTCGAGCGCATGCTGCGACACACGCGCCGCGCGCCGGAGGAAGTCGTTGCGAAGATCGCTCCCGGCTTCGGCGCGGCGACGGTCGAGCTGATCGCGATCAATGCGGTCATGGCCGGCTGCCATCCTGAATATCTTCCGGTGCTGATTGCGGCGGCCGAAGCGGTCGCGACGCCGCAGTTTCACCTGCAGGCGATCCAGGCCACGACCAATCCGGCTGCCGTGTGGCTGATCGTGAATGGTCCCATCGCAAAGTGGCTCGAAGTGAACAGCGGCAGTAACTGTCTGGGGCAGGGTGCTTGGGCGAACGCCACACTCGGCCGCGCGCTGCGCCTCATCCTGCAGAACATCGGCGGCGCGTTACCCGGTGAAATGGACCGGGCGACGCAGGGTCAGCCGGGCAAGTACACGTTTTGCTGCGCCGAGAACGAGGATGCGAGCCCGTGGGAGCCGCTGCATGTCGAGCGTGGATACGCGGTCGACACGAGCACGGTCACGGTCGTGGGCGCGTTAGGCACGTGGAGTATGAACATGACCGCGAAACAGCCCGAAGAAGTAATCGCGATGCTCGGCGACACGATGCAATATCCCGCGAGCAGCGATTACATCTACGGCGGCGCGCCTTTCGTAATTCTTTCGCCGCAGCACGCGAATCTCTTCCATCGTGCCGGATGGAGCAAAGCGCAAGTGAAGGAAAAGCTGTGGGAGGCGTCGAAAATCCGCGCCGGGCGCTCGCGCGGCAGCGAATTCGAACGCATGGCGACCGGGCGGCGCGCGGAGCTGGGTGAGATCGGTCCCGACACGAGGGTTCCGATAACGGAGCGGCCCGAGCACATCAGCGTGATCGTCGCCGGCGGCCCCGGCGCGCATTCCGTGTTCGTACCGGTTTCAGCGCATACGCGCTCGGTGACCCGCGAAGTGGTGCTGTCGGAGTGAGCGCCAGCGGTTAGCCGTTAAGCGAGCGGTCAGGACGACGTATGCAGCTTAATATTCGCTTCCTTCACCAGCCGCTTCCACTTCGCGATTTCGGCCTTGATGTGCGCGTTGAACTGCTCCGGCGAGCTGCCGACCGGCGTCGAACCGTCGCTGGCGAGGCGTTGCGCGACATCCGGGGCCTTGAGCGCTTCGACGATTGCCGCGTTCAGCTTCATCACGATTGGCTTCGGCACTTTCGATGAAGTAATGACGCCGTACCACTGGTCCACCTCGTAATTCGGAAGCCCCGATTCGGCGACGGTGGGCAGATCGACCGACGGCGAACGCTTCTTGGAGGTGATGGCGATGCCCCGCAGGCGATTCGCCTGCATCTGCGGGCGCGTGCCGATGAGCGAGCCGTATCCGACCTGGACTTCACCCGAGAGCATCGCGGGAATGACCGCAGCGGTGCCTTTATACGGCACGTGGACGATGTTG
>DATLEF010000166.1:0-4601 GCA_035525455.1 Burkholderiales bacterium
CGTGCGAGCAGCGGAACCCATTCGCGCCAGAATTCGAGATTTCGGCCGAAGCCATGATGAAGCAGGATCGTTTCGCTGCAACGCCATGGATCGGTGTAGTCCGCGATGTGATAGTGCAGATCGATCTCGGCGATGCGCGCGTGGGGCATCTGCTTATGGTGCGCTTGGAGGGCGTGCGGCAGGTCTAATCAATCGAGCCTGGCGCCCGAGGCCTTGACCACTTTGGCCCACTTTACGACCTCGGCTTTGAGATAACGTCCGAATTCGTCCGGCGAGTCGCCGATCGGCTCCGCGCCCTGCGCGGCGAGCTTGTCGCTGACGTCCTGCGTCTGGACGATTCTGGCAACGGCAGCGTTGACGCGCTTGACGATCTCATCGGCGGTGCCAGCCGGCGCGAGCACAGCATTCCACGCCGAAGCTTCGAAGCCTGGAAAACCCGCTTCCTGAAAAGTGGGGATATCGGGCATCGTGCGCGCACGTTTTGCGCTGGCGACGGCGAGTGCGCGCACGCGGCCGCTTTGGATATGAGGCGTGGCGGACGGCATCGTCGACACCAGCGCATGCACTTGGCCGCTGACGAGATCCACCAGCGCAGGCGCGACGCCTTTATACGGCACGTGCACGGTGTCGAGCCCGCCGACGCTCGTTTTCAGGAGCTCCGCCGCGAGATGAGAAGTGCTGCCGCTGCCGGACGAGGCGAAAACGATCTCGCCACGCTTCGCCTTCGCGAGCGCGACGAACTCCTTCACCGTCTTGACTGGCAGTGAAGGATGAACCAGCAGCACGTTGTGCACGGCCGCGATGCGAGTGATCGGCACGAAGTCGCGAATCGGGTCGTAACCCATCTTCGGATACAAGCTCACGTTGGTCGAAAAAGACGCGGACACGACGAGCAGTGTGTAGCCATCGGCAGCCGCTCGAGCGGCAAGCTCCGAGGCGATGTTGCTGTTCGCGCCCGGGCGATTGTCGATGACGAACTGCTGTTTGAAGGTTTCGCTCAGGCCGGGTGAGATGAGGCGCGCCATGATGTCGGTTGACCCGCCAGGCGGAAAACCGACGAGCATCCTGACGGCTCGGCTCGGATAGCTTTGTGCGAGCGATGACAACGACAGCATCAGCCCGCATGCTGCGACGAAAATAACCATAAAGCGTCTCATACCAGACTTGGGGAGCTCCGCAGAGAGGGTTGGAGGTTGGCACTCAGTCGCGCGCAGTCAGGAAATCGTGCGCAGAGGAATCTGATAAACAGCCGATTATCGCGCCGCGCATGCTCGCATACAATCGAGATCGATCGTTCCGCTCGGGACCCTACATGCATAAGCCTCGCACCGCCGCCGCAGCAGCGCCCACCGACCTGCACTTTCTCTCGATCGCGCAAGCGGCCGCCTTGATCGAAACGAAAGCGCTCTCGCCCGTAGAGTACGTGCGCGAGCTCATTGCGCGCATCGATGCCCTCGACGATCAGGTGCGTGCGTTCGTCACTCGCACGGACGACATCGGTATCGAGCAGGCGCGCGCGGCCGAGCGCGAAATCGCACGCGGAGAATACAGCGGGCCGCTGCACGGCATTCCCTTTGCCTTGAAGGACATCTACAACACTGCGGGCGTGCTAACGTCCGCGCATTCTAAAATCGCGATGGGCAACGTGCCCCACGAGAATGCGACGGCAACACAGCGCATGCTCGACTGCGGTGCTGTCATGCTCGGAAAGCTCGCCACGCACGAGTTCGCAAGCGGCGGCCCTTCTCTGGATCTTCCGTGGCCGCCGGCGCGCAACCCGTGGAACACGGCTCATTTCACCGGCAGCTCGAGCAGTGGGTCCGGTGCGGCGATCGCTGCGGGCTTCTGTCCCGCGTCGCTCGGCAGCGATACCGGAGGCTCGATTCGCATCCCCGCTTCGCTATGCGGCGTCGCCGGGCTCAAACCCACCTATGGTCGCGTCAGCCGCTATGGCGTGATCCCGAACTCGTTCACATTCGATCATGCGGGCCCCCTCGCCTGGACCGTCGAGGACTGCGCGATTCTGCTCCAGTGCGTCGCAGGGCACGACGCGAGGGATCCGACGAGCTCGCGCCGGCCGGTGCCCGAATACCGCAAGGCGCTGACGCGCGACATTCGCGGCCTGCGTATCGGTGTCGTGCGCCACTTCTGGGAAGAAGAAGGCAACACGGCGCCCGAAGCGGCGCACGCCATGGACGCCGCGATCGATGTACTGAAGCGACTCGGCGCCCGCATCGGCGTCGCGCGTATGCGCTCGCGGCAGGACTACAACGACGTGAAGATGGTGATCGCGAAGACCGAGCTCGTCGTCATCCACGAAAAGGACATGCGCGAGAGGCTGCAGGACTATGGCGCGGATTTCATCGGCCGCAATCTGCCGGGCTTTCTCTTTACCGCGGCCGACTACGTCCGAGCACAGCGCGAGCGCAAGCGCATGGTCGACGAGATGGAGCCGCTGTACGATGCATTCGACGTGCTGCTCACGGCGAGCAGCGCGCCTGCTGCGCGTCTGGATGAACTGATCGGGTCCGGTTTCGCCGACAAATGGGAGAAACCCAATATCTACACACCGTTCAACGTGACCGGCGGGCCTGCTCTCTCTGTGTGTAACGGCTACACGGAAGAGGGTTTGCCGCTCTCGATGCAGATCGCAGGCCGACCCTTCTACGAGGAAACCGTGTTGCGTGTGGGTCACGCCTACGAATGCGCGACCGAGTGGCGCACGCGCCGTCCGGCGCTGGTCGCAGGCACTGCCGCACCGCAACTGACTGCACCCGCGAACGAGCGTCTGAGCGATCAGCACGTCAGCAGCACTACGCGCGCCACAGTGGAAGCGGCGATCGCACGCGCCGGGCTCAAGCTGAGTAACGCGCAGCGCGCGCTGCTCTATCGCGTCGCGCCCACGGTGCTCGCTGCGGTACGCCGCATTCCCGGTGACCGGCCGTGGAGCGACGAACCGGCGAATGCGTTTTTTTTCAGGGAGAGTTAACGATATGCACACGACTCACGCGGGCGCTCGGCCGTGACGCTTGCTTTCTGGATGATCCTGGTTGCGGCACTGCTGCCCTATATCGGCACCGGTTACGCGAAGTTTGCCGAGGGTGGCGCAAGGACGTACGACAATCACGCGCCGCGCGACGGGCTCGAAACGCTGCCCCTGCGGCGGCGGCGCGCGTACTGGGCTCAGCTCAATGGGTTCGAAGCGTTTCCGGCTTTTGCGGCCGGTGTAATCGTTGCGCAGCTCGCGGGCGCCTCGCAGGTCTGGATCGACACGCTCGCGTCCACGTTCGTTGCGCTGCGGTTCATCTACACGCTGCTATACATCCACGACCAGGCGACAGCACGCTCCATCGTCTGGGCGGCAGGACTCGCCTGCGTGGTCGGGCTCTACGTGTCCGCGGCGGTGGCCTAAGTGCCCCGCGCTCAGCGTCCCATCGGGGTCAGCGGCAAACCCGCGATGAAGTTCCTGATGTTCTTGAGCGCGTTGTCATAGAACTTCTCGAGGTTCTCATCGACGACGTAACCGAGATGCGGAGTCAGAACGACGTTATCCAATCGCCGCACCGGATGATCTTTGGGCAGCGGTTCGGTCCAGAACACGTCGAGCCCAGCGCCCGCGATACGTCGTTCCTGCAGCGCCTTGAGCAAGGCCTGTTCGTCGATCAGAGGACCGCGTGACGTGTTGATGATGTAAGCGCTGGGTTTCATCGCTTGGATCTCCGCCGCGCCCACAATGCCCTTCGTCGCGGCATTGGAGACGAGATGCAGCGAGACGACGTCCGATTCCGCGAACAGCGCCTCTTTGGACACACGCCGTACCGAGACTTCCGTTGCGCGCTCGTCAGTCAGATGCGGGCTCCACGCGATCACCTTCATGCCGAATGCCTGACCGTATCGCGCAACGTGCTTGCCGAGGCGGCCGAGACCCAGAACGCCCAGCGTTTTCCCCGCCAACGACTCGGTGACGACGCTTTCCTGCCAGCCGCCCGCGCGCAGCGCCTGCTGTGCCTGGGGGATGCGTTTCGTGAGCGCAAGCACGAGCGCCCATGCGACTTCGGCGGTCGAGCTCTGGCCACTGGCTGCACCGTGCGCGCTGCACAGTGCGATATTGCGGGCCGCGCAGGCTTCGGCGTCGATGCTCGGATTGCGTCCGCCGGTGCTGACGACCAACCGCAGGTTCGGTAGCGCATTGATGACATCAGCCGGGAAGCGCGTCCGCTCGCGCATCGCGACGATCACGTCGTACGGGGTCAGGCGGCGCACCAGCTCCGCGCGGTCTGCAATGTTCTCGGCAAACGAATCGACCTGCGTGCCGGCCGGCAACGAGCCCCAGTCCGCCAGTTGTTTCGCGACCTGCTGGTAATCATCGAGTATTGCAATTTTCACGTGAGGGGGTCCTGTCGAGAATTGTCGTGGATCGAGACTCTAGCCGCTCGCGCCGCTAAGGCGCGTGCGCTTCGCCGATCGCTCCCGAATCGTGCGACCCATTATGCACGATGTGCTGGACCGCCCCGACGTGAGCCTCGAAGCGCGTGAACGGTGCAGCGCTGACATTCGCCCGCGGCCCCCTTGAACTGGCGCGGATCGCCCCTATTTTCATT
>DATLEF010000187.1:0-3711 GCA_035525455.1 Burkholderiales bacterium
GCAGCGGTAGAGATGATCGCGGCGATCGCGGCGATGATTGCGAGACACGCGCGCATCAGCATTCCTCCAGCGTTATTTGTGTCGGTGCGCTGGCAGCGCACCGGCCGATTGTTACTCCTGCGCCAACGGCAGCTCGACCGCTTGCCGCGTGCGCAGCGAGCGCTCGATCGCCAGTGTGATCTCGACGACTTTGCGCGCCTCGTGCGCGGTCGCAAGATGACACGGCTTGCCCATCGACAGGTGATCGAGCCAGGCGCGCGTCTCGGTCGCGACCGGACCCTGGAATTCGCCGAGCGCCCAGTCTCCCGGAGTGCCGCTGCCCAGAAAGACCATATTAGCGCGATGACCGGGTATGTAGACATGGTCGGCGCCGCGCTCGCTGTACATGAGCTGATCGGTATGATCGTCGTCGAGCAGCATGACGCCTTCGCGGCCCACCACCTCGACGCGTGCCGCGTGGCCCAGCGACGGATATTTCGCCGGCAGCGCATAGCTCACGCCCAGGGTCGAAATGGCGCCGTCCGCATACGTGAGCAGCACGCCCACGACATCCGGCGCGTTGTGCCCGCTTTCACTGATGACGCCGCGTTGTCCGCGCGCGACGACTTCGACGACTTCGTTGCCTGCCAGCAGCCAGTTCAGAAGATCGATGTAATAGGTGAGGCCTGAAACGGGATTGCTTTCGGCGGGCATGCGCGCGAGCGTCTGCATCGCCTGTGACCGCGAGTTGTACACGCGCGCCGCCGTTCCGGTGATGCGGCCGAGGCGGCCCTGCACGATCTGCTCTTTCGCGATCAGATAGCGCTCCTTGAAGCGCCGGCTGTACCCCACGTGCAGGCTCGATTTGCTTTTTGCAGCTGCGGCCAGGATGCGATCGGCGGTGTGGAGATCGACTGCGATCGGCTTCTCGACGAGCACCGCCTTGCCAAGCCCGAGCGCCTGCAGGACGGGCTCGGTGTGCGCCATCTCGATGGTGGAGACGACGATCGCGTTCACTTCGGGCCGCGACATCGCTTCGAGATTGTTCGACGTGTGAAATTGCGCGCCGACTTTATCGGCCAGCATCTTCGCGCGCACGGGATCCTGGTCGGCGACCGCTACGAAAGCCACCGCGGAATGTGCCGCAGCCATGGTCGCCCGCAGTGTGCCGATGCGGCCGCAGCCGATGACGGCGATGCCGAGCCGATCGCGTTTTACCATACCCCTGCCGCCTCCTCTATGCGGCAACGCAGTGTGCACGAAGTGGCACGTTTTCGTTATGGTTAGTCAGGGGAATAATAATACGGCTCATGCAAAGACGAATTGTTGTTCCTGGCGGTTGCAATGCGGGCATCGCCCGACACACAATGCGCCGTACGATGCGCATCAGCCTTCCCGCTCTCCCCCGCTCCCACCGCCTGCTGGTTTTCGTCCTTTTGGCGGTCGCGCTGGCGCTCGACGTGCGTGTCGACCTTCCCGGACAGGTCGTGATCGGCATCGTGGCGTGGATCGCGTTGTTTTACGTGCTCGCGAGCTTCGAATTTCACGAGCGGCTGACGCTCTGGGCTTGCCTCATCATAGCCACTTGCGGCGAGCTTTTCCTGTCCCTGCTGTGGGGCCTGTACACCTATCGGCTCGAGAACGTTCCGCTCTTCATACCGCCCGGCCATGTCATGCTCCTCATGATGGCCATCGCAATGGGCCGCGGCATGCCATCCGCCATCGCGAATGCCGTTCTCGGCGCGGCAGCGGCCTATGCGTTCTTCGCTGCCATCCTGGGTCTCGACACATTCGCAATCGTCCTGCTGGCCTTCCTCGCCGCAGTCGCGTTCAATTCACCCGCCGACCGGCCGCTTTACGCGAGCACTTTCCTGCTCGCGCTCGCACTGGAGCTCTACGGCACCTGGCTCGGTAACTGGGCGTGGGCGCCTGTAGTGCCGGTGTTTTCGTTGGTGACCACGAATCCTCCGGGTCTCGTAAGCACCTTCTACGCCGTGCTCGATTTGCTGGTCACGTGCGCGGCCCTGTCGCTGGCACGCCGGCTTGCCCCCGCGCTCGGAAGCCCCGCCGCTCAAAGCCTGTAACGTTCGCCACGACCATCGCGTGCCGGCCGCTCCAGGGGCGTCGCCGGCCAGACTCTCGAGAAGCTCCAGGCGGCTTTAGCTCGAGGGAAAAAGACCAGTGGCGGCCTCATTTCCATCGTATCTCCGCGGTGCGTTCTCGCACTTACCTGCCGGCCGGGGCTGACTAGAGTGCGGGTGTGTCAATAGGCCCGGTAGGCGACTACCGCTGGATAACAAAGCTGAAACAGGACCGGAGAACGCCATGAAACCCACTGCACAATACAGTGTTACGCAATCGCAATGTCCGCCGCGCGCGATACATCTCACGCCGCGCGAGCTCGAGGTGCTGGCACTGCTCTGTGAAGGCTTGCCGAACAAGCTCATCAGCCGCCGGCTCGAGATCTCTTCGGCGACCGTGAAGTGTCACATCAGCCGGATACTGAGCGAGCTCGGCGTGTCGAGCCGGCTGCAGGCGGTCGTGGCAGCTGCCCGGTACGGTCTCCTGGCCGACCATCACACAGCCACGCCCAACGGCGGGAATCCTGCGGCGAGTCGCGATGAGTCATCCAGATCCGGTATTCACGCCCCGACCCTGCACGGGTTTTTCGCAGCGGCAGCGTGACTCGAGCTCAGATTCCCTAAGCTGTAGGCTCGTTGAGTCGGAATTCCGCACGCGTGATCAGGCACGCTGCGTGCCACGCGACAGGGCTATGAGACTTCTCGCGCTGTTCGCGCTGCTCGCGTCGAGCATCGGCCTCGCCGCCGAGCCCACACCGCGCGCGCCCTGCGATTCACCTCCCGTCCCTGCGTATGCCCCGGTCGATTCGCCACCGGCGGTTGCAGCGCAGCTTCCGAAAGATGGCACCGCACGAGTCGCTGCGCCGTGTGCAGCCGAACTCGCTGACGGATTCGATGCGGTCGTAGTGCTGTCGGGGAGTTTTCGTTTCAAAGGCGACGCCACGGAGCTGCTGGAGCGGCTCGGCGCGCTTTCGAAGCTGCAGGGTTTGCGCTACTGGTCGACGACCGACCGGAGTTGGGAGGAGTTCATTCCAAAGTCGTACGCGCTCGAGAAAGTCGACAAAGGCTACAAGCCGCGCGCGGACTTCAGCGCAGCCGAAATGTCGGCCGGAAACGAATTGTTCTACTCGCAGACCGACAACCGTTCCAAACACGAGCTCACGTACCGCATGCGGGTCACGGCGAGCGGTCCCGACCGGTTCGTCGTGCAGGCTCAGAACATCACGGGGTTCAAGGGGTTTCTGGCCAGTGTTGCGCCCGGCGACCTGCGCACCGTTCAGTTTCTGCGCCGGCGCGGGAAAGGCACGTGGGATTATTACGTGGTGAGCGCGATCAGGAAAACCGTGATCGGCACGCGCGAGGCATCGCTCATCAATCGTGCGTATGCGTTGTACCGGCACGTCACCGGACAGCGCATCGACGCCGAGCCGCCGCTCGCACCGTAGCAGCATCAGTGGGGGAAGGGAGGTTACGGAGGGAAACCGTGGAAGGTTTCCCTCTGTTCGTGGGGCGGCGAGGCCCGAGCCTTCAGGCGAGCGCCGCGACCGTTGGGGGAAGGGAGGTTACGGAGGGAAACCGTGGAAGGTTTCCCTCTGTTCGTGGGGCGGCGAGGCCCGAGTCTTCAGGCGAGCGCCGCGACCGTTGGGGGACG